>NZ_JASGEX010000125.1:0-25323 GCF_047606085.1 Parafilimonas sp.
GAAACCGAGCATGATAATTTTTCTCACACAACCTGTCCCGAACCAGCTTCGGGAGGGGAATGCCTGCCTGCCGGTGAGGCAGGTACATAGCGAGGTTCTCCCGAAGCAAGTTCGGGACAGGCATGAGGCCGTTGAAAAACAAAAATGCACGAATGAAGCCCGGAAATGATTGCCAGGGTTTTTCACTGGTGCTTTGCACGCATAACGGAACTTCCAGGCTGCAGCAAACACTCC
Source organism: Parafilimonas sp. (assembly GCF_047606085.1). Taxonomy (GTDB): domain Bacteria; phylum Bacteroidota; class Bacteroidia; order Chitinophagales; family Chitinophagaceae; genus Parafilimonas. Next base: position 235 of record NZ_JASGEX010000125.1, read on the forward strand.
GGTACCTGGCAGCGCTGAACATTCCCGAAAATATTTCCGTTGAAATAATAATGATAGATAATGCCTCAACCGATAATACAACCGGCTTTAGCTGCAATCTCTGGCGTGAGCTCGGATCACCTTTCCCCTTACATATTCTGTATGAGCCAAGGCCCGGTAAAGGCTATGCTGTTGAAACAGGATATGATGCAGCTAAATTTGAATGGATGATAATAGTGGATGATGATAACTGGCTGTGCCGCGATTACCTGCTGCATGCTGCCAGGCTGATAAAGGAACATCCGGGCGCCGGTATTTTTCAGGGCTGTAACGATGCGGTGTTTGAATGTGATCCGCCTGCATGGATTAAGGCGCTCAACCTGGAGCATTATATGGTTATTGGCAGCCCGGTAAAAAAGCCGGGTTATTTTGATCAGAATTATTACGGCGTATGGGGAGCCGGCATGATCATTAAAAATACTGACTGGCAATGCCTGCGAAAGCTTGGCTTTGCTGCATTAACCAGCAAGGTGCCGGGCAAAGCAGCGGGAGAGGATGTAGAACTGGCTTTCGGCTTATTGCTGATGGGGAGGAAAATATATTATTGCCAGGCCCTGCATTACAGGCATTTTATGCCGTCATCGAGGCTTGCATGGATGGCCCTCAAAAAAAACTTCGCCACTTTTGGTTATGCCGATTATTATTTTTTCCTCTACAGGATGGTATTTGATGCTTTTGATAAACAATATGTCTTAAGCCTTAAAAAGCTAAGGCGTGCATTTATCATATATTTCCTGAAGCTATTAAAAACCCAGGGCGCCTGGAATAATCTCAAATACCTGTTTATAAAAGAAAAGGCTATGTACCGGCTGAAGCTAAAACAATATTACAATGCCCTGTATTGGTTTTACAGGCTCTCAGGCAATGCCATGAAAGATATACAGTTCATTCAGGGATGGATGGTGCCTTTGCTGGAAAAAAATCCGGATGGGTTTAAAATTTAATGGAAGTTTCTGTTATTATACCGAATTATAACCATGCGCCTTTTCTTGAAAAACGGATCGAATCTGTATTAAATCAAACCTTTAAAGATTTTGAAGTAATTATACTGGATGATTGTTCTGCCGATAACAGCAGGGAAATTATAGAATTGTACAGAAGCCACCCCAGTGTTTCGCAAATAATGTACAATGAAGCAAACAGCGGCAGCACCTTTAAACAATGGGATAAGGGCGTTGTGCTGGCACAGGGAGAATATATATGGATAGCAGAAAGCGATGATTATGCCAATGTAAGCTTCCTGGAACAGGCCATGCTGAAATTGAAAAAAGATAAAAGCCTTGGATTGTATTTCTGTAATTATCATGCTATTGATGAGAAGGGTAATATTATGCTTTCAAACGATAGCTATCCTGCTGTTTTTATCAATTATTTTATTAATGGTGAAAGCATGAGAGGCAGGGCCTTTTGCGAACAGTACCTTTTCTTCAACTGCATTATTTCAAACGCCAGCGGCGTTGTTTTTAAAAAATCACTTTTTATGGAAGCTGATAAAAGCTATATGCGTTTAAAAGTATCGGGCGACTGGCGTATATGGGTAAACATTTGTTATAATGCCCGCATATTCTTTGATGAAAGAAAACTCAATTATTTCAGGGCGCATCCGCATAATGTACGGTCGTTAAAAGCCAGCCTTATGGGCGCAGAAGCTGTACAAAACATGGTGCGCTTCGTTAAAAAAACGAAGGATAAAGCCATACGGAAGCAGCTTAAAGAAAGCATTTGTAAAACATGGGTATATAGTTTTAGCCTGAATAAAAACTTTTGTTTGAATATAGCGCTTATAAAAAGTATTTTATTAATTGATATTTTTTTTCCTGTGCGGTTAATAAAAAGGGCATATAAAAAGTTGCATGGTCAAAAGCATCATTTGCACCTTGTTTGAAGGACATTATCATTATGGTGTTGCGGCACTCATTAATTCCCTGCATACAAACGGGTTTAAGGGTAAAATATATATCGGCTATAAAGGTGAACTGCCTGAGTGGGTAAAGGGAGAAAAAAATACAATAGCAGAATGGCATGATGTTATTATTATGAAAACCATGCAGCATATACACCTGCATTTCCTGCCCATAACTACAGGATGGCATTTAAGTAATTATAAACCCGATTTTTTTCTGCAGGTAATTGAAAAGATTAAGCCTGAATTTGATCTGCTGTTTTATTTTGATCCGGATATAGTCATTGCTTATCCCTGGGATTTTTTTGAAAGTTGGGCGCAGCAGGGCGTATGCCTTGTTCAGGAAATTGCAGCAGTGGCAATGCCGTCTTCCCATCCTGTAAGGCATGAATGGAAGAAAATAATCCGTGCATTAAACTACCCTATGTCCTGCCATTTGCATGCAGGCTTAAACAGTGGATTTTGCGGGGTATCAAAAACAAACATCAGCTTCCTGAAATATTGGTCAAACCTGCTGCATCACGTTGTCAGATATAACCAGGTAAATCCCTCCGTGTTCGCACAAACAAATGCAGGCCATGCTTTTCATTTTGCAGACCAGGATACCTTCAATATGGCAGCTATGTGTTATGATGGTGAGATAAGCGAAATGGGGCCTGATGCTATGAGCTTTATAAACGGCGGGTGGAAGGTTATGGCGCATGCAACCGGCTTTCCAAAGCCCTGGAAAAAAAATTGCTTATTGTATGCTTTAAAAGGCTTTCCCCCTTCCATTGCAGAAAAAGCATATTGGAAAAACGCGGATGGTTTTATTAAAGTCCGTAATTCCGGAAGCATTTTGCTGAAAAAACTATATATAAAGCTTGCATCTTTTATCGGGCGTTTTTACAGGCGCTATTGAATTTTAGGTTAAGGTAATCATTAGCATAACACGACTTCTTTTCTTTTTTTGAACATCATCTTCCTTTGCAGCAGCCTTGAGCCCGGGCAGGATGGGGTGGGCGATTATACCCGCAAGCTTGCCGGCGCACTGATAAAACTGGGTAACCAGGCGGCTATTGCCGCTTTACATGATAAATCCATACACAAAGGTTATGCGGAAGAATGCCAGCATGATGAAGATGTGCAGGTGCCTGTAATTCGCTTTTCAAATCTTTTTTCGTGGAAGGCCCGCATTGCAAAGGCTAATGATTACATCAACCGCTTTAGCCCCGAATGGATAAGCCTGCAATATGTGCCTTACGGGTTCAGCAAAAAGGGGTTGCCGTTTTATTTACCTCATATAATAAAGCAGTTGGGAAAAAATTGCAAATGGCATATCATGTTTCACGAAATATGGACAGGCATAAGCGCGCTCTCTCCCATAAAACATAAAATGTATGGTTTTTTTCAAAAGCAGGTCTGCGCTAATCTTATACAAATGCTTTCGCCTCAGAAAATCACTACCACTAACCGGTTATACCAGCTGGCGCTGCGGAAAAAGAAAATATACGCAGAGGTGATGCCCTTGTTCAGTAACATAGCCAACGGCCCTGCTGACCACCATTTTTTGCAACAGATAGAAAAAGAAAACCACATACATTTTAGTGATGCATCGCTTTTGGTAATAGGCATTTTTGGAACGCTCTATCCCGTTGCAAAGCTTTATGCGGAAATACCCGCCCATATACAAAAAACAGGCGCCGGAAAGAAAATAGCGCTGGTATTTATTGGAAGAAATAACCACCCCGGAGAACTGGGGAAAATTAAAAAAGCGCTGCATAATCCTGTACAGATAATAGAATTAGGAGAAATGGAAGCTGCAAAGGTGTCAACGGTGTTCAGCATATTACACGAAGCCATTTTATGCACGCCGGTGGAACATATTGGCAAAAGCGGCGCTTTTGCCGCACTGATTTATCATGGGGTTAAAGTGACAGCGCCTTCTTCGCAGCCCATTCCCGAATATGCGGATGAAATAAGCCGGTATAACAGCATGCTGCAAAGCAAAACGCCTGTAGAATGGGGTGTAGGCGCCATTGCCGGCAAATTTGCCCGGTACCTGTCAAATGACTAATAATAGAAGCTCAAAAATCATTCAATATTGCATGGCTGCGGTGGCAATAGATTCAGGGAAGGGCGGTAATGGCGATGTATGGATGCGGCTGGTAAGCTTGTATGCAGTTGCAGCCATTTACCCTTCTGTGCAAATAAGCGTCTTTGTGCCGCCCTTTATGCAAAGGCTGGCTACGCATATTTTTTCGGACAGGCTTTTCATCAGTTGTGGCAGGCCTTCCGGAAGGTCATTAATTTATACTTCGCTGGGTATAAAAAACCTGGTAATCCCAATTATAAAAGGATGCAGGTTTATATCGCCTTACGGCAGACAGGTGCTGCGTAAAAAAGGCAATTTCTGCAGGCAGGTTGCGGGGAACATGCTGTACGCCATTTTTGACAGGTTAGGTGTTATCCAGTCGCCACCTGCAGCAGGGAAAACTGTTTACCAGGGCTATGAAGAAATAACTGCCGTTAAGGCTTTCCGGAAAACGTCTTACAATGCCTTTTGCCGGCAACTTAAAAAAGATATGGCCAGCCTGCAATACAAATCAGTAAATGGCGCACCTGTATCCCGGGCATTGCATATTCCCGGAGATTTACATCAATATATCCTTGTTTTCCCAGCCGGCACGGCAAGGCAGTTTATTCCGGTATGGTGGGCAAAGAAATTCCTGCCACATGCCTGCTATGCCTTTTTTTATAAAGATAAAATGGCAAACGCATTTTTGCGGCAGGGGTTAAAGGTTGTTTACTTTTACGAAGAGCCGGGCGATATAATCGAACTGGCAAAATATGCCCGGCATACGTTAAGCACAGACAGCTTTCCATCGCACCTGCTTCAGTATGCAACCGGTAATTGTTCTATTACCATTACCGAAGCGCCCGCAAATGCTGTTACGAGCCCCGCATTCACGGGCAGGGTTATTGATGCCGTGGCGCCCTGCCACCCCTGCCTGCACATGGATCGTGGCAATCATCCCCTCTGCCAGGCTGGTTATGAAGAATGTATTAACTGGAAAAGCGAAGTATATACAAAGAATATTTTATCGGCTGTTTGCCCTGTAAAAAACATTATCTGAGTGCGGCAATTTGGCAAAAGGATATGATTGCCCGCCTGTTTAAATGCAATATTAAAGATGGTTCACCTGAAATTTTCCCGGGAATTTTAAATGAAGGTATCTGTTTGCATACCCACTTTTAACCAGGCGCATTGCCTTCAAAATTGTATTAACAGTGTGCTGGCGCAAAGCCTGCTGCCTTGTGAAATTATTATTTCAAACGATGCCAGCACAGATAATACGGCAACTGTTCTCACCATGCTGAAGCGCAAAACAACCTTGTTAAAAGTAATCCATCAGCCGGGCAATACAGGCATAACCGCCAATGTTAATGCCTGTTTTAAACAGGCTATGGGCGATTATATCGTAAGGCTGGACTCTGATGACCTGCTTTTACCGGGTTATATACGTTATTTAAGTGGGTTGCTGAACAGGCACCCCATGGCAGGGTATGCCCATTGTGCTGTGCAGGAAATAAATGAGCATGAACAGGTGCTGCGGATACGCAGTCTTTTCAGGCAGGATGCGTTTGAAACAGGCGAAACTGCTTTAAAGAGATGCCTGAAAGGTTACAGAGTATCGGCCAATATTATTATGTTCAGGAAAAAGGCATTGCAGGAAACGGGGTTCCTGCAATGCCCTTCCAATTTTGCGGAAGATTATTACCTGGCTGCCGATATTGCAGCCCATGGGTATGGCAATGTATATACACCTGCTGTTTATGCCTGCTACAGGGTATGGAATAATGCCGGCCGGCAGCGGATGAAACGGAAACTGGAAGAAATAAAAGGGATAACCAATGTTTTTGAAGAAGTATTGGAGCCGGCTTTTAAAAAAAGAAATTATGCGGTGCGTGAAGTGCATAAAGCAAGAGAATATTTTGCTGTGGCGCATGCAAATTGCCTTTCAAACAGCATGTATAATGAAAATGAGAAGATGGAACTGAAGGCGGCATTGCTCAGGTTGTCATCTTCTGTATTTGTACGGTTTATGATTATGATGTATGAAAAAAAACTTTATTATCCTTTAGCGGGTTTCATTCATTTAAAGAATAATGGCCGGTTATTGATTAAAAATATCCTGCAAAAACTTCAGCCACACTGAAAATACTGGTTTCACATCCTACAGGCAATGCCAATGTTCGCGCTATGGTAACAGCCTTTGCACAGGAAGGGTTGCTGGAATATTTTTATACAACCGTGGCCGGTTTTGAAGACACTGCCTGGCTCCAATACCTTGTCAGGGATATTGGCAGGCGCGCGTTTAAAACCCATCTTAAGCCCTTTACCGTAACTCATCCCTGGCGGGAAATATGCCGCCAACTGGCAAACAGGACAGGTATATACAAATTAACGAAGGAGGAAAACAGCGTTTTCAGCATTGATGCGGTTTACAGAAGCCTTGACAGGTATGTTTCAAAAAGAATAAGCAAAGCTGCGGGGAGGGCCCGCCTGATATATGCTTATGAAGACGGGAGTTTTTACAGCTTTGCTGCAGCGAAAAAAACAGGGCTTGCCTGTGTGTACGATCTGCCCATAGCTTACTGGAAAACAGCCCTTAAATTATTGATGGAAGAAGCAGAGCGCCTGCCGGAATGGAAAAATACATTGAGGCGGAGTATTAATAATTCACCTGAAAAACTTGAAAGAAAAACCGCTGAAATGGAAATGGCAGACCTTGTAATTGCGCCCAGCCGGTTTGTGGCTGACTCCGTGTTGAAGGAGTTTTCAGGAAAAAAAATATTGGTCTCGCCCTTTGGCACGCCCCTGTTCTCTGAGGAAATTAAAAGGGCTGATTTGAAAAGAAACGACAGATTACGGGTGTTATTTGCAGGAAGCCTTGGCCAGCGAAAGGGACTGGCAGACCTGGCAAAGGCAATACAGGTTTTGAATAACCGAGGCGTAGAACTTGTTGTTATGGGCAGCAGGCTGGAGAAAGAAAGTTTTTATAAAAAACACCTGCCCGCATATACGTACATCAGGCCGGCTCCTCATTGCGGGGCGCTTAAGGTAATGTCTTCCTGCCATGTTCTCTGTTTGCCTTCCATAGTGGAAGGAAGGGCATTGGTAATGCAGGAAGCTATGAGCAGGGGATTGCCTATTATCATTACAAAAAACACAGGCGGGGAAGACCTGGTGAAGGAAGGTGAAACCGGGTTTGTGGTGCCTGTCCGTTCCCCGGAAATGATAGCGGAAAAGATAAACTGGTTTGCCGAGCATCGTAAATTTATTGCAGATATGGGGCTGGCCGCGGCCAGTCATGCCCGTGCTTATTCCTGGGAAGTTTACGGTGAAACCATAATCCATGCCATTCATGCAATGCCATTGATTTAAGGTGGATCTTAAACCTGTCAAGATGTGTGCAAAGTCCCTCTCCTTTGGAGAGGGATTTAGGTCAAAACAAGCTTAATTATGATTATTGAAGATTTACAAAAATCTAAATCTTAAGTTAACGGCATCAGCTATTCATGAACAAATTAATGGCCGTATGCAGGCAACCTGGTAAACGGCAAACCTGCAGCCAATCAAATGAAGCTTTTACCGGGCATACAGTATAAAGCGCTTCGCCGCCTGAAGGCTGCGGTATGGCTCTATTTCCTGCTGGTTATTTTTGAAGGGGCCTTGCGAAAATGGGTATTGCCGGGGCTTTCTGATCCTTTGCTTATTATACGCGATCCCATAGCTGTTTATATTATCCTGGCGGCCCGTGCAAAAGGGCTGTATGCATTTAACCCATATAGTTTCTGGATGGTGCTGGTTACCTGTATTGCAATGGTTACAGCGGTAACAATGGGGCATGGGAATGTTTTTGTAGCCTTATTCGGGGCCAGGGTATTCCTCATTCATTTTCCTTTAATGTTTGCTATTGGCCGCATACTGGATGCGGATGACCTTGTACAGATAGGGCGGGTAACTTTGGGGATCGCCATTCCCGCCACCTTGCTCATCATTATGCAGTTTTACAGCCCGCAGTCTGCTTTTGTAAACCGGGGCGTGGGAGGGGATGCGGGCGGCGCTGGTTTTAGCGGGGCGCTTGGCTATTACCGGCCGCCGGGATTTTTCTCGTTCACCAATGGCAATTCGTTGTATTACGGCTTCCTTGCGGCCTGTATTTTTTATTTTTGGTTTCATGCTTACCTTATTAACAGGCTGCTTCTTATTACGGCTACGGTATGTTTATTATTAGCTATACCATTTTCCATTAGCCGTACTTTGTTATTTGAAATCGCTTTATCCCTTTCTTTCATGATAATAGCCTTATTGCGCAAACCCGGTTATGTAAAAAGGATAGCCGCAGGCGCCGCACTGGTTGGAGCTGCATGGATATTATTAAAGGATATGCGTTTTTTTGGTGAAGGGATGAACGTTTTCATTGCCCGGTTTGAAAGCGCCAATGAAACCGAGGGCGGGTTGCATGGCGTATTTTTTGACCGCTTTGCAGGCGGCATGATCAGCGCCCTGCAAAATGCGCCCAACATACCCTTTTTCGGCTATGGCATTGGTATGGGCACCAATGCCGGCGCTGTGCTTTTATCAGGAGACCGGCAGTTTCTGATAGCGGAAGAAGAGTGGGGCCGTATTATCGGTGAACTGGGCCTGTTGCCTGGCTTTATTATTATTTTTATCAGGGTAAGTTTAAGTATTTCACTGTTAAAGAGGTGCATTAAAGAATTGCGGAAAGGGAACACATTGCCCTGGATGCTATTTAGTTTTGCGTTTATCAATATATGGCAGGGAAACTGGGCGCAGCCAACATCACTTGGTTTTGCTATGCTTGCAGGAGGCATGATACTGGCAGCATTTAATGATAGCCTGCCTGAAGAAGTTACCTTGTTTGAAAGTGCAGATGAAGAAACAGCATGTATGCCGGTGATTGAAGCATAAGCGATCAATATTGAAATGATAAAGGTGATTCATTTTCAGCGCAGGCCCAGGCCGGGTTTTAATTTCAGTATAGAAAGCATATTTGAAAGCCTTCGCTGCCAGTTAAAAAATAAGATTGATTTTAAGGTTGAAGTTTGCAGCCGGTTCAACGATGGTTACGTGTCGAAGGCTTTTAATATAATTGAGGCTGCTCTGCTACAGCAAAAGAATACAGTATTGCATATAACAGGCGAAATGCATTTTCTTAACCTGCTGATGCGTAAAAAAAATGTATTGCTTACCATACACGATTGCCGGTTCATGGAGCGTAAAACAAGCCTTCAGAAGAAAATGACGGGCTGGCTTTATTTAAAAGCCCCGGTTAAAAAAGCTGCTTATATAACTACAGTATCGTTAGCCACAAAAGAGGCGGTTATGCGTTATACCGGCTGCCATGCAGATAAAATACAGGTGGTGCCGGCTGCCATCAGCCAGGTATTCCAGCCGGCGCCTAAAGCCTTTAATAAAAGCTGCCCGGCAATATTGCAGGTAGGCGCTGCCGAAAATAAAAACCTGGCAAGGCTGGCAGAAGCAATAAAAAATATTCCATGCAGGCTGGTGATAGCGGGGAATGTGCATACAGGAGATATGGAAAAGCTCAGGAGATATGAAATTGATTTTACTGTTAAATCAAATCTCTCAACAGAAGCGTTATACCAGGAATATATCAACTGCGATCTGCTGGCTTTTGTATCTGTTTATGAAGGTTTTGGAATGCCCGTTATTGAGGCCAATGCAGTTGAACGGCCGGTGCTTGCCTCCAATATTTCTGCCATGCCCGAAGTAGCCGGCGATGCCGCCTGCCTGGTAGATCCGCATAACGTGGATGCGATACGGCAGGGGCTGCTGCAGATCATTTACAATGATGCCTATCGTGAACAGCTTATTATGAACGGGCGAAAAAACAGGCAGCGTTTTGATGCAGTAACCATTGCTGATGCATACTATCAGCTCTATAAAAAAATTGCAGCAGCTTTTTGACATGGACCGCCTTATTCCTGCAAAAACATTAACCGCTATAATACTTACCTGGAATGAGGAAGATAATATAGCCAGGGCCCTCCATCATCTTACCTGGCTGGAAAAGATTATTGTGGTTGACAGCGGCAGCACCGATAAAACCGTAGGGCTCATCAACAGTTTTCCCAATACGGAAGTATATGTAAGAAAGTTCGATACCCATGCGCGGCAATGGAATTATGGTTTGGGCCTCTGCAACAGTGAATGGGTGCTTAGCCTGGATGCAGATTATATGCTTAGTTATGCTTTTATTGAAGAGGTAAAACAAAAGCTTGCCCAAAATCACGCCTGCGCCTTTAATGCGGAGTTTGAATTTGTACTGTTTAAAAGACCGCTTGCCAGCAATAATACTACGCCAAGGCCGGTTTTATTTAAGCGCAGTGCCTGCATTTATTATGATGATGGCCATACGCAACGGCTTAGAATAAATGGCAAAACAGCCGGCCTTGAAAATAAGATACTGCATGACGACAGGAAGCCTTTAAGCCGTTGGCTGCTCAATCAGTCAGCTTATTCACTCAAAGAGGCCAACATGCTCGTGACCAAGCCGGAAGCAGAAATGTCATTCCTGGAAAAGCTCAGGAAAAAAAGAATCTATACACCGTTGCTGATGTTCTTTTTTTGCCTGATAGGGAAAAGAATGATCTTTAACGGGCAGCGGGGCTGGCATTATACCTTGCAGCGCACCATTGTGGAAATGCTGATATCGCTGAGGCTTACTGAAGAAAAGATCAATAAGAAATAAAGCTGAAGACACCGTAATGGCTGCAATGCCTTCACTAAAATTCCCCGGTTTTACCAGCTTTCTACCGGATTTGAGCAATGAAAATCCTTCATCTTGTTCCCTCTTATAAACCTGCTTATGTGTATGGCGGCCCGGTGGAATCCATTGCCGGGCTTTGCGAAACCCTGGCCGCCGCAGGTGAGGATGTAACGGTATATGCCACCACAGCCAATGGCAATACAGCATTAGAAGTTGAGCCGGGTAAACTGTATATGATTGAAGGGGTTAAGGTTATCTATTTTAAACGGCAGACAAAAGATCCCCTGCACCTGTCTTTTGGATTACTGAAAAGCCTGTATAAGCATTGCCGGGAATTTGATGTGGTGCATATACATTCCTGGTGGAATATTCCTGCTATGGCGGGCCTGTTTATCTGTAAAAAAAGAAAGGTAAAAACCCTGTTATCGCCCAGGGGCATGCTGAGCAGTTATATCATCAATCATTCCAACAGCCGGGTAAAGCGGCTTGCCCATCAGCTTATAGGCAAATCGCTGCTCCGATATAGTTACCTGCATGCAACGGCTGCAATGGAAATGGAAGCGTGCAGGCGGATAATGCCGGGCTGGCAAGGCAAAACGCTATCGAATATCAGTAAGCTGCCGCCTGTGGAAATGGTCAAGCAGCCGAACCCTGTTTTTACCCTCGTTTTTCTTTCCCGCATCCATCCTAAAAAGGGGCTGGAATTGTTGTTTGAAGCAATAGCGGGTATAAACAAGCCGCTCTGTTTGCAAATAGCCGGCAGCGGTGAAAATGCTTATATAAGCAGGCTGGTAAAAAAAGCAGAACGGCTGGGCATTGCCAATAAAATACAATGGCTGGGCTGGAAAGGCCGGGAAGAAAAATTTGAGGTGCTGATGCAGGCCAGCCTGTTTGTGCTGCCCAGCTATGATGAAAATTTTGGCAATGTAGTAGTGGAAGCCCTGCACGCTGGCACGCCGGTGCTGGTAACAGAAGGCGTTGCTTTAAGCGCATTTGTGCATGAATATGGCCTGGGCTGGGTATGCCGGCCTGAGCCTGCTTCCATACAGGCCGCACTTATGGATGCCATGCAGGATGAAGCCAGGCGCAGTGCCATCAGGTTTATAGCCCCGTCTCTTATTCAGCAATATTTTTCTCCCTGTAGGCTGGTCAAACAGTACCGGGAAATGTACAGGGAGGTGGTAAGTGGTGAATAGCAGGCATCTGCATTTCTTCATCAGCCTTCCTATGCCCTGGGAAATTTAAAAGATGGGTCTGACGCTTTGAAGCGTCTGACCCCGTTACCGCTCAATGCTTCATTGCAGGTTGATCTGGTATTCCGTATTCCTGTTCTTTGGCAAATATCTTTCCGGCACTTCAATATTTTTGGCGTTGGCATCCCAGAAAATGCTTGCAATGTAATACCGTGTCCCGTCAAAATATAACTGGATGTTGTTGATGCCCTTCGTTATTTCCTGCTCCCCGTCTTTGTTGGTATAATGCGATTCATAAGTGGAAAAAACCTGCGAGCCTGCACCATAGGTATTGGTAATGCGGTATAGTTCATCTTCATTAAACCCAATGTCGGGCAGCCGGGTTTGGTTGCGGGTAATATACTCATCCGGCGTTATGCTTTGTAAAGAAGATACGCCGCCATTCTTGCCCGGAACGGCTATATACATGCGTGCATCCGGGGCAAACAGCGAACGGAAGGTATCCCAATCCCTTTCTTCGCCCACAGGCCCCGAAATTACATCATATAATGCGTGTATAATGCCATCTACTGTGCTTACGTTGGCCGTATGGCTTTGATCCTGGCTGAAAGTTTTGCCTGCCAGCAGGATGAACAGGAAAACTAAAATTGGTTTATGCTTCATCGCTTCCTTTTAAAATGGTACGATTGCAATAACGGCAAGTAGTTTAAATTATGTATTAAAAGAATTTTAAAACTAAAAAACGAGTGGTATTCTGTGGCCTGTGAGGCGTGACTTTTTATGGATATGGGCCGGAAAGCTGCCGGCTAAAATGAACAGCGCATCATGCCGGATCATTTATCCCAACAACTTCGCCGCATCTTTTGCAAAATACGTAGCTATGAGGTCGGCCCCGGCGCGCTTAATGGAAGTAAGCGTTTCCAATACGGCTTTGTGCTCATCAATCCAGCCCATTTTGGCAGCCGCTTTTATCATGGCATATTCCCCGCTGATGTTATACACGCTTACGGGAACATGCACTGAATTTTTTACCTCACGCACAATATCAAGATAGGGCAGGCCTGGTTTTACCATTATAATATCCGCGCCTTCTTCTTCATCCATTAATGCTTCTTTCACGGCTTCAATACGGTTGGCATAATTCATCTGGTATGTCTTCTTGTCGCCAAAGCCCGGCGCTGAATCCAGCGCATCCCTGAATGGCCCGTAAAAGCAGGAAGCATATTTTGCACTGTAAGCCATAATGCCTGTTTTTGTAAAATTATTTTCTTCCAGGGCTTCCCGTATGGCAGCAATACGGCCATCCATCATATCACTTGGCGCTACCATATCCACACCGGCTTCCGCATGGCTTATGCTCATTTTTACCAATGCATCCACCGTTTCATCATTCACTATTTCTCCGTCTTTTACAATGCCATCATGCCCGTAAACTGAATAGGGGTCAAGCGCCACATCCGTCATTACATATATCTCAGGCACAGCTTCTTTAATGGCTTTAATACTGCGCTGCATTAAACCGTTTTTATTCCAGGCTTCCTTTCCGGTATTATCTTTCAGTTCATCTTTACATTTAATGAACAGCAGCACGCTTTTTATACCCAGGCTGTATAATTCCTTTACCTCTGTAATGGTATGGTCAATGCTCATGCGGTAATAGCCGGGCATGGATGCGATCTCCGTTTTCACATTTTCGCCTTCATCAATAAACAACGGCACGATAAAATCGTTTGGCGTTAATACTGTTTCCGCCACTAAACTTCTCACAGAAGCATTTGCCCTTAAAATTCTGTTTCGTCTTTGTAAATACATAAATGCCCTCCTTGCCTCCCTAAAGGGAGAAATTTTAAGTCTCTGACTAATTTTATATAACTCCCTTTAAGGTTGGGGTATCCATTCCCCCGGCTTTAAACAAACCTGTAATAGTTTATCTTCTTCACTGCCTGGCGCCGGCTTATAATTGTATTCAAACCGCACTGTTGCCGGCAGGCTCATTAAAATGCTTTCTGTTCTGCCATTGGTTTTTAAACCAAAAATGGTCCCTCGGTCATGAATTAAATTGAATTCTACATAACGGCCTCTTCTTATTTCCTGCCAGTGCTTATGCGCTGTATTATAAACCGTATTTTTTCTTTTTTCCGCTATCGGAATATACGCATCCATAAAAGCATAACCGCAGGCTTTCGCCAAATCAGCCCAAAATGTGGCATCAGGATTTTCATCACATCTTTGATGATCATAAAAAATACCGCCGATGCCCCTGCGCTCATTATTGCGGTGTGTGTTTACGAAATAATCATCGCAATTTTTTTTGAAAGCCGGGTACAGGCTTTTATCAAAAGCATCGCAGGCATTTTTTAATGTTTGATGAAAATGTTGCGCATCTTCTTCAAACAGATAATACGGCGTAAGATCAGTACCGCCGCCAAACCAGCGGTCAGCTAATAAGCCATCCGCATTATACAATTCAAACATGCGGTAATTAAAATGCACGGTGGGCACAAACGGGTTTAGAGGATGTATCACAGAACTTATGCCTGCGGCAAACCAGGTGGCATCATTACTTAGAAAAGGTATCTGCAATACTTTGCACATGCGTTCCGTTAAATGGCCATACACCACAGATGTATTTACGCCACCTTTCTCAAACACATTTCCGTTTTGGATAACTTTCGTTAAGCCGCCGCCGCCTTTGCCTTCTGCACGCTGCCATTCGTCTTCTGTAAATTTTGCTTTGCCATCCACTGCTTCAAGCGCTTTGCATATATCATGCTGCAGGTGGTAAATAAATTCAATCCATTGCTGGCGGAATTCTTTTGTTGCTGTCTTGTGCGTTGTTCCCTCAACCATAAAGCGGTGCAAAGTTGAATAAAAATGGCCGGAGGGAAGATGGAATTAAATCATCTCTAACAAACATGACAATAACATGACGAAACCGAGCATGATAATTTTTTTCTCACACATCCGACAATTGAAAAAACAAACAGTTACGGATGAAACATAATGGTTGGCAATGGCCGCTCCCTGTATTATTTTAAATGATGCAAGGCAATATGCAAATGCAGTTACCTGTAAGGAAAGCCTGGAAGAATAATATTATTGGGCAGCTCGTTCCTGATGCTCAGCGCCTGTATATCATTCAAGCCGTTCCGGGTTTCTTCTTTTGCACAAGATATAATCCCGCTATTACTAATGCTACGCCCGCAACAGTATATAGGCTGACTGGTTCATGCAACATCACAGCCGCAATGATAAAGCCGGAAACAGGACAAAGAAATAACCAGAAAGAAGCCTTAACAGGATCTTTTCTTAAAAGATATAACCATAGCTGAACAGCAAAAAGCGATACAGCAATAGCAAGCCACAGTACCGACCCAAGCCACTTACAATCGAAATTATTTTTGGCAGGTTGATAAGTTATGGCCGCAACAGGTAATAAAAAAATACCGCCAAATAAAGTTTGCCATCCGTTAAGGGCAAGTATATGCAGGTTGTTCCATTGCTGTTTTGAAAAATATACAGCGCCTGCCGAATAGGAAATCGTGCTGATAAATAAAATGGATAAACCACCCGGTGTGGCATAGCTGCTTTCAAAAAGCGGCATTGCTGCGATAAAAATCCCGGAGCAGCACAGCAGCAGGCTTATTACAGCAACACGCTTCACAGGATGATGCAGCCATATACCTGCCATAATGCTTATGAGTATGGGATTGATGGCTACAGAAAGCGAACCCAGCCCGGCAGACACATGCTGCATGGCAATAACATATAATCCAAGATAAATGCTGATGTTAAGCAAGCCATATACAGCCAGTTGTTTCCATTCTTTACCTGCGGGCAATCTTTTTCTCAAAACGATATGTGCGATCAGCAACATAATAATTGCTGCAATAAAAAACCTTGGAATGGCAACAACGAAGGGTTGCGCTGATTGCAAACCGATCTTTGTGGCTGCCGCAGCAGACGACCAAAGGATGGCGAATAGTATGCCTGCTGCAATTATGCTGTAATTAAACTGCGTGGCCTGTGTATGTTTTTTAACTGCCATAAAATTTGCAAAGATGTATGAAAAGCCGGCGAACCAATATTGCAATGGCATATTAATTTTAAAACAACATCTTTTGTCCGGATGGTTGATCCTGGTAACCAAATTGAACAGATGAACCCTGTAAGCCACGTTAGAAAATGTAAGAACGTGCATTACACAATTAGCTATAGTGCGCAAGGGATAAATTAGTGAACAATATTTCTTTGTCAGACCTCACCCCCAACCCCTCCCGAATGGTTGGGACAGGTTCTCCAAAGGAGAGGGGAGCTAATATGATGCTGTTAACTCTTTTCTTTATCAGAAATGCCTTAAAGAATGGTGGCCTGCATTAGATGCCAACCGGGAAATTTTTCATTATAAAAAGGGTGAACTGCTGTTTAAAGAAGGCGATAAAGTAGAAGGTGTATTTTTTATGCCGGAAGGGTGTGCCTTTTCACACCTTACTATCAGTAACTTCACTCAAAAAAATATTTGTATGATAAAAGCATTTTTAGGCATGGGCTTATTGGGCTCAAACTTCGTGAAGGCAATGTTGGGAAAAGGCGATGCGGTGCAGGTGTGGAACCGTACCACATCAAAGGCAAAGGCGCTGGAACAATATGGGGCAAAAGTTTTTGACAATGCAGAACAGGCTGCAGAAGGCGCCGATATTATTCATGTTACATTAAAAGACGATGCAACAGTTGACGAAGTGCTGGATGCCGCATCAAAAGGGTTTAAAGAAGGCGCTGTTATTTTCGATCACACCACCACTTCGGTTAAAGGCGCTGTGCAAAGAACCTCGTATTGGAAAGATAAAGGCTTCATCTATCAGCATGCGCCTGTTTTTATGGGGCCGCAGAATGCATTGGAAAGCACAGGTTTTATGCTTGTTTCCGGCAACCAGTCGGTTATTGAAAAGTATGAGCCCATATTATCTGCAATGACCGGCAAGCTTTTAAATTTTGGCGCCCGGGAAGGTAAGGCGGCAGGCATAAAATTATCGGGCAACCTTTTCCTGCTGAGCCTCACGGCAGGGCTTGCTGACGCACTTGCACTGGCTAAAGTGCATGGCATACAACCTTCAGAACTGCTGTTTCTTTTCAATAACTGGAACCTGGGTGCAATGGTGCCTGCCCGGTTAAAGAAAATAACAGATGCTGCATTCAATGAGCCGTCGTGGGAGTTGAATATGGCGCGAAAAGATGCCGGGCTGATGTTGTCTGCAGCAAAAGAAGGAGGAACAGCATTGGCTGTTATACCGTCTATTGCAGCCGTGATGGATGCATGGATAGCCAAAGGCCATGGCAATGATGACTGGAGCGTGATAGCCAAAGACAGCCTTTAAACAGTTAACCTTGCTGCAATAAGAATTTTGGTGAAACCCTTGCCGCCAACAATGACGGCAAGGGCGAAATATCAATAACCGGCGCTTTATTTTGAATTAAGATCGGCAACATTAAGATCGGCAGGCGTTATTTCTTTAGGTATAAAGCTGCGGTTAATAAGTTCATCCATTGGTATCTTCTTTTTGAGGAAGCCAAGCTTTAAGCCCATGTCTTCAATTCGCTGCAGGTCTTCATCAGTAGGGGTGAGGCCTACATATTTTACCCGTTCGGGCGAAGAGGTAAGCACATAATTCAACACCTTTTCATTTTGATGAAAATAAGGGGCTACCAGCTTTGCGGCATCAGCGCGGTGTGTTTCTGCCCATAGCCCTGATTGGGCTATGCCATTTACAAGGTCTTTTACTACATCAGGATTGTTTTTAATAAGGTCCTCATGCACTACCAATGCGCAGGAAATAAAGTTGGGCCATATATCCCTGGCATAATAAAGAATGCGGCCTGTGCCGTCAAATTCAGCCTTGGCACAAAAAGGCTCGCCCACAAAATAAGCGTCAATGGCGCCGGCAGCCAGCGATGTGGGCATATCAGGCGGCGGAAGAATAACGAATGTTATATCGTCTGGCTTCATGCCATAGTCTTCCATCAGTTTATGAATCACAAAATTCTGGTTGCTGAAAAAGCTGGGCAGGGCAAGTTTTTTCCCCTTAAGATCCCGCAGGCTCCTGATGGCGCTGTTTTTTCCCACCACAATTTCAGAGCCATCGCGGTGACCGAGATAGCAAATTTGTACCGGCACGCCCTGCTCACGAAGCTTCATTGCCAGCGGCACGATCATAAAAGTTGCCTGTACCTGTTTGGCCTCCAGGGCGCTTACCACGGTGGGGAAGTCTGTAAATAACCTCGAATTAAAATTGGTGTTGGTTTGCGTGTTCTTGGATGCAAAATCGGTAACCGGGCAGGTAAGGTGGCAGGTTACCGGCAGAAAGCCTATCGTAAGCTCTCGTGTGGCTTTTTTATTGCCTCCTTCATGAATTGCGTCGGCGGAAGTTGCAAGAGCGGGATTTTTTCCGGAGGAAGTATTTTCCCATGGTTTGAAACGCAGCAGTGCAATAGCAGCGATAGCTATCGCTGCTATTAAGACAAGGCGTGTTGTTTTTGATTTCATCCTTATAGATTTTGTTTTTTAATTGTAGGATGGAACCTTTGATGATAAAAATTTTCATTCCCCTGTGTGATATAAATGAAAATTTTTATCATGCCGGTTTCATCTGTTTATTTTTTTATTAGGCCAGATGCCTGCCTGTCCGGCAGACAGGGAACGCCCCAATAACCATTCCCCTGTTTGTGAAAATTTTACATGGGCGTTTCATATATGATTTATTTATTGTTGAACAAATTGTTTTTAAGGCTTAGGCGCTTGCCTGCAGGTGTCATACACCGGCTTCTTTCAGTATGCCCAGTTCTTCCAGAATTTCTTTCATAGCTTTTACTACTTCGCTATCGGTTAAATCCCTTGGCTTGGGCGCTGAATTTTTTAATTCCCTCAATATAGTTGCGGGCCTTTTTGATAATACCAGCACCCGGTCTGCCAGTTGTGCAGCTTCTTCAATATCGTGTGTAACAAAAACCACGGTACGGGGCCGGTTTTCAAGCAGCCGCACCAGTTCATACCGCATGCGTAATCTTGTTTGATAGTCCAAAGCAGAAAAAGGCTCGTCCATCAGCAATATATCAGAGTTGCCGGCAAGCGCCCTTGCCAGCTCTGCCCGCTGGCGCATGCCTCCTGATAATTCATGCGGGTAATGATGTTTGAAATCCTGCAGGTGAATTAATTCAAAGAGCGACTGTAATTCCTTTGCGCGCTGAAGCGGGTCTTTTAGCGAGCGCAGGCCCATGCTGATATTTTCTGAAACGGTAAGCCAGGGAAAAAGGCCGTCCTGCTGGTAAACCGTTCGTATAACGCCTTCCCTGTGCACAGACCCCAGGTCTGGTTGTATATGCCCTGACAATAAATTTAAAATAGTTGTTTTACCGCAGCCTGATGGGCCTACTATAACGACCAGCTCACCTGAATTTACGGTAAGTGTAAGGTCCTGGATTATCGGCATTGTTCCAAAACTTTTGGAAACATGCTGCAGTGTAAGCCTGTTGTTGCCTGTCTTATCTTTCATAACCCCAGCGTACATTTGGTATTTTTGAAAATTGTAATAAAAAGCGGTCAATGCCCATGCCGAGCAAGCCGATAACGATCATATAACAGGCTGCAGAGTCAAGCCTTAATCCATTCCTTGCTTCCCATATACCATAACCCAGCCCATCCTGGCAGCCTACCATTTCCGCTGCAACAATTACCACCCATGCAATGCCATAGCTAACGCGCAATGCCGTGATAACCTGCGGAAGCACGGCCGGGAAAGTTACTTTGGTAAGCAGCTCAATTCCCTTATAGTTGTAATCTTTCGCTACCCTGAAATAAATAGCCGGGATGGTAGCAACGGCAGACATGGTGGCCAGCGCCAGCGGGAAAAAGGTAGCCATAAATATGAGAAATACAGCGGGCTTATCGCCTATATGAAACCAAAGTATGGCAAAGGGGATCCATGCAAGCGGGGAGAGAAAACGGAAAAAATTGAGCACCGGCAAAAAAGCCTGCCGTGCAGTACTATGCTGCCCCAGCCATAACCCTGCCGGTATGCCCAATACAGCAGAAAGTATAAAGCCAACAGCAACCCGCCATAAGGAAGCTACAATATCTGTGAGTAAACTGCCGGACTTTGCATCTTCCCAAAAGCTTTTTACCACTGCGCCGGGCGTGGGCATGGCATACGATGGAAAAATATTGAAATGTACCAGCAAATACCAGGTAAGCAACATGCAGAAGAAGACAACCAGGGGCAATATAAACCGCCACCGGCCGGGTTTGTAAGTGGCAGCCGGTTTTATGGGAGCAGCCAATTTCCGGGAATTGAATAATGCCATAGAATTTATTTCTTTGGTAATAAGATGTTGAATGAAGATAAGGCCACGGGTTATCAATGGCCGGGCGCTTAATTCAATAATAAAATGGATGTGGTTTATGTAAATGCTTGGTCAACTGACAGCAGCCTATAGTTCTCTTTCTACATTACAAAGAAAACTATTGTTATGTTAAGTGTGAGTTGTCAGTAGTGAATAGTGAATAATTGCAGGAACACACGCACAATTGACCACTCGCCACTCACTTCAAATACAGCAATTCACCATTAAACATAACACGGTAGGGCATGCAGTTAAACTATTTCAGGCGGCTTGGAAGGCAGCATGATAAAAGAGGGGCAAATGATATTATTATCTGCAGCCATGTATATGCAGGGCGCTTTAAAAAAAGACAGGGATAAATCGTAACCGGCCTTATAATTGTATTCAGAGAAAAATAATTTTAGCAGGGAATTCATCACTTTGTCACTGGAAGAAGATGGTTGTGCATCGCCGGCATATTTTGCATACTCATTATTTACCTTATGCAGCTTGTTCTTTTCATGGTTGGCAATACATTGCAGGATCAATGTATCATTGGCCAGTTTTCGGTTTACATAATTATAAAAAACACCATTAATTTTTATTGTGCCGTCGCAGCGCTTAAACCCGCTTCTGTCGCAGGCGTAAGGCATGTTAAGCGGTATTTTCAGCGTGATCAGTTCTGATTCGCTATACTGGTTATTGTCTAATTTTTGCACCAGTGATTTGTCAGCTTTTTGCTCAAAGTAATTTAATACAAGCCTGTAACCGCCCATTGTAAAAACATGGATTGACAGGAGCGCTATAGCAAAAAGTTTTCTCAACAACAGTAATGAATTAATTTGCTAAAGATAGAGCGAATGAAGGACTTTGCAAGGGGTTAAGAAAAAAGAATATTGTTAGAACAGTTAATGCGGCGGCCTGTAATGGCAGCAGTTAGAATAAATCTTTAACTTTAATTCATGGAAACGCAAACTATTCCAAGAACAATAAAACAGGTGTTTGACATGCTGCCTGAAGGCACATTGGCACAACTTATAAAAAACAATATTGTTATGTCTCCCGCACCCACTGAAGCGCACCAGCGTATGTTAATGTTTTTATCTACCGAAATAAATATTTATGTACGAAAAAATAAATTGGGCAGGGTGTATGCTGCGCCCATAGATGTTGAGCTTAATGATCACAATGTATATCAGCCCGACCTGGTATTTATCAGCGAAGAAAATGCCGGCATCATTCATCAGAAAAGAATTTATGGCGCTCCCGGTATGGTGATAGAAATATTATCTCCTGGTACAGAACAGTATGACAAAAATGAAAAACGGAAAGTTTATGAAGCATCTGGCGTAAGGGAATATATATTGGTGGATATACGGCAGATAATGCCCTCAGCAACCTGCTATATTTTAAATGCAGCAAAGGCCATGTTTGAAGAAGTATGCACAAATGAAACTGCGCTTGCTATTTGCACATTGCACAATCTGCAGATAAATTTAAAAGATTATTGATCCATAGCTGTCTTCAAACCTGCGCCTTTTGCAGTTGCGCTTCGGGCGCATTTCTTTTTAAATCAATAAACCTGGCCAGCGGCCCCACGAGGAACAGTGCGAAGAAAGGCGCATAAATAAAATGGCTGAGGCGCAAAACAAACTCTGCCAGCGCCACCAGTATCGCAACGATTATTCTTCCCTTTTTGGTTGACACAGATGTGGGCGGATCGGTTATCATAAAAAATATGAACAACTGGTATGTGGGGCCGGTAAGCGGCGCCAGCTCTGCAAGAAAAGCATCGCCGGTAATAAGGCTGCGAATATATGCGAGGATAATAAAGCTTATAACGTATGTTACTGTTACATGCAGCCGCTTTGCCCTGTTCACGATTAACAATCCCAATATCCAGATAACAGACATGGCCGCAAGATTGCTTCCCCATTGTATGCTCAGGCCGGCTACCTGCATGCTGTTTAAAAAAAGCATCCACGAAACGCCAAAGTTGGAAGGGTTCCATAAATGCCTTCCCTTATAGCGCAACACATATTTTGAAAGAATGGAAAGCAGTGCTGTGACAAAATATGGCCAAACAAGATTCGACCGCACCAGTATGCCCACGCTTATGCCTGTTATATAAGCGCTGGCAAGATTTTTACGTGTGCCCAATACCGTTCTCGCCAATATTATTTCAGCCGCCACGGATGTGCCTATGGCCACTACAAGGTTTACATAGCTGTCTAAGATGCCATAAGTAACCTGGCCGATCAATAATATAAGTGTAATGAACGCCGGTGGTATATATTGGAAATTATTTTTTATCCACCGGGAAAAAACATTCATTTTTTGCAGGCTTTCTGTTTTTAGCGCTTGTTCCATCAGTTATCTGGTTTCTTTTACAGTGTGCAGTTGATTAATTTCCGGGTTTTCAATTGTATCAATACGCCCCGATGGCCAGTATATCGTTACCTTGTCTATTTTCCCGCTGCTGCCTAACCCAAAATGAAGCCGGTGCTGGTTTTGCGAAGAAAACCCAATGCCGCCGGTAACCACCTGCACCTGCTTTTTACCATCCCATTCCACTTGTGCTTTTGCGCCAATGGCATCTGCATTGGAAACCGTTCCAATCAAATCAAAATCTATCCAGTGATTATTGTTGCCGGGTTCATTTTTATAAACAAGCGGTTTATTGTTTTGATTGGCCACAATAACATCCAGCACGCCCCTGTTCCATAAATCAGCCAGGGCTACGGCGCGGCCATCATAGGTGGCGGGCGGGCACACCCGGCCCGATACATCTTCAAACAAACCATCGCTGTTATTCAGCCAGATTTTATCTTCTTCATACCCCGACTGGCTTTTGCCTTCCATATCGGGCCAGTGTTTCGCATCGCCTATAATATTGTTGTTACCATCCATAATTTTTGAGTAATCGTACCAGTAAGACGTATTTTTTTTGGCTGAAATAAAGCCATTGGCAACATAGAGGTCCATATAGCCATCATTATTTAGATCGCCTAACTGCGCCCCATAAGCCCAGCCTGCATTTTCAATTCCGGATATCTGCGCAAGGTTTACAAACGAAGGGTCATCTTTCATATTCTCACTATTGGGCAGCCAGTAGTTATTGCCTTGTATTAAAATGCCTTTTTCGGTAATGTTGGTTGTGTAAATACCAATGTTCCCATCATTATTAATATCGCCGAAAGAAGCGTTCATGCCGCTTTTGGGTATGCGGCCCACGCCTGCTGAACTTCCTTTCTCCTCAAATTTTTTGCCACCTTCATTCAAATAAAATTCATCTACATTATAATCGTTGGCAACGTATAATTCAGGATACCCATCGCCGTTAAAATCGGCAGCCGCGGCGGCAAGCACCCATTTGGTGGAAGTGAGGCCGTATTCCTGTGTTACATCTTTAAACTTTCCGTTGCCCGTGTTCATTAAAAGATATTTTCGGCCGCCGTTATTGGCATACCTGAAACTCTCGGGCATCATCCTGGTAGTATGCAGGCTATCCAGGTGAAAAGTTTCTTTATAATACCCGCCAATGAAAATATCAGGCAGGCCATCGTTATTAAAATCAAGCCAGATGGCGCTATTGGCGTTTACCCAGGCTGGCAAGCCGCCGCCTTCGGTTACACGCTCAAATTTTTTGCCATCCATATTCTTAAACAGTTCCGGCTTTCCCCATTTATATAAAAGCAGGTCTTTAAAACCATCATTATCATAATCGCACCAAACGGCGCCCATTGATACGCCGGTGCCTTTTGCGTTTACATCTGCCAGGCCCGCAGCAGCAGCCACATCTTCAAACCTGCCATCGTGCAGATTACGGTATAAGGCATTTCTGCTGCCTGTTTTACTGTTAGTGAAATAAAGGTCGTTCCAGCCGTCATTATCAAAATCGCAAACGGAAACAGATGCGCCCATGGATGCGATCTGCATTTTAATATGTTCTAATTTAGGATCGAGGTCAGGGCAGGCATGCACGAAAGTTATGCCGGCTGCCTCATTTACCGGTTCCAGGTAAAAACCATATTTCTTTAACGCGGTATCTTTTTGCCGGCTGTCAACACTATCGCTTCCCCCGGAAAACAAATTGTTGCGTGATAATATATACGTTGCAATCAGCAGGGCAATAAAAACAATAACAGCACCTGTTTTGGCAGCTTTTCTTTTCATTCGTACAAGTTTGTTTTTTCAATGGTCTCATGCCTGTCCCGAACTTGCTTCGGGAGAACCTCGCTATGCACCTGCCTCACCGGCAGGCAGGCATTCCCCTCCCGAAGCTGGTTCGGGACAGGTTGTGTGAGAAAAATTATCATGCTCGTTTTCATTACAAAAATTATTATTCAGCTTGTTAAGCAGGTAAAAATAATGATAAATGCAAATAATATATTTTGCCGTGCATATCAGGGTGGTTCTTATTATCTTCACCCGTTCTCATGCAAGCTTTGCGATTATGCCGGACAAACTATTCATTGCGTTAACGTTTACATTCCTGTTTATTGGATGCAAAATAAAGAATGACAATGCGGAAAATATGGCTGCAAATAGCAGCAACTCCCCGAGAATTAACGCTATTACTTTTCTGCACGACGGCAAATTTGATGAAGCGGAAATAGCTTTTAAAAAAGCCATAAAGGCAGAGCCCGGTAATATTTTAAACTACCTTGATCTGTCGCTTATTTATCTGAATAAAAATAAGTTTGCAGATGTTGAGAAACTGGTGCAGGATGGTTTGAAAATCCAGCCCGGGAATACTGACCTGATGCAGATACTGGCC
>NZ_JASGEX010000126.1:0-4564 GCF_047606085.1 Parafilimonas sp.
GATTAGCAAAAGATGAGTTTACAGATAACAATAACTGGCCTTATGAACTGTATGTAAGAGAGGCGCGCAGAATGTTGGGGGCTTATGTAATGATACAAAAAGATGTAATTTCTGAACTTCAAAAACCTGATCCTATCGGCCTGGGCTCCTATGGCCTCGACGTGCATAAAGTACAAGGATATGCCAATGAAAAGGGCATCTTGAAATATGAAGGCGGATTGCAACGCACCGAACCGGAAAGAATGAAGCATATTCCCTACCAAATCCCTTATCGCTCTTTAGTTCCCAGGCAGGGAGAAATTACCAATCTATTGGTTACAGTATGTATTTCTATGAGTCATGTCGTTTGTGCTTCTTTAAGGATGGAGCCTCAATACATGATTATAGGCCAGGCGGGAGGCGCTGCAGCCAAGCTGGCTATAATAGAAAATATTTCTGTTCAGGATGTTCCTTATGATAAGTTAAAGCAGTTGCTAAAGAAAGGAAACGTTTATACAGACTCAAAAATTAAAAGCTTAAAAGATATAGGAGCGGAATAACATTACCGTCATCTCTAAATAAAAGTCAATGTCAAATTGGTTTATATGCAGCAGAAGCTCAAGGTGGAGGTGGCAAGTCTTGTCAGTAACGTTGAGTTTGAGTTATTCTTTTTTCTGTAATTCAGGCGCTGCACAGTGGCCCCGGCAGGCGGCGCCTAAATATCTTTTACAATGTAGTGTGATAGCCCATGCTCCGGCCGATATGTATCTTGCGCAATCTATTTCAGGGTTAGCGGCACAAGCTCTCAATGAAGGACGTTCCGATGAAGGTGTGTGGATAAGAAATGGTAATAATATTTATGAGTCCTATTTAGGCGCCCTCTGTAACCGCCTCAAATTAAAGGGTCGAGGCACATTTACCACATGGGAGTTGGTGAATCGTTTCAGGAAGTCTGGTATTATAAAAGGGTATATTTTATATGATTTAAAAAAAGGGGACAATTCAATAAATCTTGCAACCATACAGGCTGGTTTAAAACAGGCAATACTTATAAGTGAATCCCAGGAAGCAAATGCAAAGGTTATGGAATTGCCAATGTTGTTCGATGCAAGACATGCTTCCCTGGATCTTACTTTTTTTGAAGAGGTAAAAAGTTTGATACATCCTGGTTTGCTGGTAATATCAAATCCTGAAGTTCCCAATAACAGGGACTACGCTATTGCCCATAAAAGTTTTGTTTACTATGGTGTAGATAGTTTGCTGGAATACGTATTAAAAAGTATGCCGCCTTTGTCCACTGTTATTGGATGGAATAAAGGAGATGAGTTTAAACATATTTCAGTATGTACATTGTGGGGACATATTAATACTGTAAGTGATTATTGCCTGAATCTTCCTATGCTTTCATTATCTGAAAATTATATTGTTAAACCGTTAAAATCGCTGGATCCGCGTACCATTCAATGGAATAAAAGTACTCCCGCCTATACGTCTTTTGTAATGAGCGATGGTGATAATATGCAATGGACTATGAACCAGTTTATGCAAAGCAAAGAATACTGGGCAAATGATTTTAATAAAGATCTGAAAATGGGTTTTACTACCTGTGTTAATAGCCTGCTGTTAGGGGCGCCGGATGTATTTTCCGAACTAAGGAGAACACAACCTGCATTATCATCAGTAGTGGAATACGGCGGTGGTTATTATTATCCCGACTTATTCGCAAAAAAGCGGTCTGACAGATGGGACCTGCTTCGTCAATTCGCGGTCCGGCTAAATAATAGTATGAAGCTTTCGGGTATTAAAGTTTTAGGGCTTATTTGCAGAAATGTAAACAGCGAAGATTCGAAAAAGGCGTTCCGGATCTTTGCCGAAGAAATTGAAACATTAACCGGGATTATTGCTGTTCAGTATTCGCCTTATAACGGTGGTAACGGTGAGTTGTACTGGACATTTAACCGGCAAGGGATTGCGATTCCCATTCTTACTGCGAAATACCAGTTATGGGCTAATCTAAACAAGCCTGGCTCCGGTAACCCTGAAAAAATAGCTTCTTTAATCAATAGTGAATCTAACAATGCTCATACCTGGACGATTGTACATGCCTGGTCGCGATTTAATAAAGATGCAGATGGAAGTATTAATGACGTACCAAAAGGTAGTAAAAACGGCATGAGAGGTGTAACGCCGGTACATTGGATCTCAAAGCTGCTTAATAAAAATGTTTCAGTGGTTTCTATTGAAGAATTGCTGTGGCGTGTTCGGATGGAGCATCATAAAGAACAGACGCTCCAGTTTATAAAATAACCTGTTTGAACATTAATCTTAATAAACTAAATATGATTAAACGATTTTGCTTATTTAAAAAAAAGGTGCTGTTGTGTATTGTAACTTGTCAGATGTTAATGATGTTGGCTAACGCGCAGGATGCCAATAATACGTATGATCTGGTTATTGTAAGTGGTACCCCAAGCGCTATTATGTGTGCCATTGCCGCTGCACGGGAAGGAAAAACATCAGTAATACTGGAACGAACCTCACATATTGGTGGATTACCGGCAAATGGGTTAGGTGCAACGGATATTATTACCAGGTCGGCTACCGGAGGGTTGTTTCTGGAATTCGTAACACGCATTAATAATTATTATAAAAAAACTTATGGCGCCAACTCGCAACAGGTGATGGATACGCGTGGTGGCTATCGGTTTGAGGCTTCAGTGGCTGAAAAGATATTACATCAAATGTTAAACGAACAGCCGTTAATAACAGTGAATACAAATCGCCAGTTTGATGCAATGCCTGAAAATGTAAAGATGGATAAGGGGGCCATTACGTCTATTACCATTTTAAACCGGCAAAGTAAAAAAACGGAGGTTTATAATGGAAAAATTTTTATAGACGCAACCTATGAAGGTGATCTGATTGCAGCTGCAGGCGTTCCGTTTGCTTTAGGCAGAGAAGGTAAAAAGGAGTATAACGAGCCTTATGCAGGCATCGTTTATAAGTTGTGGGAGAAAGAAGGGCAGGAACAGGGCAGCTCTAATCTGGGCGACAATGCCATTCAGGCTTATAATTATAGATTGTGTTTAACTACCGACAACCGGAATAAAATACCCATCTCAAAACCGGCAAATTATAATCGCGAAGAATATGCTTCCATTGTTGATGATGTGCTGACAGGCTTTCACTCCGGTGTGGAATACGAAATGCAAACGGAGTCAGAACGGGAGCAAAATAAAAAGCGCGCAGCAATGGGGCTGCCGCCCGAAGGTAAAAATATGCCGCAGGGCATGCAACGGCTGGTGAACAAGGTGGTTTTGCCTAACAACAAAACAGATGCTAATAACCAGCATAGGGCTTTGGTTTCAACGGATTTACCCGAAGAGAATTGGGCTTGGCCGACATCCGATTGGCAATGGCGCGACAAATTCGCTGAAAGATTGAAGAACTATACATTGGGGCTTCTGTATTTTGGTCAAAACGATCCGGCGTTACCGGCATGGTTTAGAGATTCATGCGCTTTGTGGGGGCTTGCTGCCGACGAATATACAGATAACGGAAATTTCCCCAGACAAGTGTATGTGCGGGAAGGCAGAAGAATGAAGGGCGTGTATGTATATAAAGCAGGGGATGCGCTGCCCGTACAAAAAGGCGGGCGGCCACCTGTCCATGAAACAAGTGTAACAGGCGGGCATTACGGAATCGACTCACATGCTACGCGCAAAAGAGAAAAAGGCAAAAATACTTTGGAAGGTTTTTTAAGTTATTCGGCGGCTCCTTATACTGTGCCTTATGAGGTTATTGTTCCACCAAATGTTGATAATTTATTAGCTCCTGTTCCGGTTTCTGCTACGCATTTAGGATTGGCCACCTTGCGAATGGAACCTTGCTGGATGGCCTTGGGCCAGGCTGCAGGAGTTGCCGCTTCTATTGCTATTAATGAAAAAAAAGCAGTTCAGCACATCAGCAGGAATGTGTTGCAGGATAAGCTGTTGGATCAGCAGGCCGTATTGATCTGCTTCAAAGATGCTGAACCTTCCAACCCTCATTTTAAAGCATTGCAGTATTTAGGTTTAAAAGGTTTTGTAACAGATTGGAACGCCCGTTTAAATGATATGGCAACGCCCGCTGATTTAAAAAACTGGGAGAAAAGATCAGGGCTGAAACTACCGGGTTGGGCGGGTAAAAAAACACGCGGCGAAGTATTGACATATATCTGTCAAAAAATAAAAACCCATTCATCTCTTTCAATGCCAGCCATAGCGCAGCATAATCATTAATATGGAAAGAAAAGATTTTATCCGTAAAGCATCGGTACTCTCGTTGGGTATGTTAGGCGCCGGGAAAATAAGGGCGCACAGCACCGCTGCAGAAAGCCCGGAAATAATTATCAATGCAGGGGTAGCCGGAAATACTACCAAAAATTTGTTGGCTCGCATTAGTACTGATTGCCTGCAGCATAAACCTACACTTGTCATTATGATGATCGGAACAAATGATATGAACCACGGCAAATACATTCCATTGCCCGGGTATAAAGAAAACCTCGAATTGCTTGCCGATACGATTTTGAAAAACGGGAGCC
>NZ_JASGEX010000127.1:0-5312 GCF_047606085.1 Parafilimonas sp.
ATCTGAATGAATTTTGTTACAAGTTTAACCGAAGGTTCTTTGGGCAGAGTTTATTTGACAGGGTATTGGTCGCAACGCTGGAAAATCCATGGTACAGACCTTTTCCAAAAAACGGATAGTCATTAAATATTCAGGTGGGGGCGGAGGCATACAAACACCCTTCTTTACAAATCCATTTAATTTTTTATATTCCAAATTAGCTTCAGAGCCGGTAATAACTGCATTACTTAAAGAATCAGTTGATGATACTTTTACGGTTGTGGGTTCAAGAAAAAGCGCTAACACATCTTTATCATTTATTGATGTAGCGTGCCGGGGGCTATTTAAATACAATGTCACCAGGGTAGCGCCTGTAATTTTCGTATGAAAAGTATATTTATTGTTTATTATTTTTATGCTATCTAATCCATCACTATTTGTTTTAAGCGTTATAATATAGATATAATGGCTCGTAGCAATATTGTGTAATTCACCATTTATAGTTAATTCACTTTCCTCTACTGAAACATTACTAACAAGCATCGTTGCTATCTTAATCAGCAGGCATAGTGTCAAGCTTTTCATGATTAAACATTATTAAGACAGAGGGCCTGCAATAATAAACGATTTTGACAGCAAGCCCTCTATAAAAAATCTGCTTCAACGGTTTATGCTTATAAATAATTCTTTAAGTACATCTTTTTTACCCGTATTATAAACGCCGGCTGTTTACTCAATCCATTCATCATCTGTTTCTTCAAAGGTAGATGCCTTTTAATAGGGGAAAGCATATTATCAATTAAACCGGAAACACTTTTGTTTTGCTTTCGGGCATACCGCTTTATAAACTTTTTGTGTTCCGAAGAAACTACTATGGTAAGTTTTTCCTCCATCAGTTATGTAAAGCTGGCAATTTTAAAATCTTCCGGCATTTATTTTTCTGCAACAGGCAGCTCGCATCCTGCAACTATTTTGCCTCATTCGCCTTCAGTACCCTGATAAAATTTCCACCCAATATTTTTTCAACATCTGCTTTGCTGTACCCATGTTCAAGCAAGGCTTTTGTAACCAAAGGATAAGCCGTAACGTCATCCATATCCTGCGGCGGAAAACTGATGCCGTCAAAATCGCTGCCCATGCCCACATAGTCAACGCCAACCAGCTTAACAATATAGTCAAGATGGTCGAGCAATAAATGCAAGGGGGCGCGCATGCCGCGTACTTCATCCGCGTATTTTATGAACAATGCATTTTCGGCAAAAAATTCATTCTTCCCTGTTTTCATCAATGAATCTTTTTCTGCCGCATGGCGGGCTTCGAAAGCCTTTTCCTTCCTGTCAAAACCGCTGTCTAAAAAACCGGAGTAAAAATTCAATTGTATAACACCGCCGTTTCCGGCAATTGCTTTTATCTGGTCGTCTTTCAGGTTTCTTGGCACCGGGCATATAGAATAGGCATCGCTGTGCGAAGCAATAACCGGTTTTGTAGTGGTGTTAATTACATCCCAGAAAGTTTTTTCTCCCACATGGCTTACATCCACCATCATCCCTATTTTATTCATGTGCTGCACTATTTGTTTTCCAAAATCAGTGAGCCCCGTTTTACGCTGCGATTGTGCTGAATCGGTTTCAAATTTTGCACTTGTAGCCCATTCGTTATTGTTATTCCACGTAAGTGTCATATATCTTGTGCCGCGGGCATATAAACTATCAAGATTGTTTACACTGTTTTCAATCATGTGGCCGCCTTCCACGCCAATCATAGCTGCAAGCTTATGTTGCTTCACAGCCTGCATTAACGCTGTTGAACTGGTTACCAGCATCATCTTTCCGGGATTGCGGTTTATCCATGCATATAAGGTATCAATTTCCCTGTTGGCAAATGCATAAGGGTTTGCCTGTTCGCCATCGCACCATATACTAAACACCTGCACATCAATACCTGCTTTAAACATGCGGTTCAGATCGCTGTGTGTTTTGCCGTTGAGGTCTTCATCAAAGCGGTAACCTTTTTCAAGGCAGGTGCTGATAATATCATTGTGCGTATCGCACAGAATGCTTTCAAAGTGCAGCTTTTTATAACGCTGCGCCTGCACGCCTGCGGTAAAAATAAATGCAGCAGCAGCCAGGAACAATTGTTTCATTTTACTTTTCATGCTCTCAAACGTACATTAAATTTTTCACGCACAATTTGAAATGCACCCAATTATATATCATTCCGGTATTTTAAGGCTGAACCCGCCCAAAAAAATTGTTTAATTACTTCAAAACGCTCGTTCACCAATAAAATCCCGGCACTCATTCAATTCTGTAAAAACCGCGAAATGACCTTTTATATATTTGCACTGCCTTCCTCCTTCATCACAAAACATATTGCTATGAAACCGGGCATGATGATTTTTCTCACACAACCTGTCCCGAACCAGCTTCGGGAGGGGAATGCCTGCCTGCCGGTGAGGCAGGCACATAGCGAGATTCCATGAGACAACTGAAAAAACAAACTTGCACGAATGAAAATTAAAATGTACATATTGCTTGCGGGAATAGCCGTTTACGCTTATGCATGCCAAAAAGAAATGGACAAAACTGATGAAAACGCTACCGATACAGAAGGCACAGATGATACTGACAGCACAAACAGCTCCAATACGATTACAGGAACATGGAAATTTGTTTCCATAGAGGCGCAAACGCAAAGCATATCCGAAATAACAGTAGGCAATACCACCCAAAAACTTGCTGTTTTTTTGAATTATACTACCACAGATAACAGCGGCACAATCGTTATAAATGATTCTGCAATGAATTGCTCGGCAATAGCCTATAAAATTTCCAGCGAGATAAAAACATACAGGTATAAAAATGATGTGGTAACAGATTCCCTGACATTGCCCTATATAGTTACTTTTCCTGCAACAGACTCTTATACCCCATATACGCTGATCGGTACAGATTCCATCTTTTTCAGGAAGGGAGGTTTTACCAATATTTCTGCAGCCAGATTTAAAGTAAATCCTTCTGCGGCGCAGATACAGCTAAAAGACAGTGTGCTCTCTTTTATCCAGCCCCTAACCAAAGACACAACGGAGAGCATTGAAGGTATTGATTATCATACTATAGTAACAGGCACCGCTATATTAACACTAAACAGGCAATAATTTTAAGAGGCTGTTTAAAAACCAATGTTTTATTAATTTGCAGCATGCAGATAATTCCTTTAAGCGAAGGCGTTTTTACAATTGACAGGTCCAAGGTTTTTGTTCCCTTTGATATAAATAAAGATGAATTGCAGGCCCGCAGCGCCGGCAGCCTGCTGGTAGAAGTGCAGCCTTTTGTGGTGATAACAGAAAAAGACATGCTGCTGCTTGATACAGGCCTTGGCTTTACACAAAATGGTGAAATGCAACTGCACCGTAACCTCGCTGAACAAAATATAAAACCGGGAGACATAACCAAAGTCTTATTGTCGCACCTGCACAAAGACCACGCCGGTGGAATAAGCTGTAAAGACAGGTTGGGCCATTATCATCTCTCCTTTCCTCATGCGGTTTATTACGTGCAGCAGGCCGAATATAACTTTGCCATGGGCGCCGGCTTCCCTTCATACATGACAGAAGAAATTTCCATGCTTGAAAATAATTCGCAGGTTGTTTTTCTGAATGAAGAAGAAGGGTGCATTGATGGGTATATTCATTATAAAATAACAGGCGCCCACAGCGCCTGCCACCAGGTTTTCTGGATTAAGGAAGGCGATGAAACTGTTTTTTTTGGCGCAGACGATGCGCCGCAATTGCAGCAAATGAAGCACCGGTTTATTGCTAAATACGATTACGATGGCAGAAAAGCCATGGAGCTGCGCCACCAGTGGTGGCAGGAAGGCAATGAAGAAGGATGGCTGTTTTTATTTTATCACGATGTAAAAACACCTGTAACAATTGGTCGGTAATGCATGCATGAACAATATGAGGCAGAAGAAGTTATTCAGGGAGCTGCTATTAAAATGGCATGCGGAAGAAAACAAAAGAACCATGCCATGGAAGGGCGTAAAAGATGCTTACAAGGTTTGGCTCAGCGAAATTATTTTACAGCAAACGAGGGTGGAACAAGGCTGGGATTATTATGAAAAATTTATTCAGCAATACCCAACAATTGTACAGTTGGCCAACGCTGAAGACGAAGACGTTTTCAAGCTTTGGGAAGGCCTGGGCTATTACACACGCTGCCGGAATTTATTGCATACGGCAAGGGTGGTAAGAGATAAGCATAAAGGCTGTTTTCCATCTGATTATAATACGGTTTTAAATTTAAAAGGCATAGGAAGCTATACGGCCGCCGCAATTACATCCTTCTGTTTCAGCCAGCCTTACGCCGTTGTTGACGGCAATGTGCTTCGTGTGCTTTCCCGTTTTTTTGGCATTGAAACACCGGTAGATGCCACTGCGGGAAAAAAACTTTTTGCCAGGCTTGCGCAGGAATGCCTTGATACGGCCAATCCCGGGGAATACAACCAGTCCATTATGGATTTCGGCGCTACCGTATGCAAGCCTTTACCCCTGTGCCGCCAATGCCTGCTTCAAAAAAACTGCGTGGCATTTGGCAGCAGCAAGGTTGATATATTGCCAATAAAGAAAAAAAGCGCCCGGAAAAAAGAAAGGTGGTTCAGTTATTTTATTCTCACGCATAAAAACAAAACTTTTGTGCAGCAAAGAACAGCAAAAGACATCTGGCAGAACCTTTACGAATTTTATCTTGAAGAAACCTCAGCAGACCCTGCATGGAATAAAGAAACAATAAAACAATGGCTTGCTTCAAAACAATTATCACTTTCAGGAGAAGCTGTTATTATCCCGGCAAAAAAACAGGCGCTTACCCACCAGGTAATTAACGGCTATTTTATAGTTGCGGAACTAAAAAAGCTGCCCCCGGCATTTGCCGGCAACTGGCTTAGCAGCAACCAGATTAAAAGCAAGGCCTTTCCTCAATTCATACACCAGTTTACAGAAAAAACAAGCCTTCAGTTACGAGTATTGTAAAACAGCGGTATTGCGGCTTAAAAAAGGATTGTTTCTCTAAAAGCATTATATATTATAAATTGTGAAACCTGTATTAAATTAGCATATAAAAATTTAATCAGGTTTAACTAAGAAGCTGTCTAAAAATGAAATGTAAAAATACCCTTATGTGGATAAGTGGATAAAAAAGGCTGTGGCTTAATGGAGGAAAGTCGTTTTAAAAGATTCACCAAAAAATTTAAGCGACAGCCAATGGCAAGTTATTTCAAAATATTTAGATGTAAAAAGGAGCCGGAAATATGATTTATGCGAAATAGTCAAT
>NZ_JASGEX010000128.1:0-18432 GCF_047606085.1 Parafilimonas sp.
ACTTGGGCTAAAGCCCATTGTGCAAGGGTTTCAGATATATAACCCCGGGCTTAAGCCTGGGGTTAGTAAAAAGCAGGCCCATAAAGGGCTTTAGCCCAAGAGAAAATATTTTAGTCGGACAACAATGGTTTTTTTATTTTAATAAAGCCTGAATTACGGTTTCTGGAAGGCAGAAATGATGAGGATGTAAAAGGCCTTTTAAAAATCCCTTTCGGCAATTCTATAAAAACGGATTATTAGCGGCCAGCAATAAATGAATAATGAGCTATGAGTGGCTTGCAGCTTGTAGCGTGAAGCTTGCAGCTTACTACTTACAGCAAACGAGTAATATTTTGGTAATAACCTTCATGGTAAGATATTTGCATTATAAATTAGTTTTATTTAAAAATTCTTAATCATGAAACAACTACAAATCAAGCATGTACTGCAATGTATGCTGGTAACAGCATCATTTGCCATAGTTTCCTGTGGCACTTCCACATCTTCTGAAACAGCCGGCGACAGTTCTTCTATGTCGTCAATGGATTCTTCGGCTGCACCTGCAGCGCCGGTAACGCATGCAGAAGCGGTAATTACAGGCACAAAAGCCGATACTGCTGTTGATGGCACAGCAAGCTTTGATGAAGACAACGGCAAAGTTAAATTAACACTTAGCCTTACCATACCCAAAATGGCCAATAAAACGGTTGCAGTTCATATACACCAGCATCCTGATTGCGGTGACAACGGCATGGCTACACATGGCCACTGGAATCCTACCGGTGCACAGCATGGCAAATGGGGCAGCGACAGCTTTCACCTGGGAGATATTGGCAATGTGAAATTAGATGAACAAGGCAAGGGTTCGCTTGAAATGTCAACAGACCTGTGGACGCTTGGTTCAGATACAGCCAGCAGCGTTTTAAATCATGCCATTATTGTGCACAATGGCGTTGATGATTATAAAACACAACCTACCGGCAATGCAGGCGGGCGAATTGGCTGCGGTGTTATTAAATAACAATTTCTAAAACAGGTATAAGGGGCCGTCTTAAAAGGGCAGCCTCTTTTTATTACCATACTTTATAGGTTATTATATTGGCTAATTTATTTTGGCCGGTTTTTGTATTTGTTTCTGATTGTAGCAGCTAAATTGAATCAGCCATTTATATGCAGGAAATCTTCTTTTTCTTTTTGGAGGCTTTTACTTTAGGATTATAGTCCAATGCCAGTTGTGCCCAATAGCTTGGTTGCTTCTTTCTATCCGGCACTAATTCATTCACCACTACATAGCTATCCAGTGCCTTCTGTGCATGATCATACCTGAACAGCCTTGTTTTTCAACCAGTTCATCATGTAATGCAGGATCAATGCGCAGCATAATATTATTATCACGAACCGCAATGCATAATTTGTCATCCACCATAAAGGCCATACCGCTGAACATTTTCTTTTCCTCCACTTTGTCAATATCGGATAACAGCTCACGAACACAGTTGGTAAGCTTTTCATTAACAGGCATAGTATAATTGTATTGCCAATAAAGGCAAATGATAAAAATTTTTTAAACTGTAATATTTTTTGTTACAGTATGAAACAGATATTTATTTTTACGCTGTTTTATTTGATTATGAACAATATCAGGCTTTCAACATCCATTCATATTATGTGCCTGCTGGCATACCGGCAGGAGGAATTGTTATCGTCTGATTACATTGCTTCAAGCATTAATATCAATCCTGCTGTTGTAAGAAAGGAGATCAGCTATCTTAAAAAGCATAATCTTGTGGAGAGCAAGGAAGGAAAGGGTGG
Organism: Parafilimonas sp.; assembly: GCF_047606085.1. Lineage (GTDB taxonomy): Bacteria > Bacteroidota > Bacteroidia > Chitinophagales > Chitinophagaceae > Parafilimonas. The sequence continues at coordinate 1,792 of NZ_JASGEX010000128.1, forward strand.
CGGCAATATGCTTGGCAAGCCTGCAAAAAATATCCTTCTGTCCGATATTTATAAAGCGGTGTTGCAGCAACCCGCTTTAGGTAAAACAAACGATACCAATCCTAAATGCCCGGTGGGCAAACACATCAATAAGCATCTTAAAACATTGTATGCAGCAGCAGAACTGTCTTTATTAAAACGGCTGGAAAAGGTTACACTGAGTGATTTCATAAAACAGTTCCGGTAAAAATTTTTTTACAATTAACTGTAATCATTTTAATTACAGTATTAATCAATATAAAAACAAAGAAATATGAAAGTAGCATTGATCGGTGCATCCGGTTTTGTTGGCAAAGCCATTTTAAATGAACTTTTGTCAAGAGGCCATTTCGTAACGGGCATTGTTCGTCATCCTGAAAAAATCGCTTCTCAAAAAAACTTAACACTTGCAAAGGCTGATGCTTTTGATGAAGGCGCTATAGCCAATGCGGTGAAAGGGCATGATGCCGTTATAAGCGCCTACAATTCCGGCTGGTCCAACCCCAACATTTACGACGATTTTATTAATGCCTCCAAATCTATACAGGCCGGGGTAAAGAAAAGCGGCGTAAAAAGGTATATTGTTATTGGCGGCGCCGGCAGCCTGTATGTTGCTGATGGTGTGCAGTTGGTTGATTCACCACAATTCCCGGAGGAATATAAAGCCGGTGCAACCGCAGCCCGTGATTATTATACGTACATTAAGAATGAAAACGATTTGGACTGGACTTTCTTCAGCCCGGCAATTGAAATGCACCAGGGCACAGCGGGTGTGCGCAGGGGGGCTTACAGAACGGCTCTGGACAATCCTGTGTTTGATGAGAATGGCAGAAGCATTCTTTCTGTTGAAGACCTGGCAGTGGCTATTGTTGATGAACTGGAAAATCCAAAGCATATTAAACAGCGGTTTACTGCTGCGTATTAATCTGATCTGCCTATACCGGTCTGACGCTTCAAAGCGTCAGACCGGCATCACGTAAATTTACCTGCACAATCTTGATATAATCACTGCATGCTCCGGAAACGCTGATAACAATTCCGTTTTATCCGCCATTTCAAAATCAGCAAAATCAAAGCCCGGGGCAACCGTGCAGCCGCTTAATACAAAGTGGCTGCCGGCTGTACATTCGGCGGCAAACCATGCATGGGCAGGCACAACAAACTGAAAGGTTTCACCTTTATCTATAGCGCCACCTAATTGTATGCATTTATAGTTGCCGTTGTTATGCAAAACATGAATTAATAAAGTATCACCTGCATAATGATGCCAGCATTCATCACTTTTAATGCGATGAAATGCAGAGCAATCCCCTGCTTCCAGCAAATAGTAAATAGCAGTTGAATAATGCCGCGCTTCCGAAAAATGTAGTAATGCACCGGCGGGAATAATGCCTTCGCTCCTGTAAGTTTCTGCATAATAACCCCCTTCGGGATGTGGTTTTAAATTCAGGTGCTTTATGTAAAAATCAGCGTTATTCATTCATTAATAAATTTTATGAAAGGCCACCCACAGATCGTGCAGAAGATGATTGAATTTCATTTGCGACGATCTGCGTATTCTGCAGGCAAAATTATCCGCGTAGTTGTGCTGAATTATGCAAAGCCATTGTTTGCATATCAGCCTCTTTTAAACCAACGCCGGAAAGTTGTAAGCGCATAGCTTCGCTTATTAAATAAAAAATTTTGTTTACGGCGTCTGCATAACTTAATCCCTCCGGCCTGATGTTGGAAATACAGTTGCGCGATTCGTCTGTTAAGCCCGGTTTTGGATGGTAGGTTATATAAGCGCCCAGGCTGTCGTGCGCGCTCAGTCCCGGCCTTTCGCCAATCAGTATAACAGAAAGTTTTGCTTTAAGCAGCGAAGCGGTTTCATCAGCCACGGCAACCCGGCCATGTTGTACAATGCATAAGGGCGCTATATTGAATCTGCATGCTTCAAGCGCAGGTATCAATAAAGATAATACCTGCATGGCATGGCGGTTAATCGCCGTGCCTGATAAACCGTCTGTAATGGTTATGCAAACATCATAGCTTGTTTCACCGGCATTGTTTAATTCATTCATCGAATCCTGGTGCAGCCTGCGGCCAAGATCAGGCCGTTTAAGATAAATATGTTTATCAGCCGCCCTGCTTCTGAGTATATAAACGGGCAGCTTAAAAGCCTGGACAGCACTCAGCAAATGATCAATATCCGGCAAAGAAAAAACCGCATCCCTTGCATGTGCATGATCCATCTTAAACTGCAGCATTTCTCTGGATGGCAACGAAACACCCTGTCTGCCCAAAGCAATTCTTGCCTGCGTAAATTTTTTTAGAGATGATAATGTATCCGGTGGTTGTATATTGGTTGTATCACCCATATCTATAAAAAGTTTTCCAGTAATTGTTGCTGTGCCATACCTGAAGGCAAAATATTGCCATCATCATCTGTAATGCCCTGTTTTAACAGCCACCGCTCAAACTCCGGCGCCGGTTTTAAATTCAAAGCTTTTCTTACAAACAATATATCATGAAAAGATGTTGACTGGTAATTCAGCATGATGTCATCGGCGCCGGGCACACCCATTATAAAATTGCAACCCGCTGCGCCCAGCAGTAACAGCAGGTTATCCATATCATCCTGGTCGGCTTCTGCATGATTGGTATAGCAAACATCAATGCCCATCGGAAGGCCAAGCAGCTTGCCGCAAAAATGGTCTTCCAGGGCGGCGCGCGTTATTTGTTTGCCATCGTATAAATATTCAGGGCCGATAAAACCAACAACAGAATTTACAAGCAAAGGCCTGAACAGCCTGGCCACTGCATAAGCGCGGGCCTCACAGGTTTGCTGGTCAATATGGCAGTGTGCACTGGCAGATAAAGAGGAGCCCTGCCCTGTTTCAAAATACATAAAATTATGGCCAATGGTTGAACGGTGTAAGGATGAACCCGCTTCATAAGCCTCTTTCAGTAAAGAAAGATTGATACCAAAGCTGCTGTTGGTTTTTTCTGTTCCCCCAATGGATTGAAACACCAGGTCAACAGGCGCGTTTTTATGAATTAAATCAATGGTTGTAGTAATATGCGATAATACACAGGATTGCGTTGGGATAGAAAACTTTTCAATCAAATCATCCATCAAACATAATAAGGTATATGCCTGTGCAGGGCTGTCTGTTGCCGGATTAATGCCGATAACCGCGTCGCCGCAGCCGTATAATAAACCGTCAACAATGCTGGCTGCAATGCCTTTTATATCATCGGTAGGATGGTTAGGCTGCAGCCTGGAAGAGAACCTGCCTTTCAGCCCTATTGTATTCCTGAATTTTGTTACCACTTCGCATTTCTGAGCAACAAGTATAAGGTCCTGGTTGCGCATGATCTTGCTTACGGCAGCGACCATCTCGGGCGTAAAGGCAAACTGCAGTTGCTGTAAAGTTGCAGTATCCGCTTCATCTGTTAACAGCCAGTCCCGCAGATCGCCAATTGTATAAGCGCTTATATATTTAAAATTGATGGTATCATGCGTATCAATTATCAGCCTCGTTATTTCATCTTCTTCATATCCAATAACAGTATCATTCAAAAAAGTTTTTAGCGGCACATCAGCGAGACACATTTGCCCTGCAATGCGCTCTTCATAGCTGTTGGCCGTTAAACCGGCCAATGCATCGCCGCTGCGGTAAGGCGTAGCCTTCGCCATTAATGTTTTCAGATCATTAAAATGGTATGTATGGTTATGTACGGTATGCTTATAGCTCATTTGCCCTCAAAATAGTAAAGAATTTTGGTTGATGAAAGCTTTCAAAATGCCAGGCTCAAAATTATTAGCGGCATTGCACTTTGTTTAAGCCGGGGCAAGTTTTATTTATCATCTAAAACACCTCTTACAAAATCAACCCATTGATGGCCTGGAATGGTTTTATCAATGTAATAATCAGGCTGTATGCCTTTGCTGTCAATAGTCATATCGGGAATACGCAGGCTTTTGGAGCGGCAGTACCATAATTCAAAATCATTGCAGGGCGATTTAACGTTATACATATTGGAAATATCCAAAGACCCAAAAGTAGTGGTGCCAAATAGTTTTACTTTTTTACTTTGTTTTGCCGCCAGCAAAAACTCTTCTGTTGTGCTTGCATTGTTTTCATTAATAATGATGGCCACGTTGGCCGGCTTCGGGTAAATTGTATCCATGGTTTCAATGGCTACAGGTTTATCCGAAAGCCGCACAAATTTTCCCAGGTTTTTGCTAAGCGTATCGTATGCTTTCTTAAATTCTTCACGGTCATTTTCGCTAAAACGGCCATCCTTTGAATATTGCAGCATAGCCTCGTTATTTAGTTTGGTTGATAATAATTCAGCCCAAACTGTTCTTACCGGGTTAGTATAGAGATAAGGCATCAGTTTCCCAAAAGAAGCATCGGCGCCGCCGCCGTTATTGCGCACATCAATTATAAGGTTCAGTGTACTGGAAATGGCAGTTTTGTTAGCTTCAATAACGCTGTCTATTGCCCGTTTTTGTGAAATGTCAAAGCTTGGTATCCTTATATAAGCCGTTTTTTCAGATAACTGTTTAAAATAAGGTGTGCCGGTATATAAGTATTGAACATAATCTTTAATGCTTTGCGGGTCGTCAAAGTTTTTTGACTGCCTTTTTAAATACAGTATATCGCCAACATTTATGAGGTTATTACCTATTATTTCAACATTATGGTTTGGGTTTTCAGAAAAGTCGCGCATCCAGAAATTGGCAGTATAACTGCTATCGGCAGCCGGGTATAATTTGAGTTTTACCTGGCCTTTTTTCCATTGCGTGCCGGGTGCATCAATTATAAAACCGCTGTAACCGCTATCGGTTTTTACAATGCCAACCGTATATGGTTCCGATACCCAGATACCTTCCGGCGTGGGCGAATTCAGCGCTTCAATTTTTTGCTTAAAAGCTGTTTCATCTATTGGCAATGTTTCATGCCGGGCAACAACATTGCTGTCTGCCATAGTGGGCGCCTGCTGCTGGTTGCTATTGTTTAACAGGTTTATGCCTATATGGCCTTTCCTGAAAAAACTGAGCCATTCATACAAAATGGGCGTGCATTCGGTAGTAGTTTTAGCCTGTTTAACCTTTGCGAGGATGGCCGCATTATGCGCTTCATAAGAAGCTTTTCCTTTCTGGTCTATTACATATTGAAAGCCTGCATCATTTTGTTCAAAAGTTTGCTTTGTCCATAAAAAATCGCTTTCGCAATTACAATTTTTTTGGGCTGAAACAACAGATGATGATAACATAAGAAAGATGAATGCAAGGCAGAAAATTTTTGTCATACTGGTTGTTGGTTTAAACATTTGCTTGTAAATATTCAACAGCTATGCCAAATGCTGAAATGCTTTGTGCATAAAGGTTCCGGAGATGCAGCGTTAAAAAAATGTACGAAAGCAAACAGGCTGTGTGCGATTGTAAGCAGCGTTGCAGTTGAATCCTTGATACAATTAACAACATTGAAAAATTTTTATATCTCCAACCTTTTCCCCATCATTCTAAACACCAGCCATACCATCATCAGCCCTGCAAAAAATATGATACTTAATATAAGGTTATAGTAAATGATAGCAATTAATGAAATGATGGAAAGCGTTAATGCAATACCGGGAAACCAAGGGTACAAAGGCGTTTTGAAGGAAGGCCGGTGCGAGGCCTGTTTTCTTAATTTAAACAGGCTTATCATACTGATGCAATACATCACTACAGCGCCCAAAGCGGATATAATAATTACCTTATCCGTTGTACCGGTGAATAAAGAAATAAGGCCGGCAAGCATGCCGGCAAGCAACGCCCAGTGTGGCGTTTGAAATCTTGTATTTACGCGGCTTAATACAGCAGGCAGAAAGCCGTCTCTTGATAAAGCAAATATCTGTCTTGAGTAACCAATAATAAGGCTGTGAAAAGAAGCTATCAAACCAAATAAGCCAATGCCTGCAAAAATTTTTGTCCAGCTATTGGTCTTGCCCAGCACCATGGCAATGGATGCCGGCAAGGGATAATCAATGGTGCTTAAGCTTTTCCAGTTGCCAATGCCGCCTGAAAAAATCATTACGGCCAGCGCCAGCAGCACAAGTGTTACAATGCCTGCTATATATCCTTTCGGAATATTGCGCTTGGGGTCTTTCACTTCTTCCGCCACCATGGCAACGCCTTCAATGCCTAAGTAAAACCAAATTGCAAAAGGTATGGCCGCAAATATGCCGGTAATGCCAAAAGGCATATTATCCTGCATAAAATTTTTTGTTTGGAATGATGGCGAAACAATGCCGATAAAGATCAGCAGCTCCGCCACTGCCAGCACTGTTACGATAAGATTAAACACCGCCGACTCTTTTATGCCCAGCATATTAATGATGGTAAAAATTACATAACAGCCAACGGCAGTGTACATAACAGGAATTTCACTATGCAGGAAATGCACATAACTGCCCAGCGCAAAAGCAATGGCCGGCGGCGCAAAAACAAATTCAATCAGCGTGGCATAACCTGCAATTAAACCACCCGTTGCACCAAAAGCTTTTAAGGCGTAAGTAGATGGGCCGCCGGCATCGGGAATGCTGGTAGTAAGCTCTGTAAAACTGAAAATAAAGGTTATATACAAAACAGTGATAATAATGGTGGCGATTAAAAAGCCCATGGTGCCGGCCACGCTCCAGCCATAGTTCCAGCCAAAATATTCACCCGATATTACAAGGCCAACCGCCAGCGCCCATAAATGCACCGGCCGCAGCACTTTTTTTAAAGTACCTGTTTGCTCGCTCATGCCCGTAAACTAAAACATAAAAATGAAAGAAAGAAAAATTTTGGGAATGGAAACGATTATTAGCTTAAAGGGCAGCGCGCCGGAAGTAAATTCATATTATGCGCTTAAGAAGGATAATTAGTCTGCAGTGTCAGTCCAATGGGTTAAAAATTTAGCTGCAGTTCTTGGCTTTATAATAGAAGGAAACGGAAGAATTAAAGACATATTAGAGGGTGTTAATTAAGATAAAAATTCAGAAGTAAAGACGTACACTGAAATCATGTCAGCGATACAAAAATTAAATTAAACTGCCACCAATAACTAAGCTTCCGTTTCGCCCGCAGGACGAGAAGTGATCCGCCGCGGCGGATCACTATCCTACAGTTGCCCCTCTTGCATTATTCCCGTTGTTAGATATAAAGGCATCAGCAAATTGTAAAGTTTGCTTTATTATAAGGAATCCATTGCACAGCGAAAGCCCATATTCGAGGCGCTGCTATCCCTTTTACAGGCATCTGCCCGCATTTGATCGGCAATTATTAAAACAATGTTGGGCTTTTGCTTTTTTTGACCAGGGGAATTAATTGTTGTTGCTAATGGTTTTCAGAAAAAATCGCAAAAGGCACCTAAAAACGAAATCGAATTAGCAAAGAAAATTCAAAAAGAATATTTCAATGAAAAAGGAAAAACAAAATAACCTGACTTCGTTCAGCGACCATCTTGACAAACGATATGGCAAACGCGGCACTGAAATCCGTGAGGCTTATGAACAAGAATTTGAAGCATTCAAATTGGGCGTATTGATTCAGGAAATGCGGGAAAAGCAAAACATGACACAAGAACAACTTGCTGTAAAATGCGGGACGACAAAATCGTACATTTCAAGAATTGAAAATAATGCCAGTGACATAAGGCTTTCAACACTTATGCGCATAATTCAGCAAGGTTTAGGGGAACATTTACGCCTGACAGTCACCTCCTGACAATGGCACGAACAGGCAACATTGGGTTTTACGCAGGTGGGCTGGCAGAATACTATTTTCCCATCTGTACAAAGCTCTGTCCAAAATGCGCTCCTGCACAGGCGCATTCTAAATTTTGCTTTATTGGCCTTGTGAAAATCTGGGATGTGCCCCGTTAAACAATCTAATAATTTCACTGCTGTTCGCTATTCAGTTGTTTCTGCAGTGCAGCTTTCCATTGCTGATAAAGTTCATCATACCGCGCGGCTTGTTCCGGATTAATTACCTGTAATTTTTTGCTGTTGGCAAAGGCCTCCTGCGGATTTTTAAAATAACCAATACCTATCCCGGCGCCCAATGCAGCGCCAACGCTTCCATCACAATCATATAATTCTACGGGCACATTGGCCGCGTTTACAAAGGCTTCGCAAAATACAGGGCTTAAAAACATATTAGCCCTGCCGGCACGGATTACAGTAGGCTGCATGCCATTGCTGCGCATAATATCCAGGCCATACCGGAAAGCGAATGCAATGCCTTCCTGCGCCGCGCGGGCCACATGGGCGTTAGCATGTTTATTCAAATCAATGTGCTGTATATGTGCGCCAACGATTTTGTTGTTCAGCATGCGCTCTGCACCGTTGCCAAAGGGTAAAATCAATAAACCATCGCTGCCCGGCTTAACAGAGGAAGCCATTGCGTTCATGTCAGGATAAGCAACATTGCCGCTCAGATGCCTGATCCATTTGTTTAAAATGCCCGTGCCATTTATACAAAGCAGCACGCCTACCCTTGTTTGCGCACTGCTGTGATTTACATGCGCAAAACTGTTTACACGGCTCTGCGGATCGCAGGTTAAAGCATCGCTCACACCATAAATAACGCCGGATGTTCCTGCCGTAGCCGCAACATCGCCAGGGTGAAAAACATGTAAAGAAAGCGCATTGTTTGGCTGGTCGCCGGCTTTATAGGAAACCGGAATGCCCGCTTTTAATGAAAGCGCATCAGCAACCGGTTTTGCCAGCCAGCCATGTTCGGCAAATACATGCTTTATTTCAGGGATAATGCGTGTATCGAAACCAAAACAGTTCATCACCTCTTCAGCAAGGGCATTGTTTTTAAAATCCCACAATATACCTTCTGACAGGGAGGAGGAGGTTGCGGTAATGCTGCCCGTTAATCGTTGTGCAATGAAATCGCCGGGCAGCATTATTTTATGGATCCTGTCAAAAATGCCCGGTTCATTTTCCTTAACCCACGCAAGTTTTGCAGCGGTAAAATTGCCCGGAGAATTTAAGAGGTGCTGCAGGCAATACGTTTCACCAAGCGCGGCAAAGGCTTTATCGCCATAAGGCACGGCACGGCTATCGCACCAGATAATGCTGTTGCGCAAAACATTACCTTCTTTATCCAGCAATACCAGCCCATGCATTTGGTAAGAGATGCCGATGGCGCCAATATCAGGCGGGTTGTATTTACCCGATTGATGAAGCTTCCTGATGGCGGTTTTTACATCTTCCCACCACCTTTCAGGCGGTTGTTCTGCCCAGCCGGGCTGTAATGAAATGATCTCCCTCTCTGTTTCCGGGTATTGTGCAGAAGCGATTGTTTGCTGTGTGGCCCCGTCAACAACGGAAACCTTTATGGAGGAAGTGCCAACATCTATGCCGAGTAATAACATGATTAAATATACCTGTTCACAATGTTTTCAAGATATTCCTGTTTGCCGCTTCTTGTTTCCGGCTCGCCTGCTTCAACGGCATAAGCATGCAAGTCTTCTAAAGTAAGCCTGCCGTCTTCAAATGCTTTGCCTTTGCCGCTATCGTAAGAAGCATACCGTTCTTTGCGCAATTGTTTGAAGTCTGATTTATTGAGAATATTATCGGCCGTAATCAAGGCGCGCGCAAACGTATCCATGCCGCCGATATGGGCATAGAAAATATCAGCCGGATCGGTGGAAGAGCGGCGGATCTTGGCATCGAAATTAATGCCGCCGCCCTGTATGCCGCCGGCTTCCAGCAAAACAAGCATGGCTTCTGTAAGCTCGTTAATATTATTGGGGAACTGATCTGTATCCCAGCCGTTTTGATAATCACCGCGGTTGGCATCGAGGGAGCCCAGCGCACCCGCATCTGCAGCCACCTGCAATTCATGCTGGAATGTATGGCCTGCAAGCGTGGCATGATTTACTTCAATATTAATTTTAAAATCATCCAGCAAATCCCACTGGCGCAAAAAGCCAATCACCGTTTCACAATCATAATCGTATTGATGTTTGGTAGGCTCCATTGGTTTTGGCTCAATCAGAAAAATCCCTGTAAAGCCATTCTTTCTTGCATAATCTTTTGCCGTGTGTAAGAACCGGGCCAGGTGTTCTTTCTCCCGCTTCATGTTTGTGTTCAGCAAGGTCATATAGCCTTCCCGTCCGCCCCAGAATACATATCCGTCGCCGCCTAATTCAATGGTGGCGTCAATAGCGCCTTTTACCTGCGCCGCCGCGTGTGCCAGAACAGTAAAATCAGGATTGGTGGATGCGCCGTTCATATATCTTGGATTAGAAAAAACATTGGCCGTGCCCCATAACAATTTCACCCCGCTGTCTTTCTGTTTTTGTTTGGCATATTCCACTATTGTCTGCAGGCGCCTGTCGTTATCTTTCACATCTGTGGTATAATCTACCAGGTCCGTATCATGAAAGCAATAAAATGGCAGGCTCATTTTAGTAATGAATTCAAACGCTGCATCCATTTTATCCTTCGCCCTTTCTATGGCGTCCGCTTTTTTATTCCACTGAAAAATATGCGTGCCGGGGCCAAACGGATCGCTCCCTTCATTTACAAACGAATGCCAGTAAGCACAGGCAAAACGGAAATGATCTTTTAATGTTTTTCCCGCAACAACCCTGTTTTCATCATACCAGCGAAAAGCTAACGGGTTATCGCTTTCCGGGCCTTCATATTTTACCGGCCCCAACCCTTTGAAATATTCTTTATTTCCTGATAGTACCTGCATAATTTATACTGTTTTATTTGCTGTAAAAAACAATTGATTAATGAATGAACCTGGTTTGAATAGTGTTTTCGATTATGCGTTACGGAATTTGTTTGATTGATTCAAAATGTATGGCGAAACAAAATTTGCAGCAATAATAAGAAAAATAAGCAACCGATTGCATAAATTTTTTTAAAGATATTTTATATTTACTGTCAAATTGTTATCTGACAGTGAAAGCTGAAAAGGAAATTACCATTTACGATATTGCAAAACAGCTTAACGTATCGCCCGCCACTGTAAGCCGGGCGCTGAATGACAGCCCTACCATAAGCATTGCCACGCGCAAAAGAATAAATGCGCTGGCGGAAAAGCTTGGCTACAGGCATAATACATTTGCCAGCAGCCTGCGGTTACAGAAAACACATACGATCGGCGTTATCCTGCATGAATTAAACAGTTATTTTATCACATCGGTATTGGCGGGGATTGAAAAAATTACAACAGAGGCCCGGTATAATCTTATAATAGTGCACTCTGCAGAAAATCCAGATCTTGAAGCAGCCAATGCCCGCAACCTTTTTCATAAACGTGTGGATGGCGTTATAGCTTCTCTTTCATTTGATACGGAAGACCTCTCCCATTTCAAACAGTTTCAAAACAAAAATATACCTGTCGTTTTTTTTGACCGGGTTTTTGAAAACAGCGACGGGGCAAAAGTTATCATCAATAATTACCAGGCCGGTTATGATGCAACGGCACATCTTATACAACAGGGCTGCAAACGTATTGCGCATATAACATCAAGCCTGAAAAGAAATGTATATGCTGAACGCATGCGCGGTTATAAACAAGCCTTGCAGGATAATCATTTAAAATTTAATGAAAAGCTTTTAATTATTGACGGATTTAAAGAAGAAGACGCCACCAGGTCAGCCACGCGCATCCTTTCGATGAAAAATTTGCCGGACGGCATTTTTATAACCAACGATTTTTGCGCGGCCGTTGTAATGCAGGCATTAAAAGACGCCGGCATCCGCATACCGCAGGATATTGCAATGGTAGGTTTTAATAATGACAGCATCGGTAAAGTGATCAGCCCTAAGCTAACTACCATAAACTATCCTGGTTTTGAAATGGGCCAGGTGGCCGCACGCACCTTAATCAATCACCTGAAAGGCACATGGGACGTGAACCTGACAAATACGGTTATTATAAAATCTGAACTGATTGTGCGGGAGTCTTCGTTAAAGAAGGGGGAAAAATAATTTTCCTTAAATAATTTCATGCAATCGGTTACAATAATTTAATTACATTGCTGCAAATTTATCAATTGTTCACATAATACCATCCGGATTGCCTGCTCAGACAGCATCACGTTTTCGTCTTATCAACCATATCTGCCGCAGTATGGCACAGCAGGTTAATAAAGGTGCAAGCGATCAATCTGCATGGAACGGTAACTATACACGAATGAAACCGAGCATGATAATTTTTTCTCACACAGGGGAATGTGCATAGTGAGGTTCCATGAGACCATTGAAAAAACAAACTTGTACGAATGAAACCGAGCATGATAATTTTTCTCACACAGGGGAATGTGCATAGCGAGGTTCCATGAGGCCATTGAAAAAACAAACCTGTACGAATGAAAAAACGGCAATTATAACAGGCGGCGGCGCAATTTGATTCCGCTCATGCAAAAGAGATTGCCGGTGTAATAAAAAAATATGCGCAGTATGCCTCGCGGAGAAAACCGGAACTGCTTGATGCGGAAACATACAGCATTGAAAATTATGATGAAGCGCCACAAATCATTTCACTTAATAACGATGAAACCAAAACCGGCGTTTGGGGCAAATGGGTTGCGGATAACATCAATATAAAAACAACCAGCCATTCTATCAGCAAACAGGGAAAACACACCATTAAATACCGGATGATAAGCCCGGCAGTAATCCTGCAAAAATTTGTGCTTGACTTTGGCGGATTAAAGCCCGGCTATCTCGGCCCGCCGGAAACAATTTTTAATGCAAAAAACAATTGATGCATGATAAAAAGATATTCATACATATTCATTATAACACTTGCGGCGCTTGGTTGTGCAACCAATAAAAAAACAACAACGCAGGCAACGCAAACGCCGTCTCTGAAAGAAACATTCAAAGACGATTTTCTTACCGGGACCGCCATGAGCGCACGGCAGATTGAAGGAAAAGATACGGCGGCCGTGAGGCTCATCAAACAGCAGTTCAATGCCGTTACGCCGGAAAATAGTATGAAGGCCGAAATGATTGAACCGGAATGGAATACATACAATTTTGATATGGCTGATAAATTAGTGGCCTTTGCAGCAAAGAATAACATTAAAGTAAATGCGCACACATTAATATGGCATAGCCAGTTGCCGGCCTTTATGCATCATGTACAAAATGCTGATTCCGTAAAGCAATATGTTGAGCATCATATTAACACGGTAGCCGGCCGCTATGATGGCAAAGTATATTCATGGGACGTAGTGAATGAAGCATTGAATGAAGATGGCACGCTGCGCAATTCTGTGTTTCTTGAAAAGCTTGGGCCGGATTATATCGTAGATGCATTCCGCCTTGCGCAACAAGCATCGCCGCATTCTAAATTATATTATAACGATTACAATATTGAAGAGCCGGAGAAAAGAGCAGGCGCTATTGCAATCATTAAAAAGATACAGGCCGCCGGCGTGCGCATTGATGGCGTAGGCATACAAGGGCACTGGCGCGCAGATAACGCTCCGCTTGCCGGCATTGAAGAAAGCATAAAAGCATTTGCTGCATTGGGCATTGAAGTAATGTTTACGGAGCTTGACCTGAGCGTTTTAAGAAATCCATGGGATAATAATACAGCCGACGTAAGCGCAACGGCAAAAGCTGATCCCGGTATGAATCCTTATGCAAACAGTTTGCCTGATTCCGTTGCACAAATACAATCAAAATCATACACCGATCTGTTTAAACTGTTTTTGAAATATAAAAAGAACATCAGCCGTGTTACATTCTGGGGCGTTAACGACGGGCAGTCATGGCTGAACAACTGGCCCGTCAGCGGAAGAACAAATTATCCCTTGCTGTTCGACAGGAACTTTAACCCCAAGCCTGCATTCTACAGCGTTATTGCCACGGCGTCATCAAATAAAGCTCAAACACATTAAACCTATACATGAACTCCAATACGATTGCCGGTTCACAAAAATTATCCGTTATTTGAAAAGCTTGGTTACAGTTTAGGCGACCTGGCTGCCAACTTTGTGTTTCAAACACTGGTTACTTACCTTGTTTATTTCTATACAGATATTTATGGATTAAAAACAGAACATGCTTCCCTGTTAATTCTTACAGCGGGGCTTATTGCCGCATTTGGTTTTAACCCGGTTATCGGCGCACTTGCCGACAGAACAAATTCACGCTGGGGCAAGTTTAGGCCGTGGATTTTATTAACGGCCATCCCGCTTGGCATCGTTGCATTGCTTGCATTCAGCACGCCCCATTTTTCTTACCAGGGAAAAGTAATTTATGCCGTTGTTACTTACACTTTGCTGTTGCTGTTATGTGCCGCCAGCAATCTTCCGTACTCTGCATTAAGCGGTGTTATTACCGGCGATATTACTCCCTGTTCACCGCTGGCAAGCCGCACTATATTATGCCAAAGCTGCTGCTGCAAATTCTTTTTCTTCCTTAAACGCCACCCTCGGTTTCAGGCCAAGCAAATTAAACATCGCATCATCTTCTTCAAAGCTTGGATTAGGCGTGGTCAATAATTTATCACCGGCAAAAATAGAATTGGCGCCGGCCATAAAGCATAATGCCTGCTCGCTCAGGCTCATACTTGTACGGCCTGCGCTTAAGCGTACCATTGCCTTCGGCATAAGAATGCGGGCGGTGGCAATCATGCGCACCATATCCCAAACATCTACTTTGTGACAATACTCCAATGGCGTTCCTGCAACAGGCACTAAAGCATTAACCGGCACGCTTTCCGGGTGTTCCGGCATGGTACATAAAGTATGCAGCATTTTTATGCGGTCTTCCTGTTTTTCACCCAAACCAATTATTCCGCCGCAGCAAACACTCACACCGGCTTTACGCACATTATCTAAAGTATCCAGGCGATCTCCATAAGTGCGCGTTGTAATAATATGCTCGTAATATTCAGAAGACGTATCAAGGTTATGATTGTAAGCATACAAACCGGCATCCGCCAGTTTCTGCGCCTGTGTTTCCGTAAGCATGCCCAGCGTACAGCAGACTTCCATGCCCATTTCATTCACGCCTTTCACCATTTCCAAAACACGGTCAAAGTCTCGGTTATCCCGCACTTCGCGCCAGGCGGCGCCCATGCAGAAACGGGTGCTGCCCGCGTCTTTTGCTTTTTGGGCATACGCCAGCACTTCATCTTTCTGCATCAATGCATGCACATGTATGCCGGTATTATAACGCGCCGCCTGCGGGCAGTAAGCGCAGTCTTCGGTGCAGCCGCCGGTTTTAATGCTCAGTAAAGTGCAAACCTGCACTTCTGCCGTATCATTGTATTTTTTGTGAACATTTGCCGCTCTTAATATCAGTTCAAGAACAGGTGTATTGTATATTTCGTAAATCTCTTCTATTGACCAGTTATTGCGAATACCATCCTGCATATAATCATCGTTTAAAGAAACAAAAATAGGGAAGTTGATTTTTATTGAAAGAAGAAGGTTTTGGGGCAGTCAGCAGCCGTGCAGGTATCAGCAGCAGTCCGGGCTATACGCTTTTACGCCGTCACAAAACGGCACGCCAACTTTCGGCGGGGTAACCGCTTCTATCCCGTGCCTTGGGGGTTGATGAAGGAATCTTTTTTAACGGTGGTGAATAAAGGTGGCCGTAAATAATTAGTAAGCCTGTCGGTATGCAAGCCAGGTTAAATATCTTTATGGTAATGCCCGCACACATTGCATACAGCATTCAGTTAAAAAACCCATTATTCATAAAAGGCAGGAGCATATTGCCATTTACTTTGATAAAGATAACCGCTTACATAACATTGCCCGAAAATTGCCCGCGCCAAATGGAGCGCCACCTGCAGATGCTGGTATGTATCATTAAACAAGGAATCCTGCGGGTCAAAAATATATTTATTTGAAAGCGAACAAACAGGTGCAGCCTATCCTCTCGCACCATGCAGCAAATTTTTACCAATGCAAAAACTAAAGCGGGAATAAAATAAGGATGTGGGCATATACAGCCTGCTCCACAGCGTTGCCACACATTTGCTGGAGAAGGCATTGATGTAAAGTATATAAAAGAATTGTTAGGTCATTTTGATATAAGGACCACAGAGCGGTATTTGCATGTAAGCCGGGAAAAGCTGATAAATATAATAAGCCCGTTAGACAGTTTATATGAAGCAGGTGAAGCGGTGGATTGCCGACACTGACAATAAAAAAAAGCGAATTGAAAAGCGTTGATTTACAATGCTGAATTTTTTTTATTATTTCGTACTATTCGGTAATTTACGTGTTGTGTGCAATTGTGAAAATCCCTATGATTGAAGATTTTATCATTAAATGACAACAAAAAATAATTTTTACATAATTACAGGTGGACCAGGTGCAGGCAAAACGACTTTACTTGAAAAGCTTTCAACAAAAGGCTATTCATTTGTGCCAGAGACTGCCAGACAAATAATTAAGAACCGACTTGCATTGGGACAAAGCCCTAGACCAGACCCATTATCATTTGCAAAGGATATTTTTGATATATACTATATTGTCTAAATAATTCCGATTTTGTAACTTTGTTGAAAAACCATGAGTTACAAAATTTCCCTATCAGTAAAGGAACAAAGAGAATTAAAGTACCTATTACAAAAGACGGAACAGGCCAAGATATTGA
>NZ_JASGEX010000129.1:0-29467 GCF_047606085.1 Parafilimonas sp.
CCTTCGCGGGAATGACGTGCAGGAATGTGAGATCATCTTACAATCCTATAAAGCAAGTACAAATTGCCAAATGCATAAATTTATCCGGTGTTTACTATAAATAAACACACCGCACCTTTTTCCATGCATGGCATGCATCTAATTTGTCCTGCAGCCGCAAAGCCATTTCACGGTTAAAGGAATTTAATTTTTCAGGACGGTTAAGTGTAATAAAAGCAATATTGTTTTTTATTTCAAATAAGATTGACGGCATCATGCAACTATAATTTGATAAGCAAATGAGCAGGAAATACAGTGCGAATTAATGACATTTAAAGTAATCGAAGGTTTCAAGGCAGTGGCGCCAAAGCTGTTAAGTAGTTGGGTATGATAAGAATTGCAGCGCGGGCATTGAACGGCTTCTTTCTGCTGAAAAGCTTCCAGTGTGCAAACCTGTTGTTTAATATTGGGCGGTGCCATGCCGTAAGCTTTTAATTTCTGCTTTCCCGCTTCCGTCATCCAATCGGTTGTCCGGGGCGGCGATAAAATGGTTTTGATTTTAATATTATCAAGGTCTTGTTCCAATAGCGCAAGCCTGATGTTTATTTTAATCACATCTATTGCCGGGCTGCCGGTGAGCAAGTCTTTTAAAATCGAAACCTTTCATAGCATAATCATGCTTTATTTTTTATCAAATTGTTATGTTATGAATTTTATAAATTATTTGCAGCGTAATAGTTACACATTTTGTCTTTAAGAGCGATGCAGGATTTTATACTGTATCTCTATAAAAACGCCTTTAACTCAAAAACTTTTTTATTGATGCGATTGCTTTACACAATAATTCAAATAAAATTTAAGAAACAATAGGGAAGAGGAGTAACGATTTTCCTTTTGCGTTAAAAGAATACGATTGATTTAGTCATAATTTTTCAAATACTATAAATATGAGGATTTGTATTAAACACAGGTTTTTGGCCTTGAGAATGTTATTTATAACGGTTGCACTCATTGCCTTACAAAACACAGTGAACGCTCAAACACAGGTTACGGGAACAGTAACCGACTCTGCCGGAAAGCCCTTATCAGGCGTATCGGTTCAGAAAAAGAATACCAAAACAGGCGCTACCACAAATGACCAGGGTGTTTATCAACTAAACGCTTCTCCGGCTGATGTGCTTGTTTTTTCCCATGTAGGCTACCAGGACCAGGAAATAACCGTTGGCAGTCAAACTACAATAAATGTATCTATGAATATCGCCTCTGCGCAATTAACCGATGTGGTGGTGGTGGGATATGGTACGCAGCGGAAGATAGATGTAACCGGTTCAGTTACTCAAATTAACGGAAATGAAATATCTAAACAGGGCGTAGTAAACCCGCTGAGTGGTTTGCAGGGTAAGGTGGCGGGTGTGCAGATTACCAATACCGGAACACCGGGGTCATCCCCCCAAATTACCATACGGGGCCTGGGCGGTTACTCCTCTACAACAGCGCCGCTGTATGTTGTGGACGGCGTTTGGTTTAGCGATATTAGTTTTCTCAATCCCAACGATATAGAAACCATGAGCATATTAAAAGATGCTTCCAGTGAATCTATTTATGGGGTAAGGGGCGCAAATGGTGTGGTATTAATTACCACCAAAAAAGGCGCATCCGGCAAGGTTGCTATAAATTATAATGGCTCAGTGGGTGCGCAAATAGCCTCTAATATTCCCAAAATGGCAAATGGATATGAGTATGCTGTAATGTTTAACGAACTGACACGTTTAACAGGGGGCACAGATGTATTGGATTCTTCCCAGTTTGGGGAAGGTACCGATTGGTTTGACGTGGCTTTGCGGCCTGCTTTAATGACTAATCACCAGATATCTGTTAATGGCGGAGCTGAAAAATCAACTTATAACCTGTCCTTAGGCTATTTAAACCAGCAAGGCATTTTAAAAACCAATACCTATGACCGATATACCGCTAATTTCAGGAATGATGTAAAAATATCAAACCATATAAAAGTGGGATATAATGTTATTGGCAATTACAGCAAATCTTTTGATCCGCCAGGTTCTATCTGGCGCCAGTTATATACAGCGCCGCCTATTCTTTCCCCAAAAAATGCTGACGGGAGTTATGGCGATCCGGCCACCTATGGCCTGGGGTCTGCCATATCCAATCCACAGGTTACGCTGGATTACAATCATGCTACAACGCAGGAATATCATTTAAATGGCAATGCCTATATAGACATCAATTTTGCAAAATATTTTACCTGGCACAGCAGTATTGGAGGCATATATGAGAATGCAGAGGAGCAGAGCTTTACGCCGGTATATGATGCCACTTCTACCCAATACAGCTCCACCTATACTTTATCGGAAACGAGAACTTCTGTAAAGAACTGGATTATTGAAAACACGCTAACATATAATAAGACATTTGGCGAGCACAGGATTACTGCACTGGCAGGACAGACGGCTTATCGTAATTTCGCCAGGCAGGCAGTGGCTACAACTACCGACGGAACTTTATCTGATGACCCTTCTACATGGTATTTCAGTTCTTCCAATTCTTCAACGTATTACAATATAATAAGCTCAGATGGCGTGCAAACATATCCGGCATTGGAGAAAGTAAGCTCTTACTTTGGCCGGTTGACGTATTCATTCAGCAACCGCTATACATTTACCGGTACATTAAGGTCTGACGCAAGCAGCAAGTTTACATCTAATTTCGGAAGAGCATTCTTGCCTTCTTTTGGTGTTGCCTGGATTCTTTCCAATGAAAGTTTTATGCGCAATCAGAAAGTGTTTGATGCTTTGAAACTGAAAGCAAGCTGGGGTGCTGTTGGCAATAGTGGCGTTCCAACCTATGTTGCTACCCAAACCACTACGAGCAGCAGTATTATATATGGAGGCACGGGAGATATATCCACAGGTGAAAGTATTGCAACCCTGGAGCCTAACCCATTAAAGTGGGAAAAGACAATAGGCACTGATATTGGCTTAGAAGCGGCTTTGCTGGCCAACCGCCTGAGCGTAGATATTGACCTTTACAATAAACTAACCAAAGACTTTGTTTTTCCTGTAGCCGTTTTGGCATCATCCGGCACAACCACTTCCACTATACTGGAAAATGTGGGAGACATGCGCAACAGGGGCATAGAGATTGGTGTAAACTGGCATGATAAAATTAATGATGACTGGTCTTATAGCATAGGTGGCAATTTCTCTTCCAACAGCAATATCTTCTTAAAGAGCGATGTATTAGGCTCTACCCTGTATTCCGGAGGAAGCGCTTCCACCGGCGGTGAATATGGTACCGTTACCAAAGTGGGGCAGCCCGTTGGCGTGTTTTATGGTTATAAAGTAATTGGCATATTCCAGAATCAGTCTGAAATTGATTCTTATGCTGATGCTGACGGCAACCTGTATCAGCCCGACGCCCAGCCAGGAGATTTCAAATATGAAAGCACAACCAAAAGCGGCCCGCTTTCCGGCAACGACAGGCAGGCAATCGGCAATCCAAACCCGAAATACTTTTATGGGATTAATACCAGTGTAAGCTATAAATCATTCGATCTGTCCTTAGACTTTAACGGCGTAGCTGATGCAGATGTGTATAATGCAAATAAAGGTTTGCGATATGGTAATGAAAACTGGACAAAAGCGTTTTATGAAAACCGCTGGCATGGAGAAGGTACTTCTACCACCAACCCTTCCGTAAATGTGGGGGGTAATGAGAATTATTATACAAACTCCTGGTATGTAGAAAGCGGCAGTTATTTCAGAATTAGGAATATCCAGCTGGGTTATACGTTGCCGCAAAACACTTTGCAGAAAATAGGTATTCAAAATTTCAGGTGCTATTTCAACGCCCAAAACCCTGTTATTTTCACTAAATATACCGGGTTCACTCCTGAAGTTACCGGCAATCCGGGCTCCCGGGGCATTGATAATAATGTGTACCCCCTGGCCGCCATATATATAATCGGCGTGAACCTTACATTTTAATGATTAATAAACAATGAATTATGTTACAACAAAATAAAATTAAACAAAGCTATAAACAACGCCTTTTGGTTCAGGCTGTCTGCATCATTGCTATTGCCCTCCTGGGCATGTCATCCTGCTCTAAAAGCTTTACAGACGCATCTGCAAACCTGGAAGGACAGCCTGCTGCAAGTACTTTTTGGCAATCAGCTTCCGATGCAGAAAGCGCTGTTAACTCCATTTATGCCAACCTTCGCAGCTGGGGAAATGTAGCTTTCCCTGCAATAGCCATTGAAGAAACGGGATCGGATGATGCTGAAAAAGGAAGCGTAACCAGTGATGCTACTTATTTTAACCAATATAATAGCTTTACTGTTACAGCCAGCCAAAGCCAGTTAGATGGGTTTTGGACAGCCCAATACCAGAATATTAATTATTGCAACCAGGTATTAGATCATGTAGATACCATGAGCACGGTGAGTGATGATGATAAAGTGCGATACCTGGCAGAAGCAAGGTTTGTAAGGGCCTGGTCGTACTTCAGGCTTGTAAGAGCCTTTGGGCGCGTTCCCCTGGTATTGCATGTTCCAACCACGGCAGAAGAATTAAACCCTTCCCAAAACGAATCTTCTGAAATATATGATTCTGTGGAAAATGACCTGACTATTGCGGCAGCGGGGCTTCCTACTGAAGTCTCTACATCTGAACTAGGACGGGCCACTAAATATGCCGCCCTTGCATTGCATGCAAAAGTGTCTATGTACAGGGAAAATTGGGAAGATGTGTTAACTTATACCAATGAGGTTATACAATCTGGTAAATACAGCCTGTTTTCCAATTTTTACCAATTATTCCGTATTGCCAATGAAAATAATTCTGAATCAATTTTTGAGATACAGTGCGATTATGTAAGTGGCGATGATGATATCAGCGATTGCCAGTATTCGCAAGTGCAGGGAAACCGGGATGCAAGCGCAGGCTGGGGATTTAATGTTCCTACTTCTAACTTAGACAGTGCATTTGAAACAGATGATCCCCGCAGGGAATATACTATAATGACTGCCGGTTCCACCACCCCGAGCGGAGATGAAGTGCCTGCTGCCACTGCAGGCGCCCCTACCAGGTATAATATGAAATCCTATGTGCCATTTACGGTGGCCCAGGCAACCAATTCAGGGGCAGGCCAGAATATAAGGGTTATTCGTTATGCAGAAGTGCTTTTAATGAATGCAGAAGCTAACAATGAATTGGGCAATACGGCTGATGCCTTAGCTTCTTTGGAGTTAATCCGCGCCAGGGCAAGGGGCAGCAATAGTTCTATATTGCCTGAAGTTACAACTACTGACCAAACGACTTTACAAACTGCTATTTGGAACGAACGCCGGGTTGAATTAGCTATGGAGGGAGACCGCTATTTCGATGTTATTCGTCAGGGCCGTGGTTCTACCATTTTTGGCTCATTGGGTTGGGAAGCTAATAAAAATGAAGTGTGGCCAATTCCTCAAACAGAAATTGATAACAGCGGAGGCGTTTTAATACAAAATACAGGTTATTGAGCATTTCAGTAATTTTAATTAGTGTGAAAGGCCAAAACTGTCTGTGCAGTGATATACCGGCAAAAAGCAATACATATTGCCACTGAAATGCTTAACCGGGTTCGCATCTTTGCGAGTCCGGTTTTTAATTTTTATGATGTTTGCAGAAGATCGTCATTCTTTCAGTTCAGCAATACGTTTCATGACGCTTAAAATTCTCTTCGCATCACTTCGCTCATTAATTTATAGGAATGCATTTTTGCATCAAAATCATACATGTGCGCATTGAACATGAGCTCATCAACGCCGGTTTGGGCAACAAAGGCTTGTATATTTTTCTGAATGGTTGAGGCACTGCCAATGAACGAGCCGGCAAGCATTTGCAGCACCTGTGTTTTTTCAGCCTCGTTCCATAAATCAGCCATGTTTTTTACAGGCGGTTGCAGCAGTTGCCGTTTATTGCGAATGATGCCGAGAAAAGCCTGGTAAGCCGATGTGGCGAGGTAATTTGCTTCTTCATCTGTATCAGCCGCAATGGTATTTACACAAGCCATGATATAAGGCTGGCTGGCTTGTTCCGAAGGCCTGAATTCATTTTTGTAAATACCAAAAGCCGTTTGCATTTGTGCCGGTGCAAAATGGCCCGCAAATGCATAAGGCATTCCAAAATAAGCCGCCAGGTGTGCGCTGTCTGTGCTTGAGCCTAATATCCATATTGGCATATCAACGTCTTCGCCGGGAATGGCCCGTACTTTGGCGGTGCTGTTTTCTTTGGAGAAATAGGTCTTTAATTCTATTACCTGCTGCGGAAAGTCTTCTGCCCCAAGGTTTGAATTACGGCGGATAACCATTGCGGTCAGTTGGTCTGTGCCCGGCGCACGTCCTATGCCCAGGTCAATCCTGCCGGGATAAAGGCAGCCCAGTGTGCCAAACTGTTCCGCTATGATTAGAGATGAATGATTGGGCAGCATAATACCGCCTGACCCTACGCGAATGGTTTTTGTGCCGCCTGCTATATAACCGATCAGCACCGATGTGGCAGCGCTGGCTATGCCCGCAATGTTGTGGTGTTCGGCCAGCCAGTAACGTGTGTATCCCAAATTCTCGGCATATTGTGCCAGCTTAAGGCTCTTCTTAAAACTATATTCCGGCGTTGAGCCTTCCGTTACGGCGGCAAGGTCAAGTACGGAGCAGGCTATTTGTTTTTTGCTCATCAATGGCAAAAATACTATTGCCGTTGCATGAAGCGCTTATATTTCATGTTGTAAAAATGTGCAGCGCTTTAAAATAAACCACGCAGATAAACAGGGTTCATCAGTTATGCAGGAAAACATAGAAACACGTAAGTTGAAGCGTAACTCACATAACCATATTTTCTATAGCCTGCTAACCTACAGTAACAATAAGTATGAAAATTGATATCAGGAAGCTGTTTGCATGATTGGGCTATACGGCGCCGGGCATATCTATCATTAATATAACAGCATTGCCTGAAAGCGCTTTGATATCCACTTTATCCACATTCCATAAAGCCAGCGCGTCCCTTGATTCCAATGGCCTGCACTGCACTTCAAAAGCGCCTTCAATCACAAATGCAAAAACCATGTTGCCCGGTTGAAAAACCTTGTGCAAAGCTTTTTGGCAGCCATCAAATTTGCCAATAAAAAAATTTACGGCCTGCCGGTTATGGTTATAACCCACAAATAACCGCAGCAATTTGTTTTTATTGGCTTCGCGCTCAAAGGAAAAACAGGCGGTGCTGATGATAGTGTTTAAGCTGCCGGGCTTCAGCCATATACGCAGAAAGTTTACAAACACATCATCGTAAGGGTTGAATATTTTAACCTGCGCATGTTGTTTTACAGAGAAATACTGCATTTTACCGCCTTCTATAACGGCATTGCTGCCACAACTGTCATTGTAAATAATTGTTCCCGTTATTGGCAGGATAATGAGATCGGCATCCCGTTCGGCAGTAAAGCTTAATGTTCTTTTGGAAGAAAGCACATCATCCTGCACATTATAAAAATTACCGAACAATGAATTGTTGTAAGCGGCCTGCTTAAACAGGGCGCAGCTCTTCATCCATCCGGTGGTTACAATGCTGCGGTCTTTTGCAGGAAATATTCTGGCTGCGTTTTGCTGTATCATGCCGAAACAGTTATAGAGTGAGCAGGTACACCGCCTTCCGCCATTGCCAGTGAGGTTGAGAAAAAGTTGCCGCAGGCTGTGTTTGTGCGCTGTACGCCCCTGGTATAATATGTGGCTGCGGCAGTATAGACTGTATTGCAAACATCAGGTGAAAAAGCAACCCTGGCCGACAGGAGGGATTCGCCACCGGCGCCGAAAATATGCAGCTGAAGGTGCCGGGCCCTGCGGGTGCACCCGCAGGAAAATACAGGTGTGGGCGCTATTGGCCCGTTTGCGCTTATGGCGCCGGTACCTTCTTTTGAACAGGATTTTATGATGGGTGCAATGCTGGTGAAATGTAGGGTTGCGGTAACCCCTTTCTTTAAAAGATCTTTTCTTTTCATAAGTATTTTTAAATGAGGATAGGCCTCAAATATTATTATTAAAGCTGCTCTGGTGAAATATTTGAGGTAAACGGAAAGAATTCAGAGGTTATTACCTCACCGGTTAAAGCGTTTAAAAAAATCATCTTCGTAACTGCTGCTTATAGGTATTTCAACGCCATTGACCGTTATATTTTTATTGCGTACTGTTTGAATATAATTAAGGGATATAATATAAGAGCGGTGCACACGTATGAATTGCGCAGCGGGCAGTTTTTCGAGCATTGCCTTCATGGTTAACCTGGTTACAAGCGGCTTTTGGTTTAACTGGTGTATTTTTAAATAATCGTCGCGCCCTTCAATAAAAACAATATCCTGCATGTTAATTTTTACAAGGCTGTAGTCGGCCCTTATAAAAATATGTTGTTCGTCCTGCTTCTGGGCATGCAGGTAATTGTAATAATCCTGCGCTTTATTAACGGCCTGCATAAAGCGATCGAATGTAAAAGGCTTTAAAAGATAATCAACCGCGTTCAGGTTAAAACCTTCCACTGCATATTCGCTGTACGCTGTTGTAAATATCGCCATTGCATTTTTATTGGTTGCTTTATACAGGTCAATGCCCGACAGGGAAGGCATATTAATATCAAGAAATAAAAGATCAGCCGGAAACTGCTGCAGGTACTTTAACGCTTCGTGTGGCTTATTAAAAGTTTTTTGCAGGCAGATGAAATTCGTTTGGCCGCAAAAGTTTTCCAGCACTTTCAGCGCCGGTAATTCATCATCTATGGCAATGGCTGATATCATTCTAAATTCAAAGTAAGTGAAATATAAAATATATCGCCGTCTTTAACTACAAGTTCGTGCTTGCCGGGATATAAAAGCCCTAACCGGTTTCTGGTGTTTGCAATGCCAAGCCCGGTACGTTCTTCAATGGGCTTTGCAATCTTTACTTTATTGTTTTCAACAATTAATTGCAGTGTGCTTTCTTCAATATAAATATGGATATTGATCACGGAAACTTCTTCTGCATTCACACCGTATTTAAAAGCGTTTTCAATAAAAGGGATCAGGATAATCGGCGCGATCATTTTGCCCGATGCATTTCCTTCTACTTTAAAATCAAGGTGGATGGAATCGCCGAAGCGCATTCTTTGCAATTCGATATAATTGTTGATATAATTCACTTCCTGTTCAAGCAGTACAAAGTCTTTGCCTGAATCGTTAATTACATAACGCATCATGGCCGAAAGCTTTACCACCGCTGTCGCCGTGGCCTGCGATCTTTCAATGGCAAGTGAATAAATGGTATTAAGCGTATTAAATAAAAAATGCGGGTTTATCTGCGCTTTTAAATACCTGAGCTCAGCCTGGAGTTTTTCTTTCTGAGATTGTTTCAGGCGGTTGTTGATAGTTAATATAAGCGAGAAGAAAACAATGGCAATGAAGATGAAAAAATAGTGCAAAACGCCAAGGAGATAATTATTAAGCTCCCCTGGCGGCGGCATTCTGCGCATGTTTCGGGAAGACGGTCTTCTCAGCGAGCCCTGCGGCCCTCTTAACGAAGAATCCCGTGGCGCCGGGGGCCTGCTGTTTTGACTGCCATTGGCAGGCGGTGGCGGCATGTCCCTGAAACTTTCTTCCATAACTCTGTTGTTCTGAGGTATGAGAACAGATGGCGCAAATGAAATAAGCAGGAAACATATAAAGCCAATGCTGAAAAAAACAAAATACTTTTTTGCTACATATAACCTGGGTATGAGCACGAAGAAGTTCAGGTAAAAAAAAGAGACCATTAATGCATAGGCAATAAGGTCTCTTTGAGTAGGCCTGTTGCTAAAAATATTTAGAGAACGTGGAAAATCCGGTGTAAGAAAAACAGGTATCGCTAAGAAAACTATACAACCAATTACATGTATAATAACCGTTAGTGATCTCTTGTTCACCATTTCTTTTTCAAATTAAAATCATAAAAGAGTAAGTTAGGAATATAATGAGGTAAAAATCAAAAATGATGCGGCGAAAATCGGGATTGTCGGGGCAATGAATACGCCTTCATCAGGAAGTAAGCACTTCTATTGGCGTAAAGTTTTTTAACGTTGGAAATTGCAGGTGCACGATTTGCTGAACGATTTTTTCAACATCCACATCGTTGCGGTTAGCAAAAATTACAATAAGATAACTGAAAGCGGGTATGCTGAAACAATACGTTCTGAAACCGCCGTTATCACCACTATGATATACTTTGGGGTGGTCATCCTGCTCATCAATAAACCAGCCGAAGCCATAACCTGTTTTTTTGTTCTTATCTATTATAAACGCAAGGCTGCGTGCTTTATCAACAATCTTCCTGTTAAACACTTTGCCTCCCTGCAGTGCAGTAAACCATTGTATATAATCGTTAACCGAAGCATATATGCCGCCATCGCCTTCGGTTGAAAAGAATATATGCTCATTGGCGCCGGAGCGTATTAAATTATTAAGGCTGTCGCGTTCATAAGCGGTTACTTCGTTGAATATTGTTGCGGTTTCATTCCATATCACTGTATGCTTCATGCCCGCAGGTTTAAATACGTGTTCAGCCATATAATCATTATAGGTTTCACCGCTTAATTTTTCTATGATTAAAGCCAGCAAACAATACGCCGTATTACTGTAACGGAATTTTGTGCCTGGCGTAAAATAGGTGCTGTCAGCATGCTTAACAGCAGTATAAACATCCATATTATGCGCATGCTGCATGCCTGCTGTGTTGGTATAACTATAATGATCGGGAATGCCTGAAGTGTGTGTGAGCAGTTGTTTTACCGTAATGGCATCTGCCAGCTTTTTGTTCATGGCAGGAAAGAACCTGCTTAGCTTATCATTTAATGAAAGCAGATGTTTTTGTTCAAGCTGCAGTATTGCTATTGCTGTAAATTGTTTGGTTAAGGAACAGATATTGAAATTGGATGAATCGGTAAGCTGATTGCCGGTATTTATATTACTTATGCCATAGCTTTTCTTATACACGGTTTTGCCATTTTGAACAATGCCGATTGAAATGCCTGGTAAGGAAGACGGATAAGTTTTGTGCAGAAGCGAATCTGTTTTTTGCTCATTCAGCTTAAATGCCGGCTGCTGCGCAGTTAATGCTACAGAAAAACAGGCAAAAACAATTACGGTAAATATTTTTATATACATACAGAAATATAAAATCCATGTTAATGTAAGATTGCTTCAATAGCAGAAAGTTCTTCGTCAGTAAACTTTAGGTTGTTTAATGCAGCAAGATTATTATCTAATTGTTCCGCCGAGCCTGCACCAATCAGCACGCTCGTAACCCGCTTGTCTTTTAGCACCCACGCTAATGACATTTGCGCCAATGACTGATTTCGTTTCTGGGCGATTTCATTTAGTTTTTTAATATAATAACCTGTTGTGCCGGCAGGGCGCAAACCTTCAGTAATGCCTTTTATATACATAGAAGCGGTGCGCATACTTTGCTCAAGCGGTGCAAATGCAATACAACCGATCCCATTATTATCCAATATATCCAGCAGGCCATCTTCTACCCAGCGTACAAACATGGAATATTTGGGCTGATGGATTAAGCAGGGCGTACCCAGGTTTTTTAATATGTCAATCGCCTGCCTTGATTGTTCCACATTGTAATTGCAAATGCCCGCATATAAAGCTTTGCCGCTTCTTACAATATAATCCAGCGCGATCATTGTTTCTTCCACAGGTGTATTTGGATCAGGGCGATGGGAATAAAATATATCAATATATTCAAGCCCCATTCTCTTTAAACTCTGATTGCAGCTTGTAATTAAATGCTTCCGCGAACCCCAATCACCGTAAGGGCCCTGCCACATAGTATAACCGGCTTTAGAAGAAATAAGCATTTCATCGCGATAGCTGCAGCCAAAATCCTGTCTTAATATCTTACCAAAATTTTCTTCTGCACTGCCGGAAACCGGTCCATAATTATTGGCAAGGTCAAAATGTGTTATACCT
This sequence comes from Parafilimonas sp., assembly GCF_047606085.1. GTDB lineage: Bacteria > Bacteroidota > Bacteroidia > Chitinophagales > Chitinophagaceae > Parafilimonas. The sequence goes on from NZ_JASGEX010000129.1 coordinate 12,013, forward strand.
TTATCAAAAGCATGACGAATTATTTTTCTGCCATTTTCGAAATTATCTATAGATCCGAAATTCTGCCAAAGCCCTAATGAAATTGCCGGCAACAACACACCGCTATTGCCACAACGGTTATATTGCATTGCAGTATAACGTTCCTGCGAAGGGATATAACCCATGAGCTACTATTTTTTTAATAGAACAAAATTAAAGAAGCAGGTATTATAATTTACAAGTAACAAATTACTAACTTAAAAGGCTGTTTAATATGTATAACGAATACAATAAAGCGGAAGCAGATTTTAAAATGCTAAGCTATAATAGATTTATAACAAATCTCTTTTTATCTTTTATCAAAAAATCTTAACGAAAATTTTTGTCATGACGCTTGCATACACCGGCCAAAGATAACTGTTGAATAAAAAGGAAGCTTTCTTTTTTTGAAAGCATTATGTTTCCGGTTTTTTTGCATTAGGCGTAAAAAACTGGCTATAATCTGGGTTAGTAATTTTAATTCTACTATTTTCAGCCAGGCAAAATGCAATAAAAAGCAGCTAATTTCATAACAGTAATTAATAGTTTGTATGAAACCGAGCATGATAATTCTTTCCCACACAGGGGAATGTACATAGCGAGGTTCCATCCGACCATTGGAAAAACAAAACATTTACGGATGAAATATTTTTTTATAGCATTTATATATTTGATATCGTTTTCGGCTGAAAGCTGCCGCGTAAAACCACCGCAGGAAGCCGGCAGTTTCAAACCAACAGACCTGGTTGAGCTGGTTAAGCTGGATACTTCTGTTCATCTTGATATACGCTATGCCACCAGCAATAATTTTGTGGGCCGGCCGGTGTATAAAGAAGCAAGGGCTTTTTTGCAAAGGCCTGCTGCCGAAGCATTGGTACGGGTAAATGCTGCCTTAAAGCCCCTGGGCTACGGCCTTGTGGTATTTGATGGTTACAGGCCCTGGCACGTAACCAGGCTTTTTTGGGAAGTAACACCGGAAGACAAAAAGAAATTTGTAGCCAACCCGAAAAATGGTTCGAGGCATAACCGCGGCTGCGCTGTTGACCTGAGCCTGTACGACCTTAAAACCGGTAAAGAAATTGAAATGACAGGTAACTATGACGAGATGACGGAACGCTCCTATCCCAATTATACCGGAGGTACGGCTGAGCAAAGAAAGATGCGGGATTTGCTGCGCTCAAAAATGGAAGCGGAAGGCTTTACGGTATATGAATATGAATGGTGGCATTTTGATTATAAGGACTGGAAGGAATATCCCATTACCAACGTGCCGTTTTCGAAGATTCATTAGAAGCTTCTTCAAACTCCTGCGGTGAAGGGCTTTATTATTTATGTGCAGTTGATTCCCGCAGAATAAATTTATCGGTGTTGATTTGCGTAACCTGTGAGCACAATCCTCAGCCCGCCATTTCCAAAAACTTTTTGTGCAATGCCAGCACCTGCGGCAATACAGCAGTATGCTCATCGTTGATGATAACAAAATCGCAGAGCTTCATTTTAATGGTTTCATCAAGCTGGTTGTGCATGCGGGCCAGCACAGCTTCCCGCGTGGTATTATCTCTGTTCATTACTCTTTGCAGGCGTAAATGCTGCGGCGCATACACGCCGATTACATAATCGAGGCTGGCGGCAGCCGGCGATTCAAACATTAAGGCGGCTTCTTTAATTACGTAAGACGATGTTTGGGCATTCATCCACTCATCAGCCGCAGCAATGGTTACAGGATGAACAAGCGCATTCAGTTGCTCCAGCTTAAACTTGTCATTAAAAGCAATGCCGGCAATGTATTTCCTGTTCAGCTCATTGTTCATGTAAGCCGCCTGGCCAAATAAATTAATGATGCTTTGCTTTAAACCGGCATCTTCATTCATAATGGTTTTGGCAGCATCATCTGCATAAAAAACGGGAATACCCAATACGCTGAATATTTTAGAAACCGTTGTTTTGCCACTGCCCATTCCGCCGGTTAATCCTATTTTAAGCATGAAGATTTTTTTATGAAAATAAAAAATCCGGAATTGCTTTCAACTCCGGATTTAAAAAACAAATATCGGCGCCTTATTTTTTTTCTGCTTCCGCCACCGGTTTATTTACCTGGACCGTCCATTCCATGCTGATGGCAGATTTTTCAATCTTTATATAACTGCCGGGGCTGGTCTCAAGCTGCAGCGTGTTATCTTCATTCAGCTTGTTGATAGTGCCGTGAATGCCGGCTATGGTTACTATCTTATCTCCCTTCTGAAGGTTTTCTATAAATTTTTTCTGCTCCTTTGCCTTTTTAGCCTGCGGGCGTATCATAAACAACCAGAACACCAGGATGATGGCGCCCATCATAATTAAAGAAAAACTCGAGTTAGGCTGACCATCGGGTGAAGCCATTAAAAAAACAGTAAGCATTTGTGTCATTTTCGAAGTATTAATTAAGATTTTAAATTATTTAGCTGTTGCAGAATCTGCCAGCACCGTGCCGGAAAACAGGAGCGACCTATGTCCTTCGCCGGCTGCCGTATTGGTGGTTACGAAGATAGATTTATGTACATCGCCTGCATGGCTTTTTTTGGTATCGAACTGTGCATCCACCCTGCCTTCCCTGCCGGGGGCAACAGGCTCTTTTGTATAATCGGCCACGGTGCAGCCGCAGCTTGGGCGCACATCAATTAAATACAAAGGCTTATCGCCTGTGTTTTTACAACGGAAGGTGATGTTCACCACATCACCCATTTTTTTTGCGCCGAAATTATAAGCTGTATCCAGCCATTGAACGGTGGTGAATTTTGCAGAATCTTTTCTCAAAGCCTCCAGGTTCCGGGGGCTTTCGCTATCATCACCAGCGTTATTGCAGGATGCAATGGCAAAGACAGCTATAATAAGAAAAAATAAATATTTCATATTAAGTGGGCAAATGTACTGTTTTCTCAATTGGCCTTTTTCGATTTAAAATCGGTTTTGTAAATCTTGTTTTGCGCCACCAGGTCTTTATGAATGCCATCTAAAATGCCATTTACAAAATGGCCGCTCTGCGCCGTGCTGTAATCTTTTGCCAGGTCAATATATTCGTTAATGGTAACTTTTGGCGGAATGGTTGGAAAATATAAAAACTCGCACACGCCCATTTGCATCAGTATCATATCCAATACCGCAATTCGTTCGGGGTCCCAGTTTTTTAAACGTGCTTTAATCAGGCCGGCTACATGGTCTTTTTTGCTGATAGCTGTTTGCAGCAATTCTTTTGCAAATGTTTTCTTTTCGGCATCCGGCATTTGCTGCAGGTTCAGAACAGATGGCTTTTGCAGCTCATTCAGCATAAGCACGTTCAGCATTTCTGCATCATCGTCCCAATTGGTAAAGTTTTCCTCTATATGCGCCACAAAATTTTCTTCAGGCAGCATCAGGTCAGAAAAAATATAAGTAAGCATATCCCTTTCCATCTTTATATCCCTGTTTTGCAAATGAATATACTGTTTATATTTTTCTGTTGGAACCAATGCCTCATACGTGCTGCGCACCAGCTCTTCTGTGGTATCGAAGCAAAACCTGTATTTTGCCATCGCCTGCCTGTAAGAATGGTTTTCCAGTATGGCCCACAAAACCGTATTGCCTGAAAGTTTTGTATTTACGTTTTTGTCTTCTGCTGTGGCGAGGTGTTTGGATGCCCGCTGGCTGGCATCTTTTTCTGCATAGCGGGCCACTTCGGTAAGAAAATAAATAAGATAGGTGAAAAGACGGGGTGTTTGCTCGAGCCGGTTATCCAGCATTTTTATGGCCTCATTGTCTGAAATATTGCCTGTGCTGTCAAGCTGGTATAAAACCTGCATTACCTTAACCCTGATATTTCTTCTCGTAATCATCCTTTCCAAGAACTTTATTGGGCGCGAAGATAATTTGCCCCTGTTAATTACAATAAAGAATTATGATTTTGAAATTGTTAAGAAGCTGGTTTAAAAAATGGAAGAAGAATACTCAATAGCCAATGATCAATATTCATTTTTTCAGAGCGTTCACAATTGAACATTGCGTATTGAATATTGAGTGTTTAAAAAAATAATCAGGCGCACCCGTAAGCCTCACTTGCTTCTTATGGCCACAACAGGGTTCATGCGGGCAGCGATGGAAGCCGGTATAATTCCGGAAAGAATGCCAAGTATTACGCAAATTGAAAATGCAAGAATGATTATTCCGCCTGAAATAACAATGGGAAAGGGGAGTACTGCACTTAAAATAGCAGCAAGCCCCCACACCATAAGCAGGCCAATAAAACCGCCGATGATACAGAGAAAAGCGCTTTCCAATAAAAACTCCAGCAATATTGTTCTGCTTTTTGCGCCTATGGCTTTTTTAAGGCCGATCTGGCTGGTGCGCTCCCGCACGGTAACAAACATAATGTTGGCAACACCAAATGCGCCTACAATCAGGCTTAAACCGGCAATGGCCCAGCCGCCAATATTTACGGTGCCGAAAAAGCCGCTTACAGCCTCGGTCATAAAATTAATATCGTTCAGTGCAAAATTATCTTCCTGTTTTGGGCTAAGCCTGCGTATCTGGCGCATAACGCCTTTCAGTTCGTCCACCAATGCGGCAGAAGGCACGTTAGGCCTGCCTTTTACCATCACATAATGCTCGTTGTATGGCTGATTAGCGCCATAAATTTTTGTATAGAAATGATAAGGAAGAATAAGCGCTTCATCAAAATTATACCCCGGGCCAAAGCTGCTTCCCTGCTTTTCAATAACGCCTATAACCGTTGCTTTAAAATTGCTGAAGGTCACCACTTTGCCAACTGCATTATTTGCAGCGCCAAATAACAGCCTGGCATTTTCGTATCCTATTACCACCACAGGGCTGCCATTATTAAATTCTGTTTCAGTAAAATAGCGTCCCTGTATCAGGTCAATATTCTGTATCTGGCTGAACTCTTCGCTTATGCCATAAATGTTTGCCCTCTTTACTTCCTGGTTCTGGTATTTTACATCAGCATTGTCGTCAATAAAAAATGCCACGTTTTCTGCAAGCTGGCTGCGTTGTTTTATCAGCTTGACATCCCGGAATTTGGGGTCGGGCCGGTTTACGAATTTCCACCAGGGGAAATCATTGTCTTCCTGTGCGCCGTATTCCCATTTATCCACGTAAATAGTATTGGTGCCAAGCGCAGCAATATCGCTTTGAATTTTATACTCCAGGCTGTTTACGGTGGTAAGCACGCTTATAATGCAAAATATGCCAAAAGCAACACCCGTTAATGAAAGCCCGCTGCGCAGCTTATTGTTTTTTAATTCGCCAAGCGACATTTTAAAGCTGTTCCATAAAATATTTAAAAGCTTGCGCATGTATCAAAAGTATAAAACAGATGTATTGCGGGAACAAATTTTAGATAAGCGGAAACTTTGCCGGATATTTTATAGCATAATCGTGTAAAACATTTTTTTTGACATAAGTGTGACATTCGTACTGTAATTTTGCGGGCGGATTTTTCTAAACTAATCTTGCAAATATGACTTGGAAGCAGGTTTTTACATCTTCGATAGGTCAGAAAATCTCAATGGCCTTAACCGGAATCTTTCTCATCCTTTTTTTGATTGTTCACGTGGGGTTAAATGCCTGCATTTGGGCCAACGATGGCGGTAAAATGTTTAATGAAGCAGCGCATTTTATGGGCGGCTATTGGGTACCCCGCGTTTTGGAAATCGGGTTGTTTGCCGGAATTGTTTTACATATTGTACAAGGCCTTATGCTCGAAGTGTCCAACAGAAAAAAGCGCGGCGACCAGCCCTATGCTGTATCTTATGGAAACAGGGGCAGCAAGTGGTACAGTCGCAGTATGGGTTTGCTCGGAACGATTGTATTATTGTTTTTAATTGTGCACCTGGCAGATTTTTGGTTGCCTAACAGGGTCCACCAGGGTTTTTTGCTTGGAGAAGAAATTAATTTGTACGATAAAATGCGGGAAGTATTCAGCCAAACATGGATTGTGGTTGTTTATATACTTGGCTGCATCTCGCTTGGCTACCATTTGGCGCATGGCTTTTATAGCGCCTTTAAAACCATGGGTGTTTATAATAAAAGGCATTTGATATTGATACGTTGGTGTGGCTATGCTTTTTCTGTTGTAGTTCCCTTAGCATTTGCCATGATGCCGCTAAGTTTTTATTTTGGCTGGTTAAAATAAACAGCGCTCAGTCTTTAAGTACATTTTCAAATTCGCAAATTTTCATATTGATATGCTTGATGCAAAAATCCCGGAAGGAAAATTAGAAGATAAATGGACGGATTATAAAGGCCATTGCAAGCTTGTAAACCCGGCCAATAAGCGCAGGATTGAAATTATTGTTATAGGCACAGGTTTGGCCGGCGCATCTGCAGCGGCATCCTTGGGAGAAATGGGATATAAAGTAAAGGCATTTTGTTTCCAGGATTCTCCCCGCCGCGCACACTCCATTGCGGCACAGGGTGGTATTAATGCTGCCAAAAATTACCAAAACGACGGCGATAGTGTTTTTCGCTTATTCTACGATACTATTAAAGGCGGCGATTACAGGGCCCGAGAAGCAAACGTGTACCGTTTGGCCGAAGTAAGCGGCAGTATTATTGATCAGTGCGTGGCGCAGGGTGTTCCGTTTGCACGTGAATATGGAGGTTTATTAAGCAACAGGAGTTTTGGTGGTGTGCAGGTGCAAAGAACATTTTATGCGGCAGGCCAAACCGGCCAGCAGCTATTGATTGGGGCTTATCAGGCTTTGGAACGCCAGGTGGCTTTGGGCAATGTAACCATGTATTCCCGTCACGAAATGCTGGATGTTGTTATAATTGAAGGCAAAGCCCGCGGCATTATTTGTCGCAACCTTATAACCGGTGAATTGGAAAGGCATTTTGGCCATGCGGTAGCTTTATGCACCGGTGGTTATGGCAACGTATTCTATCTTTCCACAAACGCTATGGGCAGCAATGTTACCGCCGCCTGGAAGGCGCACAAAAAAGGCGCTTATTTTGGCAATCCTTGTTTTACGCAAATACATCCAACCTGTATTCCCGTTAGCGGCGATTATCAAAGCAAGCTTACTTTAATGAGTGAAAGTTTGCGTAACGATGGCCGCATCTGGGTTCCTAAAAAAAAGGGCGATAGCAGGCCGCCTAATGAAATTCCTGAAGATGAAAGGGATTATTACCTGGAAAGAAGGTATCCTGCTTTTGGCAACCTCGTTCCGCGTGACGTGGCATCAAGGGCGGCTAAAGAAAGGTGCGATGCCGGTTATGGCGTTGGTTCATCCAGGCAGGCCGTTTATCTCGATTATGCTTCTGCCATTGAACGTTATGGCAAAACAGAAGCAGGCAAACGCGGCATAGATCATCCATCGGCAGAACAGATTAAACAAATGGGCGATGAAGTGGTGAAAGAAAAATACGGCAACCTTTTCGATATGTATGAAAAGATAACCGGCGAAAATCCTTACCAGGTGCCTATGCGCATTTATCCTGCAGTACATTATACAATGGGCGGCCTTTGGGTTGATTACGAATTGCAAACAACAGTAACCGGTTTATTTGCTTTGGGCGAATGTAATTTCAGCGACCATGGCGCCAACCGTTTAGGTGCAAGTGCATTGATGCAGGGCCTGGCAGATGGCTATTTTGTAATTCCATATACAATAGGCAATTACCTGGCAGATGAAATAAGAACGCCCGCCATTCCTACAACACATCCTGCATTTGAAGAGGCCGAAAACAAAGTGGCGGAAAGGATACAAACGCTGATGAATATTAAAGGCAATGAATCTGTTGAAAGCCTGCATAAGCGCCTGGGGAAAATTATGTGGGATAAATGCGGCATGGCCAGGAATGCGCAGGGGCTGAAGGAAGCAATTGAAGAAATTCGTGCATTGAGAAAAGAGTTCTGGAGTAATGTAAAAATACCCGGAAGCATTGATGAATTTAATCCTGAACTGGATAAAGCCGGCCGTGTGGCAGACTTTATGGAACTGGGGGAACTGATGTGCATGGATGCCTTGGACCGTAACGAAAGCTGCGGCGGTCATTTCAGGGAAGAATATCAAACGGAAGAAGGTGAGGCCCTGCGCGACGATGAACATTATATGTTTGTTTCGGCCTGGGAATATAAAGGCGATGAATACTGGGCGTTGCATAAGGAAGCGTTGAATTATGAAGTAGTGCATCCTACGCAGCGGAGTTATAAATAATGCCTCCAACCCCTAAAGGGGAGTTTGGAGAGGCTATTAATTAAAAATAAAAAATTCCCTTCAGGGTTAGGGTTTTTATGGAACATTACAACATGAATCTCACACTTAAAGTGTGGCGTCAGAGAAATAATAAAGAGAAAGGAAAATTTGAAACGTATAAAGTGGAAGGCATTTCGAGTGAAATGAGCTTTCTTGAAATGTTTGACGTGCTGAATGAGCGGTTAATTACCGAAGGCAAAGACCCTATTGCTTTTGATCATGATTGCCGCGAAGGTATTTGCGGCATGTGCTCTATGTATATTGATGGCAAGCCACATGGCCCCTGGCAGGCAAATACCGTTTGCCAGTTGCACATGCGGGCTTTTAAAGACGGCGATACCATTGTTGTGGAGCCCTGGCGCGCCAAAGCTTTTCCGGTTGTAAAAGACCTGGTGGTTGACCGTTCTGCGTTCGACAGGATTATACAGGCCGGCGGTTATATTTCCGTAAATACCGGCAATGTTAATAAGGTGGATGCCAATAGCATTCCTATCGAAAAAGAAAACGCTGATAAAGCCTTTGCTGCGGCAGCGTGTATAGGTTGCGGCGCCTGCGTGGCAGCCTGCAAAAACAGTTCTGCCATGTTGTTTGTATCAGCAAAGGTATCTCACCTGGCCTTATTGCCACAGGGCGACCCCGAGCGCAAGACCCGTGTAGTGGCCATGATTAATCAAATGGACAAAGAAGGGTTTGGCGCCTGCACGAATACCAATGCCTGCGAAGCTGCCTGCCCTAAAGAAATTTCCGTAACCAATATTGGCCGTCTGAATAAAGAATATATGATGGCGAGCCTGAGCGCCGACAAATAGCGGTAGTATTTGTTGGAATGATTTTTTGTTTACAAACTGCGTTATTCCCTTGTGCTGCAGCCTTCAGCCCACGGTTATTAGGTGTGCCTTTGCTGAAGACAACTACTGGTTATTGGCTTTTAAAAATTCTATCTGGTGCGCTTCTAAATTTTTTCTGCCTTCTTCATAATCTGCCATGGCCTCGCGCATAAGGTCGTGCATGGTAATTACGCCAATAAATTTACCTGCATCAAAAACAGGAATATATCTTGCTTTGGAGTTATTCATTAACAGCATAAGCTTGCTGGTAGAATCTTCAGGGGAAGCATTTACCAGATCAGTTGCCATTATATCGCTTACCCGGGTGGTGGCGGATTGCCTGTGCTCCAGGATTACTTTATGCGCATAATCCCGCTCGGAGAAAATGCCGATATATTTATTGTTGTCATCCGTAACAATAAGGTAGCTGATATTTTTTGATTTCAGAAGCCCGATTGCATTTAAAACATTTTCATTCTGTTTTATATAATTAAACTGTATTCCTTTCTGTTTCAGGATGTCTCCGGCTGTGCGCATGATGTATAGATTTTACTGGCTGCAAATTTACTTATACAAGAGTTATGGGTTATATAATGGTGCTATAAAAATTAAACAGCGAAGTTTGAATAATGATGCGGAAGCCGCTATATTAATCAATTGCCGAAGTGATGCGACGCAACTAAGACGCCACAAGGTATCAATAGCTGGTATCATAATAAAAAATAAAGCAGCGAAGCTGTTTTTAAGCTACCTGAACTGTATGGCTTTAACCGGCCTGATGGTTTTTACCAGCCATGTAGGTATGAGCAGTGCAAGAAAACACACGAGCAGTGTGGCTGCGCACACGGCAAACACCTGCCACCAGATAATGTAAACGGGCGCTTCGGAAACATAATAGGCGGCTTCGTTCATTTTTATAAAACCGGTTTGCTGCTGTAAAATGCATATACCCAGGCCAAAGAAGAGGCCAATGAGAATGCCGCGTATGGCGATAATGCCGGCATGATACAGGAATATTTTTTGTATCACCCAGTCGCGGCAGCCAAGCGCTTTTAAAACGCCCGTCATCCTGGTGCGTTCGAGTATTAGTATAAGCAAACAGGTTACCAGGTTTATGATGGCTACAATGGCCATTACGGTAAAAATTACGTTGCGGTTTACATTCTGTATCTGCAGCCAGTCGAATATATTGGGATAGATCTGTTTGATGGTGCGGCTTATCCATGCCTGCGGCAGCATTTCGTAAAGCATAGCATTGAGGGTGTCCATCTGATCGTAATCATTAAGAAAAACTTCATAGCCGCCTATTTCGCCATGCTGCCAGTTATATACCTGCCGCAGCAGGCGGATATCGCCAATGGCGAAAGTTTTATCATACTCTTCAATGCCGGTTTTAAATATGCCGCAAACCTGCAGGCGCCGCGCGCTGGCCCTGCCTTCCTGCTGGTTAATGAAATAAACATTCACCGAATCGTTCAGGTGTATCTGCAGTTCATTGGCTATGGGCTCTGAAATTAAAATCTCTTTGCTGTAACCGGCTTTATCAAACCCGGGAAAACGGCCTTGTTTTAAAAATGTTTTCAGGTTATTAAAATCGTAACTGCTGTCAACACCCTTAAACAATACGCCTTCTATTTCTTTGTTCTTTTCAATTACGGCGCTCTTTGTGGCAAAGGCCTGCACCTGTTTTACCTGCGGAAAAATATGCAGTATCTGTACCGTTGTATCGTTGGGCTGCCAGGGTGTTTCTTCTGCAATCATGGCTTTGTCCGGTTCATATTCCTGTACCCGCAAATGGCCCCAGAAGTTGAATATTTTATTGCTGACGGCATACTGAAACCCGTTTACAAAAGCCAGTGTAATAATCATGGCCGCTACACTCAAAGCCGTTGCTGCCGTAGCCAGTTTTATGATAAACCTTGAAAAGGAATGCTGTTTATTAAATGCTATACGCTTTGCTAAAAATGTTGCGAGTTGCATAGAAGATGGTAAAGATAATAGTTAGTTAAGAGTTGATTGGATAACAGGCTTGCAAACTTTATGGAAAATACGCCTGCAAGGCTGCGGCGCATAAACATTTTTCCGGCTATAAATATTTTTTTCACGCAAAGGCGCAAGGGCTGATGCAGGGCGCATTTCAAATTTTCGCTTCATACGCGGCGCTCCGGTCGGTGAGACACCAACCGGTAGCAGGGTTCTACAGGTGGGTGGGGCACCCACCTGCGAAAGATGGTAAAGATAGGAGTTGAGTGTTGATTTGGAGATCGCAAACTTTATAGGAATATGTTTTTATTGAATTAACATATATATCATAAATTTATGTATTAATTCATCTTTAGAAGCTCCAACTATGTGTAAAAAATTATTTTATTCCATTGCACTGCTTGCCCTCAGCTGTTGCTATCTTAATGTAAATGGACAAATTTCAGTAGCTGTCATGTCCATTCATGGTTCCGAGATTAAACACGTCTTGGATACTTATACAAGTGGTGTGGTTAGCATACAGTTTAAAACTAATAATGGAAGCGCTTTTTTTGCTCAGGCTCAAGCATATAATACAAGCGTTACTCCCCCGTTCACTAACATCTCTTTGCAAAAATTAGTAAACGTACCTGTAACAGTTGATACTTTCGTGTTACCAACATTAAAATGGAAGTATTCGCTTGATTCTCTACCTGATGGCGCGGTTGATACGAGTAAAACTTATTACTTGATTCCTTATTATGATAATCCTTACATTATCTATAAAATTTCTCTTGTAAGTTTCGATGACTTATTGAAACAGGTAGATTTACCAGAATATAAAAACTTAAACTCGGAAAGTTTTGGAGAGCTTGATCCAACGGCTACTAAACAGGTTCTCGATAAGCTTAATCAGCTTTTAGTTGCTTCTAAAAGTTTTAACCCTATCCCTCCACAGCTTCTTCCTTAAATGATATTTCATATCTTACAGAGGTCATAATTATGGACAACAAAGTTGCCCATAATTATATGGAGGATCAAAATCTCATATTTATTTTTTAAAGATTATTACGGTTAGTTAAGATTGAAAATATGTTTGCAGGTTTTTCATATATAAAAAAGGAAGTTAATCTGATATATTAACTTTACCCCGCTAAAAGCCTCATTATGATAAAAAAGCTACTCGTTCTTATTTTTGTTTTTTTTGTTACCGGTTTTTGTTTTACTGCCAATGCCCAAGTTGGTGTGGCCGTAATGTCTGTTAAGGGGTTCTGAAATAAAAAAAGTGCTGGATAATTATGCAAGTGGTATAATTGTTTTACAGTTCAAAACCAATAATGCCACTAAGTTTTATGCAGACGCAAAGCCCGAAGACATTATTGAAGAATATAAGAGTAGATATGGGCATGAAAATTTAACCTTCGACATGCTGATGAACTTGATGCCTCAACCAAGAGAAAAGTGCTTGGGGAGCTTTATAAAAAACTGGCTGCTGCCAAAAGCTTTAACCCGGTTCCACCGAAACTTGTTCCGTAATCTTGATTATATTTTATATTTTACAATGGACAGAATTATGGGCAACGCTTATTCCCGTAATTGTATGGATAATTAAAAAACCACGCAGCTATTATATAAAGCCCGTTAAGGTTTACCTGGCTTTAATACTGTGCCTGTATATAGCTTCTTATGCTGTTTATTTTAAAATTATTGATAACAACCATTATTATTATTCGCTTATTGCTGTATGCAGGCTCAGTTGTTTTGCATGGTTTTTTTCGCGGCTGAAATTGTTCCCAAACAAGAGGGTCATACCTGTTGTTTACAGTGCAGCGCTCATTTTGATCATATTCAATTTTATATTTCTTGAGGATTTTCTAACGGCTTTCAGTTCAAACACCTTTAGCCTCGAAGCTTTAATTTTGCTGGTGTTTTGCATCCGGTATTTTTTGAAAAAGCTTAAGGCTGATGAAGTTTCCAAACGGGCCGATGCTTCTTCTTTTATAATAACAGGCCTTGCAGTGTATGAGGCAGTTTGCTTTCCGCTGTTCCTGTTTTATAACACGCTTATCCATAGCAACAGCACTTATGCTGCATACGCCTGGAATATTGTTCAAAACATTAATTATCTTATATTTTGTTTGTTTATAGCAAAGGCGTTTTATGAAAGTTCCAAACATAGCAGCAATTAATATTACCGTATTCGTTACCGTTGCCATTGCGGTAATGTTGTTGCTTATCATAAGCTTTTTGTTTGCCTTTAATATCAGCCAGCGCAAGAAATTCCAGTATCAGCAAAACCTGCTGCATTTAAAAGAGAAACAGCAGAACGAACTGATAAGGGCTGCGGTAATGAGCGAGGAAACAGAACGGCACCGCATTTCAGACCAGTTGCATGGTGAAGTGGGCGCCCTGCTTTCGGCAACAAGATTGTACCTGTATAACCTGCATGCCGGGAAGATGGGAGAAAATGAAAATGAAATTTTTCAGAAGTCTATTGAGCTACTGAATGAATCCATTCAGAAAGTGCGTTTTATATCGCATAACCTGCATTCAAATGTTTTAAAGGAATTTGGTTTGAATGAAGCCATTTACAGCTTCACGCAAAAACTAAACCAGCCGGGCAAATTAGATATAACAACACAGTTAGATGAATCATATCAGTCGAGGAACCCCGAAGGCGCCATCAGTATTTACAGGATATTGCAGGAACTGTGCGGCAATATTATTAAGCATAGCGCTGCCACTGAATTAAATATACGATCTTTTGTATCGGCAAGCAGGCTCTGTTTTGTTATGAAGCATAATGGCGTTGGCTTAACACAGCAGGAATTTGAAAAGCTCCGGTATGAAAAAAAAGGCCTTGGCTTAAAGAATATTCAAAACCGCATCATCTTATTAGAAGGCAATATTTTGTTTGAAAGAAGCGGCGAAGAAAATATAATTGCCTTTACAGTGCCGCTAAGCAGCGATGTTTAAACCAGTTACCAGTTACCGGTTACCGGTTACCTGAAACCAGCAACCTGAAACCAGCAACCTGAAACCTTTTAGTTAAACCTGTACCCCCTTAAAAATTCCTCTATATGCATTCTTTTCTTTCCCTGCAACTGCACGTCTTTGCAGTGAATAAAGCCATCAGCACAGGCAAATTTCAAATAGGTTCTATTGTTGGTATGAAAAGAACCGTTTGCAAAATTGTGCGTTGCTGTTTCTTTTTCCGCAAAGAATATTTTAAGCACCTTATCGTCAAGGTAAGTAAAGGCTGCCGGGTAAGGCGATAGGCCGCGGATTAAATTGTATATATCCGAAGCTGTATTATTCCAATCTATTTTGCAGGTATCAGTGTTTAATTTAGGCGCATGTTTAATAGCTGATAGCTGATAGCTGATTGCTGATTGCTCTTTCTCCCGGATACTGCCGCCTGCTATTGCTTCTATTGTTTTTACAATTAATGATGCGCCCAATTCTTTCAGCTTATCATGCAGTTCTCCCGCTGTTTCTTTTTCACCAATGGCAATTTTTTCCTGCATTAAAATATTGCCGGTATCAATTTCATGCTGCAGTTTAAAAGTGGTGATGCCGGTTTCTGTTTCGCCGTTTATAATAGCTCGGTTTACAGGCGCCGCGCCGCGGTATTGCGGTAACAACGATGCATGTACATTAATCGTTCCAAGCGGCGGCATATTCCATACAATTTCAGGCAGCATGCGAAAAGCCACAACCACCTGCACATCAGCTTTCAGGGATTTTAATTGTTCAATAAACCCAGGGTTTTTTAATTTTTCCGGTTGAAGAACGGGCAAATTTTTTTCAACCGCATATTTTTTTACAGCGCTTTGCTGTAGCTGCATGCCGCGGCCAGCAGGCTTATCCGGTGCGGTTATAACACCAGCAATGTTACAGCCTGCATTTACCAATGCTTCCAGCGAAGCCACGGCAAATTCAGGTGTGCCCATAAAAACTATACGAAGGTTTTTTGTTGAACTCATACAAGCAAAGTAAAACAGATGCAACTAAGTTTTTAATAGTTTTTCGCACAGAGCAAAGGAGTAAACAGAGATATAATACACCTCCGTTAGCTCCGCGATCTCTGTGCGATAAAAATTCAAACAGCTTCTCAGGCGCTCTTCCTGTCATCCGTTATCTCCCATCTGTCATCTTTCTTACCTTCCTCCCGGCGGGCAATACTGCTGTAAAAAGGTAGTATAAAGATTGCGTAAATGCTTTGTGGTGCCTTCGCCTTCATTTATACTGTGCGTACGGTTTGGATAAGGCATAAACTGGAATATCTTATTGTATTTTATCAGTTCATTAATCATCATTTCAGCATTTTTATAATGCACATTATCGTCACCTGTGCCATGAACGATAAGTAAATGCCCCTGCAGGTTTTTGGCGTAGGTAACGGGCGAGCCGGCAATAAAATCTTCCTTGTTTTCCTGCGGCAGGCCCATGTAACGTTCCTGGTAAATATTATCGTAGGTAAGCTGGTAATCAACCGCCGCAATGGAAATACCTGTTTTATACACATCGGGAAACTGGAACAGGCAGTTAAGCGTGGTGGAACCACCGCCGCTCCAGCCCCAGATGGCCACGCGGCTGGTGTCAACAAACGGCCATTGAATTATTTTCCTGGCCGCCATGCCCTGATCCCGGATGTTGATGCGACCGATATTCCGGTAAATGGCTTTGCGCCATTCAGCGCCTTTTGGCGCCGGTGTGCCGCGGCCATCGAGGCTTATATAGATGTAACCATCATCAGCCATGCTGCCGTTATACAAAAAATTAAATGCTGCGCCGTATTCGTCTTTCACCGTTTGCGAAGCCGGCTCTGTATAAACATAAAAAACCACGGGATATTTTTTTGTTGAATCAAAGTTGGCTGGCTTCACCATCCAGCCGTCCATTGTAATGCCATCATCTGTTGTTACCTGAAACATGTCTGCATGCGGCAAATTGTTCCCATAACTTTCTCTTTCGCCCTGTTTGATTATCTTATGCTGCGGCAGGCTTACCCAGTCTTCCACAGGCGGCGTATTGATGTTTGAAAATGCATGCGAGGCATACAGCCCGTTGGGAGAGAGGTCATAATCATGCGTGCCGCTTTCCTCAGCGGGCGATAAACGTTCCGCCTTGCTTTTGCCATCCATTTTTACGCGGTAGAGATACTGCTGTGTGGCATTGTTGGGCGAAGCCATAAAGTATGCATACCCGCTTTTATCATCATACCCATTCAGTGTAATGATGTCGTAATTGCCGTTGGTTAATAAAGTTTCTTTTTTGCCGTCGCGGCTTATTAAATAAATATGGCGCCAGCCGTCTTTTTCACTCACCCATAAAAAGGCGCTCCCGTTCTTCACCCATTCCCATCCTGTTTTAAAATTGTTATAGGCCCAGGCATTTTTATTGTCAATCCATGCCTTGGCGGTTTCTGTATAAATTTCACTGGCGGCGCCGGTGGCGGCATCACAATACATCAGCTTTACTTCGTTTTGCTTGCGGTTAAATTGCTGGATGATGAGCTGTGAAGCATTAGCAGCCCATCCCATGCGCGGGATATAATGCTGCTGCGCATCGCCGGGGATATTCATTTTGGTTGAATGGCCACTTGCAATATCTACCGTGTAAACATAACAAGGCGAAGGGTCAACGCCGGCAACAGGATATTCAACGGGCTTTACAAACGGGTAAGTAGAATCGGTATTGTCTATCATTAAAAAGTTGGGGATTTTCGTGGCATCCACTTTCCAGTAAGCAATGGTTTTGCTGTCGGGGCTCCAGCGAAAGCCATCTCGGCAATCAAACTCTTCTTCATACACCCAATCGAAAGTGCCGTTTATCATGCGGTCTGTGCCGTCTGTGGTAAGCTGTTTTACAGCGCCTGTATTCAGGTCTTCCACATATAAATTATGGTTGCTTACGTAGGCTACATTAGTGCCATCCGGCGAAAATTTTGCATACATCAGCGAAGAAGCCGGCAGTGTTTTGCCGATTTGTTTTAAGCTGTTATCGGTTGTATTTAAAACCCAGTAATCGCCGCGGGTATCATAGCGCCATACTTTTTTGCTGTTGGTATAAATAAGCGCCTTCTTTCCATCGCTGGAAAAGAAGAAATTGCGCACAAGTAATGGCTGCGCGGCGCCGGAGGGCGTTAACTGCTGAGCCGTTACAACAGTTGTTTGTGTAAAAGAAGGCATTTGAATGTTGGTTATGCCATCAGCCGAAGTTTCATAATAACTGTTGCCGTCAGCAGCCCAGTGCAGGCCTTTCGGCGGCTGGGCAAATGTTATTAACGGGAAGCATACGCTGATAATAAGCAGGAATGATTTGAATACTTGCATGCATGAATTTTTGTGTTGCTTCGATGCGGTCGAGCCACAGCGCCAGCTCGTCGCGGTCGAGGGAGTGCAGGCCGCTCGTGAG
>NZ_JASGEX010000130.1:0-12535 GCF_047606085.1 Parafilimonas sp.
CAACCAATGGCAGCTATGTTAAGCTTGTAACAAAGTCTTCCACCGGCGGGGCAATAGGCGCAGCCATGCTGCTGAAAGTAATGAGCGGTGACCAGATCAATACAGCTGTTGATTATTACTGGCCTTCAGCCACCATGACGGCCTCCCTGCCGACGCCTGTACACGAAACCTCTACGTGGGGCCTGGCAGGCTGTGCTAAAAGATACTTTATAATTTACCCCGGGTATTTGAAATCATGTTTCTATTTTATTGATGCCGCTATACCGCAATCTAAAATTTAAAGTATTGAAAATCAGCAGATGGTGAGTAATAGTTTCAAGGTGAAGCTGGATATACAAAATTTAATTAACAGAAAAATTTACCTGCCGAAGATGGAAAAGGAAAAGTTGATGAATTGCAATTTACCTTCAGCTTAGTAGTTAAAGTAAAAGTCAGGGCATAAATTATGGCTATTAATATTCATAGTTGTATGAACTTTAAGTTTAGATTTCTCCGTGTGCGTTTATCGCAAATCTGTATTTATCCCCACGATAATAAGAACGTTCCAGTTCAATGACTTTATCATAAGAAGTTAGTATAGCGCTGTCAAGGACAAATACAGGTATCGGAATTGTATTGTCAAAATTATTTTCTTCATCGCCTGGCTTAAAAATGTCTGTACCCATAGTTTGCGTAATATGCAGCTTACCAAGCTGGTATTTCTCCTCGTAAAGTTTATAATGGGAGACGTCAGTTGGAAGTAAGTTGATCTTAGGGCAAAGTGTAAGCGAAATATATTTTATTTCATCTTTCATCAGAATATCGCTGGCATACCTTAACTGATGCACTTTTAATGCGGGGCCCTCAATTATATAATGCCTGCCGTTTATTTCAGAAGATATGCCGTCGTTAAAAATGGTTTTTTCAAGAATGATATTTTTGGGTTCAAATCCTTCTGCTTTTAGCTTCTCATGAAAACCAATGCGAGTATCTCCTATTGAGCCCAGCGTACGTAACAAATGCCGGTCCTGCGTGCGGTTCAAAACAAAAGTGCCTTTTCCTTTAATACGTCTTGCCCATCCCTTCAACTCAATTTCCAATAACGATTTCCTCGCTGTGGTATTACTAACATGGTACTGGTTGATAATTTCATTTTCAGAAGGTATTTTATCGCCGGGCAAATATTCACCTTGCTGTATTTTATCAATGATCTGGCGGCTGATCATTAAAAACTTATGTTTTTCTTCTTCCTTCATAATATTAACGCACTAAGGTAATTATTATAAAATTGATACACTCTAACTTTCCCTAAGTGATGCATTTAGGGAAATATGTTGGTTGATGATCTGCGCAAATCATCGAAGACTGCGAACTGAGAATATTAATATGGAAGCTGTAAATTATTTTTCGACAGCGTTTTAAAATATTTAAAAATAAATTTTGTTGTTTGAAGAGAACAGGTAAATTTGTCTCATTGATTGCTTAGTGCGTTAACTATTATGAATAATATTAAACTGCGATGGCTTGTTGTTGGATTTCTGTTTATTGCCACAGGACTAAGTTTCCTTGATCGGCAAGTGTTATCTGTAGCTATTATTGAAATACAGAACGAATTTCAGTTAACAGATGTTGAATACGGATGGATAAATACCAGCTTTTTAATAGGATATGCACTAATGTTTACCGTGGGTGGCTGGCTTATTGACCGGTACGGTGGGCGGCTTGGATTGGCGTGCTCAGTTGGCGTATGGTCGGCGGCGAATATAATGCATGGTGTAATGAACGGATTCATTCAAATGGCATCCTTTCGTTTTTTGCTTGGCTTGGGCGAAGGAGGATGTTTTCCCGGAGCTGCAAAATCCGTATCAGAGTGGTTTGGAAAAAAAGAAAGGGCTTTGGCCAACGGTATAGCAATCGGTGGTTCAGCGGTCGGTGCTGTTATAGCGCCACCGCTTACTATCTGGATATCGGGCAACCATAGTTGGCGCTGGAGTTTTGTACTACCGGGAATCATTGGTTTACTATGGGTAATTGGCTGGCTTTGCATATCGCAACGAAAATCATTGAAAGAGAGCAATTTGAACCCCCTTTCAAAAACAAAAATTCCCTTTTTAGAAATTTTGCGGGTGAAGCAGGTCTGGGTTTTTGTCGTTATCCGATTTTTACTTGATCCCGTCTTGTATTTTCTCATGTTCTGGATACCGAAATACCTTAGTTCGGAAAGAAACATGGCTTATGAACAGATAGGAAACCTGTTTTGGATTCCATTTCTCACGCTGGGGATATCAAATATTATCGGCGGCTGGCTTTCAGACAAGCTTATATCCAGGTTTAAATTCTCCCTGAACAAGTCACGAAAAACTGTTATGGGCGTTGCGGCATTGCTTACCATGGTAGCGCCCCTGATTGCTTTTGTTTCTTCTGTTCAGCTTGCCATAACATTGATGGCGGTAATTACGTTTGCCCACGGTTTCTGGATAACCAATTATATAACGTCTATAGCAGATGTTTTTGGAGGGGCTGCCACATCAACAGTTGTAGGCATCTCCGGTACGGCGGGCACCCTTTCGGCATTGCTGGTAAATCCGATGATCGGTAAAATGGTTTCAAGTGCGGGCTATGCACCTTTATGGATTTTATCAGGTATTATGTATCCCCTGGGGTTTGTGATACTACTTTTATGTATTCCTAAAATATCGCCATTAAAACTAAAATAACTGTTAGAACAACAGGAAAGAATAATATTAACCATTCAAACTTAGTGCGTTAAGAATTTAAAACAAAGCATTAACATGAGTACAGATACAAACCAGCAAGGTCATTTTTCTATCAGCCGGCGGCAGTCTCATTCCCCTGCACGCATCGGCGTATTTGGTGTAGCCTATTATAAATACTGGGCACAGTTTGAAGGCCTGCTTGAAGACATGTATAAAAAACAACAGTATTTTATTGAAAAAATAGAAACGCGTGCCGTTGAAGTGATTGATTTTGGATTGATTGATACGGTTCAGAAAGCCTATGAATTAGTGCCAAAATTAAAAGCCGCCAATCTTGACATGATCTTTTGCGACATGGTGACTTACGCTACCTCCAGCACTTTTGGCATCATCATTAAAAGCATAGATATACCCATTGTGCTGGTGGCATTACAGCCTGATAAAGCCATGGACTATTCCCGTGCTTCGACCTACATGCAATTGTATAACGATGATATATGTTCATTGCCCGAATTTGCTGGTGTAGCTGCCAGGATGGGAAAGCCCGTGCCTGAAATGATAATCGGTACTTTACATAACGATGAAGCAGCCGACAACAGGGTGGCTGAATTTTGCCGGATTGCCAAAGTACTGCACGATTTAAAAACCGCCAGGATCGGGCATATTGGCCACCCCATAGAAGCCATGCTGGATATGCATTCGGATGCTACGATGCTTACCGCATTTTTTGGCGCTCATATAGTACAATGCGAAGCGAACGGGATTGTTTCCGGATTTAAAGAAGCCGATAATGCCACTGTATCAATTTTAAAAGAAGATATTTTAAGCTTTTTTGATACACCCGATCCTTCATCTGACCCGATTGCAGAAAAGTTAAACGAAGCAGACCTTGAAACTGCGGCAAAGGCCACGGTAGCGCTTCAGAAATTTGTACAGGAAAAAGAACTGGACGGACTGGCCTATTATTATGAAGGGGAAGAAAACAGCCTTGAGCGCCTTGTAATGTCTAACCTCATCGTAGGCAATTCCCTGCTTACCTCCCGTGGTTTTCCTATGTGCGGCGAAAGCGATCTTAAAACGTGTTTCGCCATGTTCATTATGGACAGGCTTGGCATCGGTGGCAGCTTTGCAGAATTTCATCCTGTTGATTTTAATGAAGGCTTTGTGCTTGTGGGTCACGATGGCCCGCACAACATTGCTATTGCAGATGGTAAGCCCGTACTGCGAAGCCTTCAGAAATACCATGGAAAATATGGTTCCGGCGCCAGCGTAGAATTTAAAATAAAGGAAGGACCGATCACCATGCTCAGTATCAGTTCCACCTATAACGGTAAACTAAAATTTATTATAGCGGAAGGAGAATCTGTTGCCGGCCCCATTCCACCAACCGGCAACACCAATACCAGAGGTTTCTTTAAGCCGGATGTAAGAACATTCCTGTACCGGTGGATGAAAGAAGGGCCAACGCACCACTTTGCATTAGGCGTTGGCCATCATGCTTTAACCATTCAGAAAATAGGGGCATACCTTGGCATTGAAACTGCGCTTGTACAAACCACAGAAAACTAAAAGCCATATAGAAAATCAATTACAAACCTCTAATTATTCCATTATGAAACAACTCGGGTTACACAAAATGTTGCCGAAGAAACTGGCGCTACTGGTATTCAACCTGGTTTCATGCTGCCTGATTGTAACAGCCCAGCAGCGAATTGCCGTTAAAGGAAAAGTAACGAATGCTTCCACCTCTGCGCCGGTGTCAGGTGCAAGTATTGTTGAAAAAGGCACAAAGAATGGTACATTAACTGATGCGGAAGGGAACTTTATAATTACGGTTCCCGCAAGTGCAACACTTACTACAACGTATGTTGGCTATCAACCTAGTGAATTAAAGGTAGAAGGCAAAACGTCTGTAGTTGTTGAGCTTGTTGAAGATGAAAACGGACTGAACGATGTAGTAGTTGTCGGCTATGGATCGCAACGTAAAAAAGACCTTACAGGTTCCATTGCAAACTTAACTGCAAAAGACCTTGTGCCCATACCGGCAGCAAATACTTTCGATCAGATGATGCAGGGCAAGGTGGCCGGCGTGCAAATTAACCAAACATCCGGCGCTCCTGGCGGAACGGTGAATGTATTAATACGGGGCGTAAATTCCATTACCGGTGGCAATCAGCCATTGTATGTGGTGGATGGGTATGCAATTGGTACCAGCGGCGGTGGCAATGTAAGCAGTTATGCATCCGGATCGTACTCTGTAAGCGGGTTAATGGGCGTGAGCGGTATTAACAGGGTCAACCCGCTAAGCAGTATCAACCCGGTAGACATTGAATCAATACAGATATTAAAAGATGCTTCTGCCACCGCCATCTATGGTTCAAGGGGCGCCAACGGGGTTGTTATCATCAATACAAAAAGAGGAAGAAGCGGAAAAGCAAGCATTAGCTTTGAACATTCTACCGGCTTGCAGGAAGTGCAGAAAACACTTGATTTGCTAAGCGCCAGCGAGTATGCCCAGTTTGTTGCAGATGGCAGGGATAATGCCTGGGTTTATTTAGGCGGAAATGCCTCTGACCCCAACAGTGTGCGGGGTACAGGTCAATATGTAAAACCTGCATTCAGAAACCCTGAACAGTTTGTTGGCAAAGGCACAGACTGGCAGGACCTGATCTTCAGAAAAGCCCTGGTGCAGAACTACCAGCTTTCCGCAATGGGCAACAAAAATGGCGTAAGATATTTTGTATCGGGCGGTTATATGGACCAGGATGGAATTATCATCGGTTCAGATTTTAAAAAATTCAATACAAGGGCCAATCTTGATGTTGACCTTACTTCGAGGCTAAAACTTGGGGTGTCGTTTGCCGGTACTTATTCCTACGGCGATTTTGCCCGGGCTGAAGGGCATTTGCAATACCGGGGTTTAATTTCTGCAGCCACAGCAAGCGATCCTACCATACCTGTTTATGATGAAAACGGCAATTATTATTCTGAGTTTTCTGATCCATTAGGTATTCCGGTAGAACATGTTTTGCTTATTAATGATGAATTTTCTGACAAAAGAAAAAATGCCAGCGTATTTACCAACAACTACCTTGAATATAAAATAGCTGACGGGCTAACATTCAAATCAACCTTCGGCGTAAATTATTCCAGCAATCAAACGCGTTTATGGAAGTCTTCAAAAATTGGCATTGCTACCAGCAGGACCGGCGCTGCTATAGCCAGTGTAACACGCTATAATTCGCTGAACTGGCTGAATGAAAATACACTGAACTATAAAAAAGTAGTTAATGGAAAGCACAGCTTTGATGCTTTACTTGGCCTTTCATCTCAGAAGAATTCTGATGATGTGGTACAGGTTGGCGCCACTGATTTTCCTACCGATGATATTCCATTAATTGCCGCCGGCATTGTTAGCGATGGAACTGATTACACTACTGAATGGTCTATGGTTTCCTATTTTGCCCGCTTAAATTATGCGTTCGATGATAAATACCTTATAACGGGCACACTGCGCCGTGATGGAAGTTCCCGTTTTGGTTCAGATAATAAATGGGGAACTTTCCCTTCCGTATCGGCAGCTTACTGCATTTCAGAAGAAAATTTCCTAAAAAATATAAAGGCAATAAATGAATTGAAAATCCGCGCCAGCTACGGTTTATCAGGCAATAACCTTATCGGTAATTATGCCAGCCTTGGGTTGCTGGGCATATCGTCCACTGTTTCAAACGGCCAGGTTGTTTCCGGCGTGGTACCTGCTTCTCTTGCCAATAACCTGCTTCGGTGGGAAAAATCACATCAAACAAATATCGGTCTTGATTTATCGTTGTTTAATAACCGTATTTCATTGACTGTAGATGCGTATAGAAGCCTTAAAAAAGATTTATTGCTTTCTGTTGCTTTACCTGCTGCTTCCGGCTTTTCTTCTTCTGTTCAAAATATAGGAAAGCTTGAAAATAAAGGCCTTGAGTTTACATTGAATACAGATAACATAGTGGGTGAAAATTTTAAATGGAGCTCTAATTTTAATATCAGTTTTAACAGGAACAAAGTACTGGAATTAAATACGGAAAATGCAATAATCAGCACATCGGATTACCAGGTGGCGCAGGTAGGTTATCCTATAGGAAGTTTCAGGCTGATGAAAATACTTGGCATTTTTCAGACCGAAGAAGAAATATCGAAAAGCCCGTTGCAGAACCCTAAAGTGCAGCCTGGCGACTACAGGTATGAGGATGTTGACGGAAATGGCACCATCACCCAGGCAGATAAAACTATTGTAGGTAACCCCTGGCCCAAATTTACATGGGGCTTTAGTAATAATTTTTCTTATAAGAACTTTTCTCTCGGTATAGACATCTATGGATCCAAGGGAAATGATATGTATTTCCAGGGCGGGGAAGTTCTCTTAAACGCAGCGGGTGTTCAAAACCAACTGGCAATGGTAGCAGACAGGTGGCGTTCGCCGGAAGAACCCGGTGCAGGTAAAATAGCAAGGGCCATCCGGAACGATTATGCTTTTGGTTTTGGCACCAACTCAACAAAGCTTTTGTTTGATGGTTCGTACATAAGGGTTAGAAATATAAACCTTGGCTACTTACTTCCTGCCTCGTTTACAAATAAGGTACATATCCAGGCAGCATCTGTATTTGCCAATGTTACAAACCTTATCACATTCACCGATTATCCCGGCTATGACCCTGAAATAACAACGAGTGGCGATAATGTAGGCATGGCCGGCGTTGATTTTTTTGCCTATCCCAACCCCAGGACTTATTCGCTGGGTGTAAGGGTTACATTTTAATTATTAAAAACCAGAAAACATGAAATCGAAATATTTTTTAATTCTCCTGGTTGTAACAGGTCTGACCTCCTGCAAAAAATTTCTTGACCTTACCCCCAACAGCCAGATGAGTGACAATGAATTTTATAATAATCAAAACGACTTTGAAAGGGCATTGCTTGGCGCCTATTCTAACATCCGGGACTTATACAGCGGCAGCGCTATCCTGTACGCAGCAGATTTAAGAACAGATAATGCCGAGATTAACTGGTCTTCGCCATCAACTGATGAAATGCAGATGGAACAGAATGCCCTTACTTCTTCAAATGGTTATGTAAACAGCATCTGGAATACCTGCCTTAAAACCATATCAAAATGCAATACCATTTTAAACAGGATTGAAGGTGTGGATTTTGCGGAAGCCGATAAAAACAAAATCATTGGCGAGACAAAATTCCTGCGTGCCCTTAGCTTTTTTTACATGGTGCAATTGTTTGGTGAAGTTCCGGTTACATTTGAAGAGTTTACCAACCCGGAAGAAATACTGGCCGCCGATTTAACCCGCAAACCCGTGGATGAAGTGTATAACGTGATCATTGACGACCTCACAAGCGCTGAATCACTATTGCCGGCAACATTGAACAGTGATAAAACAAGGGCTTCCATTGGCACGGTTAAAACCTTGCTGGGCAAAGTATATCTTACAAGAGGCAATTACGATTTGGCCGCCGCAAAATTGAAAGAGGTTATAGACCTTGGTCAATATAAATTACATGATGATTATGCCTCGCTTTTTTCATTAGGTAACAACAATCTTGATGAGTCTATATTTGAGATACAATTTGTTAGCGGCAAAAGCCTTGGCAATAATTATTCAGCCGTTTTCACGCCGGCTATCACCAGTATGGCTTTATTTCCCGGCAATGCACAGGGCTCAGGGAGAATTACACCTACGCTCAATATGTTCAATACGTATGAAACGGGAGATGAAAGAAAAGCAGCCTCAGTAAATGATTCGGTACCACTTATAGATGGTACAAAATCTTATTCCCGCTATGCACTAAAGTTTGTGGACTGGGAAGCTGTTTCCACTTCTGATGGGGCTGTTACATTTACAGTACTGCGGTATGCCGATGTGCTGTTGATGCATGCAGAAGCATTGAATAATTTAGATAAAACAGCAGAAGCGCTGGTTGAAATAAATTTGGTAAGACAAAGGGCAGGTTTGCCAGGTTTAACAGGCCTTGATAAGGCTGCGACTGCATTGGCATTGGAAAGGGAAAGAAGGGTGGAATTTATGTTTGAAGGCCACCGCTGGTTCGATCTTTTGCGTACCGGTAGGTTAAGGGATGTTGTTAATGCCTATTATGTTGAAAGAGGGCTAGGCTTTGCCATAGAGCCATACGAAACATTATTCCCGGTTCCTTTATCGGAAATCCAGTTAAATTCAGATTTGACACAGAATGAAGGATACTGATTTGTTTTACGTTATTGAACAGAAGAGCAAATATCTATGTACAAAAAAATAATTGCTGGAATATTCCTGGCTGCATTGCCGTTTTACCTGTTTGCACAATATGAACTTGCACCGTTAAAAGGAAAGCCGTTTCACAATATTGTTTTGGAAGCTTCTTTAAAACCGTTTAAGGTTAAAAAAGATAATTACATACGTGCCGTTGCCCGGGAAATATTTACACAGTGGCAATCTTTATTAAGGCATACGGATACTGTTTCCGTGATGTTATGGACGGGCGATGGTTCAGAAATACTGGACTATAAAGGTGATATGCAACAACGCCTGGAATGGTCAATGTACATGGGTAATCCCAATACAGATCATGAGGTAGGCTCCGGCCCGGAAGAATTATCCATCCATGAAAGGGCATATCTCTATATTGACAATCCGCCGAAATTTAATTATGGCGACCTGAAGTTTATAGTACAGGCATTAAAAGAAGAAGGAAGAAAAATAACCGGCAAGCCGGTATTGGTGGGTGCTACATTCGACCCGGGGCCTGAGTTTGCCAAATCTGAATTCAAATACAAAAGGCACCCGGAAATATTAGGCGGCAGTGCTATGGGCCATAAAACTTTTGTGAATTGTTATGCTGTTTTAAATGGTGATAAAGAAAAGTATGCCGGCTTCCCGGATGGCATACCGGAGAACACGCCTTTCGGAACCTTTTTTGGCAGGCAAAGCCAGCATTTCTTAACCGATCTGCAGTTTGATTACATCTGGTTCAGCAATGGTTTTGGATTTGGTGCAGAAGGTTGGTCATCTACCGGCGCCACTTTTACCGGAAAAGATTTTAAGCAGGATGAACTGCCGGGCTTTTCAGAAAAGATACTACAATTCTGGAAGTTGTTCAGAGCTGAATGTCCCGATTTTCCAATTCAGACAAGAGGAACAAACCTTTCAGTAGGTACAGACCTTGCCCGCGATGCAGTAAACCTGAAAGCCATTTATGAAGGAGGGTTTAATATGCTGCCGCCGCCTAATTCACCATGGGCGGCACTGGATGGTGATTTTGGTTTGGAAATGGCTGGTTACATGTCCCGCATGGCGCAGTTGCCGGATAGCAGGTTTCCCTTCCGTTATTACACCCATGATCCCTGGTGGCTGAACAGCCCCTGGCTTGACAGATATGGGAGGGAACCGCATGATATTTATTTACCCATGTCGGTAAGCCGGATAGATGAAAACGGCAACATTTGCGTACCTACGCAACTGAACTTTTTAACGATTGATGATACACATGGCAACATGCCTGCCCAGGTGCCGGATGAAGTGATACCCCATATTTTAAAGGCTCGTTATGATATGCCCACAGCACCGGGCCCGCTGGTTTGGGTTTATCCGTTTGATGAATACCATGACTGGGCTTATACGCAAAAAGGCAGGCTTTCAGAAGTGTATTATGGCGACTGGTTTATACGCCAGGCCATTAATAACGGGCTGCCTTTAAATACCGTAATATCAACTACTATCTTTCAATCTGTAATTGCCAGGCAACCGGAATTATTTAAAGAATCGGTATTGATTACAATTGTCCCGGATGCCGGAACACCACTCGAAAAAAAGTTAATACAATTTGTACAAAATGGAGGAAAGCTGATTGTTTTTGGCCCGGCAGACCACGCAAGCCTGGAGTTTCTTAAGCTGCTGAACATTAAAAACGAAAAACCGCTGGATGGCATATTCAACCTGGAGATAAAAGATCAGCCCGATCAGCTGAATATAAAATTCCCTTCAAAAATAAATCATCGTTCCCTCTTTAATGGCGGCGGTATTGCAACCGTTTTGCTTGACCGCAATGACAAACACACTAAAATACTTTCGCAAGTAAAACAAGACAACCAGGCAAGAGATATTGCATGGGTTAGGCAATTACAGGAATGGAATGGCGGCAAAGTATTGTATATAAGAGGTACCAACAGCAGCATTTTTACCGGCGGCAGGCTGCTTACGCCCGATGATCCGTCGCAATATTTTTCAGGGCCGGTTCTGTTGCGATATGCATTGCAGGAATTTGGTTTAACGATTGCTGTAGATAAACTTTCTCCTGAAATTAAGAGTCCTGTTTTAACCATTTCCCGTTCAGCTAATGCATTTATTTTCTCCGGTTATAACCCCAACAGCACCGTAAAAGAGCGGTTTAAATTTATACAGGGCGCTCCATTGCTGCTTGGTCTTGAAACAATTTTAAAAGAGGGTTTTTCATCTTATACAATGCCAACATCCTGGAACCGTATATGCCGCATTTTTGTAGAACAAAATGAAGGTATGGTTTCTCACAAAGAATTGCACTCCGGTGAAAAAGATATTAATAAACGCTATCAGGTTAGCGGTCTTAAATCGGCTACAGTAAGAGTATATGCAGATAGCGACACAGATGAGACGCATTTTCATGCTTATGTAAACTCGGCTTACCCCTGGCGCAAAGGGAAATATCCGTTCCGTTTAAAAAATGATTCATACGGAAAGTATTTTTTGATTGAAAATGTAACAGGTGATCTTGTGGTTTCCTGGTAAGGAACAAAGGAAACTGCCATTTACAAAAAACTTAATTATGAAAATTTTCTTATGCGTCTGCATAATGCTTTTACTAGCACGGCCGCTTCCTGCGCAAATAGCATCGTCTGAAACATATTTATCAGAAATTGTTGAACAGCTCAATATCCAATGGCCTAAGAATAGAACGATCAACCTGGTGTTTCACGGGCACTCTGTTCCGGGTGGTTACTGGAATGACCATCGTGTGGAAACACTGTACTCTTATCCTTACCTGGTGCTTAAGGCATTAAAAGAAAAATACCCTTATGCATTGATCAATATAATTGTTACAGCAAAAGGCGGTGAAAACTCGGTTGACGGCCAGAAGCGTTTTAGTGAGGTTCTCGCTTATAAGCCGGATGTTTTATTTATTGATTATGCGTTGAATGATGTTGGTATAGGATTAGATAAGTCAAAGGCTGCATGGGAGAAAATGATAAAGCAGGCGCAGGCCGCAGGCATAAAAATAATTTTGCTTACGCCGTCGCCTGATCAGCGCATAAACCTTGCTGACAGTAATAATGTATTACGCCAACATGCTTCGCAAATAAGAAATCTTGCCGGTGCTTATCATACAGGACTTGCAGACAGCTATTCTTCTTTCGAACAGGTTTTACAAAAGGAAGGTTCTATTAAACCTTATATGTCATGGGTTAATCATCCAAATGAAAAGGGGCACATGCTTATCGTGGAAGGAGTTGCAAAATATTTTGGATTATAAGTAGATTAAAGTAAGCTTATTTTCTATTTATTAATCGTTTAGTAAAATAGGGCTTATCTTTTCGTTAGGCTGCATATCTGATGTGGCTTACATGAAAATATTTTTGCACCTGCTTTCTGTTATTTTTTCTGTTGTTCATAAAATCTTCTACTTTTAAGTTAAGTATAATATGACGTATAATTATAGTACATTTGTAAAACCATTTACAAATGTACTATAATTATACGTCATATTATACTTAACTTAAAAGTAGAAGATTTTATGAACAACAGAAAAAATAA
>NZ_JASGEX010000131.1:0-3372 GCF_047606085.1 Parafilimonas sp.
ACTTGGGCTAAAGCCCATTGTGCAAGGGTTTCAGATATATAACCCCGGGCTTAAGCCTGGGGTTAGTAAAAAGCAGGCCCATAAAGGGCTTTAGCCCAAGAGAAAATATTTTAGTCGGACAACAATGAAAACTAACAATTGTAAGCACCTTTAATAATACTTTTTTATTAAGAAAAAACTATTACCTTATCAATGCAAGAAATTCATCTTCACTGATGATCTTAATGGTATTGATCTTTTTAGCTTTTTCCAGTTTGCTGCCGGCATCCTCACCTACAACAAGATAATTAAGCTTGCTGCTTACACCGCTAACAATTTTGCCTCCATATTTTTCCACCAGTTCTTCTGCTTCGCTGCGTTTAAGTTTGTTCAATGTTCCGGTGAATAAAAAAGTCTGTTCGTGCAACGTATTATTTTCAGCGGATGATTGCTTCTTGGTATTCTTCATATTCAAACCCAACTCCTGCAAACGTTTTAATATCTGCAAATTATCATCATTATGAAAAAAACCATAAATACTTGTTGCCACTTTAATACCAATATCTTCCAGTTGCTGCAAATCTTCAATACTCATCTTTTCAAAATCATATATTTCTTTTACAGCATTGGCCAGGGTTTTAGCCGTTGTTTCACCGGCATAGCGAATACCCAATGCATATATCAAACGATGCAATGGCTGTTTTTTGGAATCTTCAATAGCTGTCTGCAGGTTATCAATTGATTTTTTTCCAAAACCTTCCAGTTTGCTGATGGCCTCAAAATCCAGCGTATAAATGCAGGGGATATCTTTTAATAAACCCAGTTCAAAAAATTTAAGCACGTTTGCTGCGCCGAAATGCTTTATATCCATCGCATCCTTGCTTACAAAATGAATGATCTTCTCCACCACCTGCGCGGCGCATTCCATGTTGATGCAACGCCACACAGCCTCACCTTCTTCCTTAAATAATTCACTATTGCAAACCGGGCAGTTTTTGGGATAATGAATGATCTTTTCATGGCCCGTTCTCACCTCGGGCAAAGATTTTACGATCTGCGGAATTACATCCCCCGCCCGTTCCACCAACACGGTATCGCCAATACGCAAATCTTTTTCTTTAATGTATTCTTCATTATGCATGGAAATACTTGACACCGTAACGCCGCCAATATAAACCGGCTCAAGCTTGGCAACCGGCGTTACAGCGCCTGTTCTGCCCACATTAAATTCTACGCCAATCAATTTAGATGTGCCCTGCCTGGCCTTGAATTTAAAAGCAATGGCCCAGCGTGGATGATGTGATGTCATGCCCAGCGTATCCTGCAAAGCAAGGTCGTTTACCTTTATCACCATGCCGTCAATTTCATAAGGCAGGTCATCGCGTCTGGCTTCAGATTCGCGGCAATATTCAATTACTTTTTCAATGCCCTTTACCACTTTCTTTTCTTTTTCAGGGCTGCGGAAACCCAGTTCCCACAACATTTTCAGCGCTTCACTGTGTGTTGTAAACGGCGCTTCTTTTTTGGAGATATTCTCTTTGGAACGATCTTTTTCATCACTCACCTTTTTACCTTCCAGTGTGGTATAATAACTTACATGGTAAAGAAACGCTTCCAGGTTTCTTTTGGCAACAAGTTTCGGGTCTTTAATGCGCAAACTGCCGCTGGCTGCATTGCGCGGATTAGCCAGCACAGGCAAACCTTCTTCTTCCATCTGCTCGTTATATTTGGCAAACGATTTTTTACTCATTAACACTTCACCACGTATCTCAGCCAGTTGAATATTATATTCAGAAAATGCTGCCGATAAAGGAATAGAGCGAACCTGCTTAATATTGGTTGTTATCTCTTCGCCTTCCACACCATTGCCGCGGGTAACGCCGCGGCTTAATTCATCATCTTCATAAATCAAAGAAATACTGGCGCCGTCAAACTTTGGCTCCACGCAATATTCAATTATATCAAGCCCGGTATGTTCCCGCGCCTTTCTGTCAAAATCAACCAGGTCCTCTTCGTTATAACTATTGTCAAGGCTGAGCATAGGCACCAAATGTTGCACCGTTGGAAAAGCTGCATTCAACATAAGGCTGCTGCCTACACGCCGGGTGGGAGAATTTTTGGTAATCAGCTCAGGATGCGCTTTCTCCAATGCTTCAAGCTGTTTATACAATTGATCATATTCCATATCGGACACCAGAGGATCGCTCAAAATATAATACCGGTATTCATGAAAGCGCAATGCTTTTCTAAGCTCCTCAATATCTTTTGCGGACGCTGCTTTCTTAAGAAACTCCTTCGAAACTTTTTCAAGATGCTGAACCTGACCTCTGGAATACATGATAGAAAGTTTGCGGCAAATTAAGAAGTTGTTTTAATTATTGTCGGCCGTTTATAAATGCAGGGGATGAAACTTATTTTTTTATTTTTTCGCGAACCGCTTCTTCCACTATCTGGCAAAAATCGTTGAAGGGAATATCGTGAATATTAAGACCGGCCCTGGTTACAATACGCGGCAGCCTTGTGGAGAATTCTTTATATTCTTCAACTAACATGTTACGACCGGGAATTGTTACCCTGCGGGATGAATGTACGCAGCCAGTTTCTAATGTTTTGAAGATATGTGGTATATTGTTACCATGCGCTTTAGTATCAATTCCGTTCAAATCTGAAATAAATTGCTGGCAGCGGAACCTGGTTCTCTCAAAAATAAGCGCCACTTTTGAACGCTGTACTTTATTACCAAACCGTTTTGCGCCAAAAAAATGCCCAGCTCAAATGGCATATTAAACCGCGGAAAACCTGAAGTGCCTGTTTCTGTTCTTGAAAGATCATGAATGGCATATTTACAGTTCTCAATAATGTTTATAATCTTTTCAAGACGGCTTGTACTGCTGTCTTCATCGCCCAGGGCACATTGCGGAAAAAAACCGCAGCGGTAAACAGTAAAAACAACTGCATGCAGCAAAGCCATGTATGCATCATCAAAAGGGCAATTTATAAATACAAAATCGGTATAGCCTGGTCGGGAAGCCATTTACATTTATGAAGCTTTGACAGCGTGTTTAGGTGCAGTCTTTTTTGTAACCCTTACTACAACAGCAGGTGTATGCGCCGGCATGGGCTCGGCATACGCGGCTTCAACCGCCTTGCGGATTTTAGAGCGGGGAACCGAAGTTGCCCTCTTTGCTGTTTTTAAAGTTATTGTTGACATATAATGAAGCTAAGCATTTTTAATTTTGGAAAACCAGCATGCAGTTAAATGCCAGGGCAGACGCATTAAAATTTTAAAGGCATAAAAAGAAGCGTAGCTTCGAAAAAATATTGTAAAAACGGGTTTCAACCCGTTTGAAACCATCAAAATGTTGTTGAGAGCCATCGGCTCGTTACATTATG
>NZ_JASGEX010000132.1:0-26714 GCF_047606085.1 Parafilimonas sp.
CTAAAAAAACATTCAGAGAAACTGTAGAAGACACCATGAAAGAAATTCAAAGAAAAATAACACTTGTGAAAGCCTTTTTTAATGAACCAAATGTCGCCTATCCTAAGGAATAGTTAGTACCGGTAAGAACTACCGAATAACAAATCATGGCTTCCGATTTTCTTATCCCAGAAAACCTGTCCGAATAAAGTTTTCTGATGCGCCATGAACAGCTCCGTGCCGTAAGCTGAATTTTGATCATGCTGGTTGTATGAACCCTGGATGGTAATTCTCCTTAACGGGAGCTCATACTTGCCTACCGCTTCAAACCGGCTGGTATAGATAGATTCCTGGTATTTCATATTATCTGCCAGGGTTGCATCGGGGTTAGCCTGCTTCAATTCATCAAGCCATTGCTGCCTGTATGCCGCATTGTCAAACCGGGGAACGCGAACTCCTTTTGCATATTTCTGGTTGTAAATGGTGTAGCCGTTGGGCAATACATAATCCGCATTATAGCCGGGTGAATTAGGATCATTATCATACAGTTGCGGAACAGTTGGAGCATATTCACTCACCAAAGCTGATTGAGCAGCTTGAAAAATTTTTAGGTTACCCGGAATTTGACCCGCACGGCGATGCCATTCCCAATGCAAAAGGAGAACTGAAATTGCAGGCCCGTAATACAGAGATTAGGCAGAAACAGGGTGCAGATAAGGCTTGTCCATTTGTGAATAAAATGCCATCGCTTTATATTTTTTATTTTAAGCATTTCAATACAAATTGAACCGGTAAAACCTGAAGATATTTTTTTATTTACGAAGTTGTTTATACTTTTTTAAATAAGCCTGAACGATTCTCACTTCTGTTTTTTTATCCCGGCTTAAAAATTTATCCCAAAATCTATCCTGAAATTAACGGGCTCGCCGGGGTTGTAGCTATAATCCACATCATCTATTGCATAACCATTGGTTATATATTTTTTATTGGCAAGATTGTAAGCATTCAGGTTTACATAAAAATTGCGCAGGGTATAGCCTATGGTTGCTTCAAGTAAGGTATAGGCAGGCATCATCTGATCGTGCATTTTTGTAGCATCGTAGGCATACGTTCTTTTGCCAACATACTGAACGCCCCCACCTATTGAAAAACCATGAAGCAGGCCTTCTGAAAACCTGTATTTGGCAAACAGGTTGGCCATATTTTTTGCTGAGCCATAACTGTATAAACCAAGCTGTGTAGAATCATTGCTTTTTGTAACCCTCGAGTCGGTATAGGCGTAATTAGCCATTATATTTAATCCCTTTGTAAGGTTGCCATTTATATCCACCTCTATGCCTTTGCTGGTAATCTGCCCCGTCTGCACCTGGAAATCTGGATGCTGCGGATCGGTGGTAAGCACATTATTTTTCGTGACGCGGTAAGCGGTGGCGTTTGCGCTTAATTTTTTATTCAGCCAAAAACTTTTAAAGCCTATTTCTTTATCATCTCCGGTAAGCGGGTTAAATACCTGCCCGGTAAAGCTTCTTCCGCTCTGCGGAACAAAGGCCTGATCGTACAAGGCATAGGCAGAAATATTATCAGTAAACATCCAGGTCAAGCCAAGCCTTGGCGTAACCCGTTTGTCAGTCTGTACATAAGGATCGGAATAGTTTGACCATGTAACGTTGCTGGTATATCTGCCTGCAAGCGTTACGATAAGCTTTTTGAAAAATTTCACATTGTATTGAAGATATAAAGCCGAATAATGATTGCCCCAAATATTATCCCAGTCTTTTGGATCAAAATCTTTCAGCACGGCTTCATCCAGATAATATACAGGATCTGTAATATCCAATGCCAGTGCGGGATTGCCGCTCCAGTCGCCGCCGCCGGTGCTGCGCGTCCAGTTATCGCCGTAGTCAATCCCTATCAAAACTTTATGCTCCATGCTGCCCGTATTAAATGTACCGTCAAGAAAAGCCTGTGCGGTAAACAGCCTGTTGCGCCAATCGGTAAGCCATGTCTGGCGATACAAAGAATCATTTACAACCGGCTCATAGTTTATTCCCATCATATACCCGCCCCAGGGCCCAAACACATAAGCGGCTTGCGCATTTAAGTTCCAGTTATCACTAAGCTTATGCTTTGCGTGAAAACGGAAGTAATGGTCGGCGCTTACCGTGCCATCGGTGTTTGGGTCAACAACGGCGAATTTATCGGGTAATACACGTTTGCCGTCAATGGTCTGCAAAGTATGCCCGTCGCTTAGCTGGTGGCCACGCACATAATTGTATTCAAAACTTAAGTCGGTGTTTTTATCCACTTCAAATTTCAGCGCTCCTGCCACATAATATTTTTTAAGATAGCCGAAATCATAAAAAGCATCCTGCTGCTGGTAACCTGCATTTAAGCGGTAAGTGAGGGATCCGCCTTTTTTAAATTCACCGCCTAAATCCACTGTGGTGCGCATCATATTCCAACTGCCAAAACCAAAATTTACGGCAACAATTTTTTCATGCGTTGGCTGTTTGGTCACAAAGTTTGCCAGGCCGCCCGGCTCTGTGTTGCTTACCATGTAACCTGCCGGGCCTTTAATAAATTCAGCCCGTTCTATCATGCCCGGGTCAAGCTCCATATTATACCAGTACCCCGCGCCAACGCCATTGCGCAGAATGCTGTAATACATCTCTGTGCCGCGAATGCTTATGCCTATATCCTGGTTTGCCCCAAGGGCCGAAATACCTGCCGAAGTGCGCATAATTTCAGAAGAAGAAACCGCGCCAAGGTCTTTAATGGTTTGCGCTGTGGCAACAGAAATGTTTTGCGGCACTTCAATCAGTTCCTGGTTCAGGCGCAGCGACTCCGATATTTTATTGGTGGTATAAGTTTTCAGCGAAGTGGAAACCGTTACTTCCTGCAACTGCGATTGCGATAATTTCAATTGCAGGCTTACATAAACAGTTTTATTTTCTTCCACAATCACTGTTTGTACCAAAGGCTCATACCCTACCAGGGATACTTCAATTTCATAATGGCCTGCGGCAATATTGTGCAACATGAAATTTCCATCATCGTCTGTAATGGATGCCTTCTTTGTGCCTTTCAGCATTACGGTTACAGCCGCTGCCGGTTTGTTATCTATGGTGGTTACCTTGCCTTTGATGGACCCGTTATCTGCCGGTTCTCCTGCAGAAACGGCCATGCTGCAAAACAGCAACAAAAATGATAAGAGGCTCTTGAATAAAATCTGGTTAAGTTTTGCCATAAACAGTTATTTGGTTTTTAAAAACATAAAAGCGCCGGCAGGCATTTGCCCCGGGCAGCTTAAAGCATTTTTATGGATTAAAAATTTGACAAGCAAGATATTGGGGCCTCCAAACTATATTTTTCGGAGAAAGGAAAACTATTTACGCAAACAGGAAAACAATACCTGGAAGCGCGGGCGAAGAAGCTCAATTGCTGATTAATGCCCAAAAGCATCAATTGCATAGTTTTGCCGGGGGTGACTGTTAACCGGCAGAGGTAATATTATCCGCCCCGACATTTGGTTATTTTATTATGAATAGCCTTTTTAAAATTTGCAGCATGAAAGTTCTTTTGGTAGAAGATGACAGCACATTGAATCAAAATATCAGCGAAGCATTGCAGGCTGAATCCATCATGGTTTCTTCTATGCATGATGGTTTTTTTGCAGAAAAAATTTTGCGGAATGAATACTTTGACTGCGTTATTCTTGATATAAACCTGCCAGGTAAAAACGGGTTTGACGTGTGCAGGAAATTCCGGCAATATAACAGCAAAACACCTGTGATTATGCTGACAGCTTTCTCAGGGATTGATGATAAGGTGCAGGGCTTCAATTGCGGGACGGATGATTATCTCACCAAGCCTTTTTATATGCGTGAGCTGCTTTTAAGGGTACATGCATTAACAAAAAGAACAACGGCGTCTGATGATCTTAAAACAGCAATCGCTGCAGATGATATTACGATAACGCCCCACAATAAAAAAGTGGTGCGCCAGGGGCAGGAGATTTCCTTAACGCCGAGGGAATTCCAGATATTGATGAAACTGGTTTCAAGAAAAGGCGAACTGGTTTCGAAAAAAGAACTGATAAAGGAAATATGGGGAACGCACTTAGATGTGAATACCAACACCATAGAAGTGTATATTAACTTTCTCCGCAATAAAATTGACAAGCCTTTCGGAAAACATAATATTAAAACCAAAACCGGGTACGGGTATTATTTTGAATAAATGAAACCGGGCATGATAATTTTTCTCACACAGGGGAATGTGCATAGCGAGGTTCTCCCGAAGCAAGTTCGGGACAGGCATGAGACCATTGAAAAAACAAACTTGTACGAATGAAAATCAGGAATAAAATAACCGTTTATTTTTCGGTGGCCATCCTGCTGATCACCGGTTTGGCTTTTCTGTTGATTTATTTGCTGTATGCCTCTAACCGGGAAGACGAGTTTCAAATGCGCCAAAAAGAAAAGATAACTTCTACATTGCAGTTGCTGGCCCAGGTAAAAAAAACAGATCATGAGCTTGTAGAAGAAATTGACCAGCTCACCATTAATAACCTGTTTGATGAAAAGCTGCTTTTATTCAACGACAAAAAAGAACTGATCTATTCCAGCCTTGACGATACGCCTGTTCCGCTGTCAACAACATTCCTTTCGGAACTGAGCGCCGAAAACAGGTGGGTAGAAGCAAAAGACGGTTTATACGATGTAGTAGGGTCTTATGTAGAGTCGAACGGGCGGGCCTACTACGGGCTTAGCAAGGCTTTCGATTCACTCGGCTATGCAAAGCTTCGCTACCTTAAATTTATTCTTATCGTTACTTTCGCAGCCATTTCTGCCATAGTGATCCTGGTATCTTTTTTTCTCTCCGGCAAAATAACGCAGCCTCTTGCTGCGATTACGCAAAAGATCAGCCATTATAATTTTGATGCACAATATGAGCCCATACCTATTACCGGTTCTAAAAATGAAGTAAATATACTTGCCCGGCAATTTAATAAGCTGATGAAGCGGATGAACGAAGTGTATTCATTCCAGAAACATGCTATTCACCATATCTCGCATGAATTGAAAACGCCCATAGCCATTCTGGTCTCTAATTTTGAACGGATAGAAAATGAAAATGATCCGGATAAAATAAAGGCGGCCATCTGCACTCAGAAAGAAGATACCAAAAACCTGGGGGAGATCATCAATGCATTGCTGGAGATAGCAAAAGCAGAATCAGGCGGCGTACTGAAGCAGGATTATTTCCGTATAGATGAAATGATCTTTGATGTGGCTGATGAGCTGCAGCATATCTATAATAATTTTCTTTTTTCCATTGAATATGAAACCGAATCGGAAAATGAATTAACTATCCGGGCAAATGCAGGGCTGATAAAACCGGCCTTTATCAATCTTATGCAAAATGCCATTTCATACAGCAATGATGATAAAGCTAAAATAAAATTGTCTGCTGCCGAAAACACGGTACATATCCGTATAGAAAACAAGGGCGACATTATTACTGAAAAGGAAAGCCATTATCTTTTCCAGCATTTTTTCAGGGGAGAAAACAGTAAGGGCAAAAGGGGATTTGGCCTGGGGCTTGTGCTGGTTCATAAAATCATTGCCCTGCATGATGGCGGCATAACTTATACATCTTTTAACCATACTTCCAACATTTTCACCATCACGCTTCCCTTAAGCTGATTTTTATTGGCTTTACATGTGCATCGTGTAAATTGATTACCATCACGGCGCCAGAAATAAACCGGAAATATCTATCTCATTCAGGTAAACTTCCAGTTCGGAGGGATCTTCAATAACATTCAGTATTCTTACAGGAGCATATTCCAGCTCGCTAAGCTCCTGAAAAAGCTCTATGTAAATGGAAGATAAGGCGTACAGGTAAACCCTGCTATGCCAGCAAATGCGTTCAGCCAGAAGCACGCCATACCGCCTTAATGTTTCAGCCTGTTCTTCATTGGAAAGAACTTCAAACTCTGTCATAGTCATTCTGCAAAAAATTTGGTATATACCGGCGTAATTTAGAGCGCATCACCTTAAAAAGAGCTTAAAGGGAAAGCTTATCGTTTAATGAAGGGAACATCATCTTCGTATCATGCAGTGGCAGACCGGTTTAATTGTTGATAATACAATTAAAGAATTAAGCCGGGGCAGTTCAGCTCCGCCCGGTATTATCTTTTAACTGGCCAATAAAAACTCTTTCAATGTTGAGTTTTCAATAGCTGTTCTTTCCACTTATGCAGCCGTGATTTTTATTTTAATGAGCAAAAACTGTTTGTCTTTATAAGATTCCGCCAGGCGGTTTTGAGATAGTTTTTAAACCATTGTTGTCCGACTAAAATATTTTCTCTTGGGCTAAAGCCCTGTATGGGCCTGCTTTTTACTAACCCCAGGCTTAAGCCCGGGGTTATATATCTGAAACCCTTGCACAATGGGCTTTAGCCCAAGTTATCCGGA
Source organism: Parafilimonas sp. (assembly GCF_047606085.1). GTDB lineage: Bacteria > Bacteroidota > Bacteroidia > Chitinophagales > Chitinophagaceae > Parafilimonas. The sequence goes on from NZ_JASGEX010000132.1 coordinate 6,462, forward strand.
CAATAATGTTTTTAAACATAGAAGTTGATTTTTGATTTATGGAGCTGCAAGCTTCAGGCTGTGCGCTGCAAGCCACGAACTGCTGGTTTTTGACTTTACATTATTTTATTTACTGGTCACTCTTATTCATCACACACATTCACGATTCACGTCATTCCGTTCTCAAACTCTTTACGGGGTTTGCCATTGCCGCTTTGATTGATTGGAAGCTAATTGTTATCAATGCGATCAATAAAACCAATAAAGCAGATGTTAGGAACAGCCACCAGGAAAGATGAATGCGATAAGCAAAATTCTGCAACCATGAATGCATGGCATACCAGGCAACAGGCATAGAAATAAAACAGGCAAGCAAAATAAGTTTCAAAAAATCGCCGGATAAAATAGCAACAATGCTGTTTGCACTTGCACCCAATACTTTTCTTATACCGATTTCTTTGGTACGCTGGAATATTGTATAGGATATTAATCCATATAACCCCAAACATGCAATGAGCACAGAAAGAACGGAGAAACACAGAAATACTTTTGAAAACCTTTCTTCGGCTAAATACTGGGCTTTTATTTGCTCGCTTACAAAACCATAATTAAACAAGGCGGACGGGAAATGTTGTTTCCATATTTTTTGAATATATGATACTGCATCGTTTGCTTTTGTAATGCCTATTTTTAAAGTAATTCTTGAAAAAAATTCATCAACCGGGTAAATAGTCAACGGCTGAATGGGTTGCTCCAGCGATGCGTAATGAAAATCATTTGTAACACCAATTACCACACCTTTTGTATCGCCCATTGTAAAAGGCTTCCCGATTGCAGCTTCATTATTTTTCCAGCCGAATTTACGTACCGCCATTTCATTAAGAATAACAGGACGAATGCTATCATGCGATGATTGCAGTGAAAAATTTTTTCCAGCTAATAATTTAATTCCATACACATTTAAATAATCCGGGTCAATACGCATTCTTGAAGTATTTACCTGCAGAACATTTCCCTTATTGTCAATTGTTTCAGCGCCTCCATTGCTCAATCCTCCAACGATTAATGAATTGGATCTTGCCATGCCTGAAATCAGGGAATTCTTAAGCACATCATTTTTAAAAGCTGCATAACCTTTAACAACATCGGTATTTCCATTCTCGTTTATAAACAACAATGCATCCTTATTATAACCAAGATTTTTATTTTTTATGAATGACATCTGAGAATAGATAATCACGATACCGGTTATTAAAATCATCGTTATAACAAACTGGGATACCACAAGTGTTTTGCGCAACAGTATTCCTTTATTACTTGATTTAAATGAACCCTTTAATACAGTTGCCGGCTTAAATGCGGACAGTATAAGTGCAGGGTAAATACCTGAAATAACTCCCAGGAAAATGGTTACTGCAAAAAGAAAACTTATTAACAGGGGGTAAGAAAATAAGGAAAGCTCTTTGCCGGTGAGCTGATAAAAAGCCGGTTGTAATAAAATGCATAATAGAAAAGAAAGCAACAACGCAATAATTGCTGTAAATACTGACTCAGATAAATATTGAAAAATTAATTGTTGCCTGCCTGCACCCGCCACTTTTTTAATACCTACTTCTTTGGCTCTGCCTGCTGAACGTGCGGTAGCAAGATTTGTATAATTTATTGCCGCAAGCAACAGGATAAAAATGCCGATTGTAAAAAAAATATATACTTGTGTTATACTCCCGTTCGCAGCTATTTCATTTTGAAGATGGGAACGCAAATGAATATCGCTCAAGGGTTGAAGCCGGTAAGAATAAACAGGTTTCCACAGCTTAAAGAGATCGCCAACATATTTTTCATAAAACCATGTAATCTTATTTGAGAAAGCTTTGCCATCAACTCCCTTCTTCAGCAAAAGATACGTATAAAAACTTCCATCACCCCAGCCATCCACAGTAAGAGCATCAGGATGCACTACTTCAATTGTTTTAAAAGAAGCAAGCATGTTAAATGTAAAATGTGCATTCTTTGGAGCATCGGGCATTACGCCGGTTACAGTATAATTAACGCCATATCCGGTGCTGTCATACATATTCAGCAAAAGCGTTTTCCCGATTGGATCTTTATCACCAAAATACTTTTTTGCAGATGACTCAGTTAGCACAATAGAAAAGGGTTCACGTAAGGCAGCAGCTTCATTTCCTTTTATTAAATGATAACTAAAGACATTAAAAAAAGATGGGTCAGTAAGCAAAATGCCGGATTGAAGTACCTGCTGATTATTATGGGTTACAATTTCTTCGCGCATCTTCATGCGCACTGTATTTTCAACTTCCGGGTAATCGCTTAGAAGCGCTTTTGCCATAGGGGCACTTGTCATGGCTGATTCAGTAACATTCGCTGCTCTTTTTTCCACGGAAACCAACCTGTAAATCCTGTCATAGCCGGCATTGAATTTATCATAGCTCAATTCGTCATTTACCCAAAGCGCAATAAAAGCAAAACAGATTAAACCGGCAGATAAACCAACAATGTTCAAAATAGAATATATTTTATTCTTTGTTATGCTGCGCCAGGCGGTTTTCACGAAGTGCTGTGCAGGGAAATAGTTTTTGAACATAGAAAGCCTCTCCTAAATCCTCCCCGAAGGGAAGGACTTTTTAGATTGATTATAATTTAAAGTTGTTTCATTTTTTTAAGCTGTTTATAAGCCTTCCCTTTGGGAAGAGCTTGTCCCGATTGCATCGGGATTTGGATGGGCTGTTCATTCCGTCCTCAAACTCTTCACCGGGTTGGCCATAGCTGCTTTAATCGCCTGGAAGCTGATGGTTACCAATGCAATCAACATAGCCACAACCACTGCCAGTAAAAATATCCACCAGCTTATGTCAACGCGGTACGCATAATCCTCCAGCCATTTATATACGCTGAACCAGGCCAGCGGCCATGCAATAAGTGCTGCTATCAGCACATACTTTAAAAAATCTTTTGAAAGCATGGTAACAATATTATTAACAGAAGCGCCCAACACTTTTCTTATGCCAACTTCTTTCACCCTGCGCTCGGCAGCATAAGAAGCAAGGCCAAACAAACCCAAACAGGAAATGATAATTGCGATGCCTGCCAGTATGCCAACAATAGTGCTTACCTGTGCATCGGCGCGATACACATCTTCAAAATGCTCATCAAGGAAATGATATTCAAACGGGCTGTCGGGGCAATTTTTCTCCCATACGGATTGAATAAATGCAACAGCATCTTTGGCTTTGCCGCCATTTATTTTTACCGACATATTGCTGAAACCCCAGTCTTTCTGGTTGAACAAAAACATGGTTTCAATTTTATAATGCAGCGAATTAAAATTGAAATCTTTGGCAATGCCCACAATAGCGCCTGATGAATCAAACCCAAAATTCCTGCCCAGCAGCCATTGCATGGATTTGCCTTTGTTATCCTTCAATAATTCTTTGGCAAGCGTTTCATTAATGATATACTCCCTTCCGTTGGCTGAAACTTCTTTTGAAAAATTCCTGCCGGCTGCCAACGGGATTTTGTACAGCGTTAAATAATCCGGGTCAACAATTAAACGAGTGCCTGTTAATTGACGCAACGGCCCGTCGCCCCGGAACTGCACACCGGATTGATCGAGATGGCTGCCCAGTTCATCCTGCGCCCCGGTAACGCCGGTTATTAATGCATTGGCCAGGAGATCCTGCTTTAAAACATCATATTTTTTATAACTGAAATTATCCAATGGAATGGTTACAACCTGGTCTTTACTGAAACCCGGATCACGCTGCTGCATGTATTTCAGTTGGCGCACGGCAAACACCGTTATTATCATCAAAAAGATAGCGCTGGCAAATTGTATTACCACCAGCGTGTTGCGCAGGAACGATTTATTCCTTCCTGTTTGAACCGAGCCTTTTAAAACCTTTACCGGCTGAAATGCTGAAAGGTAGGCGGCAGGATATAAGCCTGATAAAATACCGATGGCAAGAGTGCCGCCAGCAATGGTTAATAATAAAAGGGGATTATTGAAAAGCGGCAATTGCAAATTGCGCTGGCTTAAATTATTGATGAACGGAAGGCAAAGTTCAACAAGCCCTATGGCCAATACCATTGCTATGAATGATAAAATAACTGATTCACTGATGAATTGCAAACTTAACTGCCACCGGAAAGCGCCTACCGATTTGCGTATGCCTACTTCCCTCGCCCGTTCTGCCGATCTTGCCGTAGAAAGGTTCATGAAGTTGATGCAGGCAATCAGTAAAACAATTAATGCAATGATGAAAAAAGTGTTGGTATAACTGTTATCAAACTTCTGGTAGTTCAGGTAATCAAGGCCAATATCGCCGGCCTTTGCATGCACATCTTTTAAAGGCAGCAAAAACAATTCATAGTTTTTCCAGTTATCATTTTGCGCCATGTATTTTTTAAGATAAGCAGGGAACTTTTTTTCTAACGAAGCCACATTGGTATTTGGCGCAAGCTGCAGATAAGTATCCAGCCAGTTGCCGCCCCAGTTATTCATCATGTTCGGGTTCCTGCTGTAAGCAGTGCTGAATGAGATTAAAGCGTCAAACTGTATTTGAGAATTTTGCGGCACATTATCCAAAACGCCCGTTACCATCAAATTAATGGTATCGCCTCCATAATACGTTATTGTTTTGCCAATAACATTTTCGCTGCCGAATAATTTTTCTGCTGTTGCTTTTGTTATTATTGCCGAATTAGGTTTTTGCAAAACGGTTTGCCGGTTGCCTTCCAGCAGTTTGAAATCAAACATCTGAAGAAAGGTAGAGTCCACCATTAATCCCTGGTTGAGATAAACACGTTTATCACCGTTTCGCATCTGCATTTTTGTTCTCCAGCTAACCCTTGTAAAGTTTTGAATTTCGGGAAACTCATTTTTCAATGTTGGCCCCATCGGGAACATAGACAAGGCCACTTTTTGTGAAGACACCATGCCTTCAAACTTCTGCACTTCGTTAAGCCGGTAAATATTTTTCGCATGAAAATTATCAAAGCTTCTTTCATACAATACAAACACCATTATTACAATGCAGGCAGCCATGCCAATAGCAAGGCCGGTGATGTTGATGATGGAATACGCTTTGCGCTTCCATAAATTGCGCCAGGCGGTTTTGAAATAGTTCTTTATCATGTTTGATTTATTTTAGCTGCAAGCTTCAGGCTGCAAGCTACAAGCCCTAAGCTCGGGTCTTCCTGCAAATCTTTTAATCTGCCAAATCCCGTTCAGACAGCTTTCCTGCCAAGCGAACGCATCACCATTCCATAATAATAATCTGACTTTATATTTTTGGCGGCATCAGCAAGTTCTGTACGCAGCGCTTCGCTGGAAGGCATCTTATCTGCAATCTTCATCAGCATTTCTGCCTGGTAATAATCAGAATCAATCTTACCGGCATATTGTATCAGGCTGCTCCAGGCAGATTCATCTTTCATATTTTCATCTATTAAATTTGAAAGTATGGTGTATTGATAATAACCGCTCTTCATGTTTTGTACAACCGCCATCGTTTGATCATAACGTTCTTTATTCAGTGATCTATTTTTCAGCAAAGCGCCGATGATCTCTGATTTATAATAATCACTTTGCATGTTGCCGGCTATCTTCATTAATTCCTCAAACCTCGTATCTGAAATATCATTATTGCTTAAAAGCTTTTTCAGTACTTCCGCCTGGTAATAATCAGATTTCATGCTGCTTACAATGGCCAGTACCTGCTGGTATTGCTTTTCGTTAAGCGATGTTTTGAGTATTTTTTGTACGGTTTCGCTTTGGTAATAGTCTGAGGTAATACTGTTCACAGTTTCCAGGTAAGCATCTGATGTGGCCTCATCAGCAAGAAATGAGCTCATTACGCCATCCAGTAATTCTGCCTTGTAATAGTCACTGCTGAGGTATTGATTCGCTTTATGCAGCAGCGTAACCATTTCCTCTTTTGAAAGCTGTTGATCTTTTAGCAGGTAGGATAGATAAATCTCTTTTACATAATCGCTTTCAAAACGTTCCACCTCATTCAATACACCTGCACTTCCTTTTTGTGCAAATATTCTTTTCACGCGGTTATCGGCATCAATGCCATAATCAATTAATAACTGCACGCAGTCTGCAACCAACGCTTTATCTGCTGCGGTCAAATCTGCTTTCTTGTTGCCGTTAATGGTGTATAAAAGATTGCCTTTGCCGTCTTCTTCCACTTCAAGCGACTGGTCTTTTTTGTGATAAAATATGGAACCATCACCTGATATGGATGTAATGCTTTTATCATCATCGCCCAGCCTTACATCACCTTTAATGGTTAGCGTTAGTCTTTCAGCACTGTTCTTTACTTTTAAATTAAATACATTGTTCTGCTTTGAGTAAGAAACTTCATTGTTTTGTGCCTGTACCAATGCAACAGAAGCACAGCATAGCAGTAAGCTTAGAATGATTTTTTTCATTTTTATATTCATTTTTATAAGTTGATTTTTAATAAAGCTGTGAGCCCTGAGCCGCGAGCTTTTAACCTCACATTATTTAATTTACTGTCTTGTCCTCTTTTGTCATCACTGATTCAATGTCGTTTATTTAGCCTTGTTTGACCTCACCCTAAATCCCTCCCGAATGGTCGGGAGGGACTTTACAAACATTCCCTAAGTAAAGAACATCGATTACTCATTTCATTATTGACAATTCGGCATCCACTGGCTTTATGTTATTTAATTCACTACTCTCTCTTACTGATACCTGATTTATTTTTATACAATCCTGTTAATCCTTTCATCCGTAAATGTTTGTTTTTTTCAATGGTCTCATGCCTGTCCCGAACTTGCTTCGGGAGAACCTCGCTATGTACCTGCCTCGCCGGCAGACAGGCATTCCTCTCCCGCTTTGGCGGGACAAGTTGTGTGGGAAAAAATTATCATGCCCGGTTTCATCCACCCAAATACCGGTTCAGACTACTCCGTTCTCAAGCTCTTTACCGGGTTCGCCGATGCGGCCTTTATTGATTCATAACCTATCGTTATCCATGCTACCAGTAACGACAAGGCCGTAGCGATAAAAAATACAATCCAGCTTACTTCTATCCTGTAAGCAAATCCATTCAACCATTTGTTAACGGCAAGCCATGAGAGCGGCACCGCAATCACTACTGCTATCAATATTAGTTTTGTAAAGCTGGAAGACAGTAAGTACACCACATTAAATACAGAAGCGCCCAGCACTTTTCGTACACCAATTTCTTTGGTGCGTTGTTCAGCTAAAAACGCGGATAACCCATACAAACCTAAACAGGAAATAAATAGCGCCAGTATAGTGAATATATTAAAGAGCCTGCCCATTTGCTGCTCGCCTTTGTACAGGTTATTTAAATCCTCATCAATAAAACCAAAAGTGAAAGGAGTTGACGGGTTTAGCGTTGTGCTTATTTTTTCCAAAGCTTTTATGGCCGCTTCGGTTGTGACCGGCCGGGTACGAACAACTACCATTCCCGCTGCCTGGTTATAACGCATAATCAATGGCTCAATAGCCTGCTGTACCGGCTTGAAATTAAAGTCTTTTGCAACGCCTATTATATCTCCTTTAATTCCCCCGAACGTTATTGTCTTGCCAACAGCATTTTCAGCCGTCATCCCCATAATTTTTGCAGCCTTCTCATTAATGATATAGTTATTCGAATCTGCTTTTGAATCTTTGAAAAAGCTTCTTCCATTTATTATTTTCATTCCAAACACATCAAAAAAAGCATCATCTACCGCCATGTTGTTAAAAATTGTTGATTTATTTGGATCCTTGCCATCCCAGCTCACCGCATCACTCGCCTGTAAAAGATTCGTGGGCAACTCACCACCTGTTATCGTAAAATCATTAGTTAATCTATTTTTTTGCAGTTCCAGTTTCACTGCATCTTTCCTGTTATACAAATCACCCATCATTGGCATATATATCAGGTTTGATTTTTCAAAGCCCAGGTTCATATTCTTTATAAACCTTAATTGCTGATATACTACGATGGTGCCAACAAGCAATATAATTGAAGCGGTAAACTGTAATATCACCAGGCCATTCCGCAAAATATTAGCGCCGGTCATTCTCTTTACTTCACCCTTTAAAACTTTTACCGGCTTAAATGAGGAAAGAAATAATGCAGGATAAGAACCGGACAGCAGCCCTGTTACCAGTGCAATGCCGGACAGCATCAATATCAATTTCCAGTTTAAAAAATGCACCGCAATATGCTTCCCTGTCAGGCTATTAAACACCGGCAGCAGCAGCCATACTAACAGTACAGCAATACAAAGGGAAAGAAAGGATATGCACAATGACTCGCTCAAAAACTGGATGATGAGTTGCCAACGCCCGGCGCCAATGGTTTTTCGTAAACCCACCTCTTTAGCACGGCGTGCAGACCTTGCCGTAGCAAGGTTCATGAAATTGATACAGGCCACACCCAGTATAAATATGGCTACAATGAAAAATATTTTTACATACAGTGCATTGCCATGACCGGCAAAATCGCCGAGGTATGCCGCTCCGAGGTGAATATCAGTAAGCGGCTGCAGGTGAAAATCTGCTGTTGGGGCCATGTCGCTAACAGCAGCGTGCTCTTTATAAATTTTGTTTATTTTATTTTCAAGACCGGCAAGCGCCGCAGGCGAGGGATTGAAATTTTTATCTAATTGGAGATAACCGTAAAAACTAAAGTTATCCCATGTGCCACTTTTTAAATCCCCATCTGTTTGGGCAATGGCTGACAAAGGCATGAGGAAACTAAATTGAAAATGCGAATTTTCCGGCAGGTTTTCCAAAACGCCGGTAACTGTAACATTTCTGTCATTGTTAATACGCAATGTTTTGCCCATGGCATCTTCATTCCCAAAATATTTTTTTGCCATATCCTTTGTTATCAGAATAGCATCAGGCCTTAAGAGCGCCGTAGCCCGGCTTCCTTCAACCAGCGGAAATGAAAACATTTGCAGGAAAGTGGAATCAACATACAAAGCGCCTTCTTCCAAAAATTTTTTTGTGCCAAATTCAATCACGCGCTTTTCCGGGTAACTTACCCTGGCCATATTTTTTACTGCCGGTAATTTTTCTTTTAGTTCAGGCATCATTACCGGGGGAACAACTGCCGCATCCATACCTGATAAGATTGCAGTAACACGATAGATTTCATCAGCATTTGCGAGAAACCTGTCATAGCTTTTTTCGTTCTGTACCCATAGCAAAATAAAAATGCTGCATGCCATACCAATGGCTAATCCAGCAATATTAATGACTGCAAATGCCTTATGCCGGACGATGTTACGAAAGGCTGTTTTGAAATAATTTCTAAGCATAGTTGCAAGTTTTGAGCTGTCGGCTATTAGCTGTCAGCAATCAGCTTTGAGCCATCAGCCATTATTTAATATTCTTAATCGGTGTTAACCTTTTATATCTGCCACATCATCTGTTGCGCAAAGCCAGGCCTTTCGTCTTAGCATTCTCACTTTTTTACATCTCCCCTATTTTCCTGTTGCCCGCCTTAGCAGGCTCCCGCTCTTGCCTATAACTCAGGCTGTCCTGAGTTTAGGCACCCCTCTCCACTGCGTGGAGAGGGGCCGGGGGTGAGGTTATTCCGTTCTCAAGCTCTTCACCGGGTTTGCCATTGCCGCCTTAACAGATTGAAAGCTTACCGTAATCACCGCAATGGCAATAGCAATGATTGCAGCTGCTGCAAACATCCACCACTCCATTTGTACGCGGTAGGTAAAACCCTGCAGCCAGCTATGCATTACCCACAATGCAACAGGCGTGGCTATTACGCAGGCTATTAAAACAAATAATACAAAGTCTTTGGAGAGCAGCATTACTACCGAACTTACTTTGGCGCCAAGCACTTTGCGAATACCTATCTCTTTCACCCTTTGCTTTGCATATAATGATATTAGGGCAAACATGCCCATGCACGAAATAGTGATGGTAAGAAAAGCTACGAAGTTGGTAATGCGCAAAATACCATTCAGCAGGTCGTATTGCTTATCCACCAAATCACGCATATAAGTATATTTAAAAGGCCGCCTGCCACTCATTTGTTTAAAAGCTGCCTGCAGTTGTTGCATTACTTCGTTAGTATGTTTAGGGTCAATTTTTAAACTAAGATTGGAAAGGTCCAGGCCAGGCCTGTAATAAGAATGCATCAACGGTTCAATGCCTTTTTGCATATCCTGATAATTAAAATCATCCATTACGCCTACCACTTTCACAGGATCGCCGCCGCCTTTTGAAACCAGTTGCCTGCCGGTTATATTTTTCCAGCCCAAAGCATTCATGGCTTTTTTGTTGATCATTACCGCGTTTTTTTCCGTAGCGGCCATGTCATCATTAAAATCCCTGCCTTTTATAACCGGGATAGAATAGGTATTTACATATCCTGCATCTACATTGGAATAGCGCATGGTAACTTCTTTGCCGGTTGAAGGATCAATGTATGTATCATAATTGCTTTCGTAATCAGTAGGTATGGCCTGGCTGGTGGAGAAGCTTTTTACGTAAGGGTTATTTTTAAGGTTATTGATCAATGTTGCGAAATAGGCAGAATCCCTCGAAATATTTTTGAAGCCCATATCAAGGTTTACTACCACTGTATTTTCTGTATCGTAACCAAGCGAAGCCTGCTGCATATAATTGATCTGCCGGTTGAGTATGATGGTTACACAGATAAATACAACAGCAAGCGTAAATTGCAATACAATAAAAATATTACGCAGGTAGCTGCCGCTTTTAATATTGCGCGACAATTCTCCCTTAACGCCTGTTGCTACAGGCAGCCCGATTAATCTAAGCGCCGGCAGGCTGCCAGCCGCAATTACAATCACCAGGCTCAATACAGCAAAACAAAGCATCACAGGAATATCTTTTACGCTCAGCGATAATTCTGTGAACCGGCTCTTGTAAATAGCATTCAGTTGCGGCATCAATACATCTGCAAACAGCAATGAAGCGCCAACAAGCGCTATAATAAATATTAACCCGTTCTCTATACAGAATTGTGCAAATATCTGCAGCCTGCCGCCGCCGATTACTTTACGCACCGCTACTTCTTTTGCCCGGGTGTACATAGAAGCCGCATTAAGGTTTATCAAATTAAAAATTATTACAAGCAATATAAAACAGGCAGTGGCTATTGAACCTTTTACAATGGTTTGCACCAATGCGCCATTTTCGTTCTTAAAGCCTGAAAAAGGCACAGCTATAATCTTCGCCGGCCCTGCCTGCTTATCATAATTCAAATCAACAATGTGGGCGATCTTTTTTTCCAGCAAAGGAATATTGGCATTATCCCGCAGCCGTAAAAAATTTATGGCAAACCGGTTATACCAGTTGGCGTCATTTGCAAAACCGGGAAGTGCATACTTTAAAAATGAAGTAGTTAAGAATACATCGCCTTTTATGGAAGAGTTGGAAGGAATGGCATTCAGCACACCGGCCACAGTAAGCTGCAGTGAATCATCAGCCGTAATTATTTTGCCAACAGGATTAATGTTGCCGAATAATTTCGTGGCAATCTTATCAGACAGCACTACATCGTATTTGTTTTTAAATACAATATCGGGATTACCATATTTCAATGGCAGCGTAAATACCCTGAAGAAATCAGCATCAACAAAGTACGTGGTTTCCTGCACTTCATTATCGCCATGCTTAAGCCAGGGATAATACCATTGCTGAATATGTGTTGCTGCTTTTACTTCAGGGCAGGTTCTTACAATTTCATCCAGTAACGGAAAGGTTGTAAGCATGCTGCTGCTTGACGCATCTTTCGGGTCAACTGACTTTAAATAATATAAATCTTCTTTATGCTGTTGCATATCATCTGCCGTATAATACATATACACACCGGCCAGTAAAGCAATAATACTGGCAAAGCCTACAGATAAACCAATAATGTTTACTACGGCAAAAAGCTTATTTTTCCATAAGCTGCGCCAGGCGGTTTTCACGAAGTGCCGTGCAGGGAAATAATTTTTGAACATAGAAGCGGTTATAAGATGAAAGCAGCATGATTAAAAACCTGCCGGCGCTTAGCCACCGGCAGGAAAAGTTTAAAAACTCAATGAGGCTCCAATCCTCCACGATTAAAGCTCAATGCCTTAGTTGTTTCAACGAGCGTGCCAATGCAAAAATCCTTACGCAACAGGCATTTTAAAAAATAATACAGATGAAAAGCGTCCGAAAGCGGACAGTTTTGTGTGCGGAAATGGACAAGATGAAACGGTTTAATGCGCCCATTTTGCGGTATCAAAGAATAAAACAAACCGTGCACGGGAAAGAAAATGCAGCATGTGCCGCACCGGCGTATTTTTTCGTTTGATTTTTACTTAATTTTCAGATTATAAGTCTGCTGCAACAAATATGTAAGGATAACATCTCTGAAAATAACACATGAAACGCCATGTAAAATATTTTTCATACAGAAGAAGGTATATTAAGGCGTTCCATGAGACCGATGAAAAACAAAATATGCACGAATGAAACCGAGCATGATAATTTTTTCTCACACAGGGGAATGTGCATAGCGAGGTTCCATGAGACATCTGAAAAAACAAATATGCACGAATGAAACACCTGTTCTTCCTATTTATATTTTACTGCACGGCTTTGCATGCATTCTCGCAGGATTCGGTAATACAGCTAAAACATACCGCGCTTGCCAATGATCTGTTTATTCACCTGGACCGGGCGCCCTGGCGCTTCAGCAGCATGGCTTTAAAAAAACCATCATTCAACATAGATAACTGGCAGGCGCTGCCTGGCACAGACTTCAACGCTTCCAGGGCGCCAGCCGGCTGGAAGGGCATTGGCTGGTTTTCACTTTGGGTGAAAGCTGATTTTATGCTGGCAGGTAAAAAACTGGCCATACAAATCAACCACGACGGCGCTTCTGTGATATATGTTGACGGTAGGCCCGTTGGCAGCTATGGCAGGCTGGGTATCTCTTCACAAACAATGGAAGCCATGCGGGCGCCAAAATCTTTAATACCACTGTGGCTTAACGACACATTGCCGCATCTCATCACTTTACATTATGCCAATTACAAACCCGTATTTTCAAATTTTCCCGGTTTTCAGCTTGCCATTGGCTACTATGATGTCGCTTCCCAAAAAATCAATACAGGCAACTACCGCATGAATTTTCTGCTTATGACAGTAGGCGCGCATTTTATCCTTGGCTTCCTGTTTCTGTTTCTCTATATATTTTACCCAACCCAAAAGCTCAATATCTATTACGCTGCATTCGTATTGCTGTTAGGCATTACCATGCTAAGCATTTATTTCTTCTATCAAACCAGTGTTCCCCAGGTGCAGTTTTATGCGGAAATAGCCACTTATGTATGCAAGATATTGATGATGTGGGCGGGCAGCCTCCTGTTATACGCCGTTGGTTATGTGGCAATGCCGCGGGTAAGGGTGATCACCGTTTCCATTATATCAGCCGTATATATCCTGCTCGACCTGGTGTTTGTATTCTTTTATAACGCTTACGGCTGGAACGATCATTTTGCGCTGATATTCTTTTTGTTTACGGTAGATGGTTTTATTTCCGTTTACCAGGCGGCCAAACGCAAATTGCCCGGCGTTTGGCTTATAGCAACAGGCATGGCGGCCATATCGCTGGTGTATTTTTTTGCCTGGGGCGATGTTTTTGGCCTGTGGCCGCAGCGGTTAAATTCTATGCGCCTGCTGGTAATGGCTATTGGCAACCTGGTATTCCCTGCCTGTTTTTCTTTTTACCTGGCGTTCGATTATGCGCGCACCAATCATAACCTCAGCCTTAAGCTCAAAGAAATAAAATTGCTGTATGACCAAAACCTTAAGCAGGAAGCGGAAAAACTGGAGCTTGTTTCCGGCCAGGCCAAAAAACTGGAAGCCACTGTAAAAGAACGTACCGCCGAAATACAGCAACAGGCCGATAAGCTGAAGGAGATGGATGCGGTAAAGTCGCGTTTCTTTACCAATCTTACCCACGAGTTCAAAACCCCGCTTACGCTCATCATCAGCCCGGCGCGTGAACTGCTGGCAGCTTCCAATCCGGTCTTTGTGCAAACAAATGCAAGGCTTATACAAAACAATGCCGAACGGCTGCTGCAGCTCATCAACCAGCTTCTTGACCTGAGCAGGCTGGAGAATGGTATCATGGAAATTGTGCCTGAGGCGGTTGAGCTGGTATCAGAAATAAAAGAACAGGTAAAGCTGTATGGCCCTATAGCGTTGCAGAAAGAAATAGCGTTGCTGTCTGGCAGCGATTTTTCAATGCTGGAAGGGATGGTTGATAAAGACAAGTTCAGGAAAATACTGCATAACCTTCTTTCCAATGCGGTTAAGTTTACAGAAACGGGCAGGATTGAAGTGACGCTGAATAAACCGGCTGCACCGGCGCCCGGTTTTGAGCTCACCGTGAAGGATACCGGCAGCGGCATCCCTCCAAATAAGCTGCCTTACATATTTGAACGGTTTTACCAGGCTGATACCAACGATACCAGGAGTTATGAAGGGTCAGGCATCGGGCTGTCGCTGGCAAAAGAACTGGTGGTGCTGATGGGCGGAACAATTACTGCAGAAAGCAAAGAAAATGCCGGTACCACTATAACCGTAAGCCTGCCCTGTGCCATTATTTCAGCCATGCCGGCGCAGCATTTTTTGTGGGAAGATATGGGCATGGCTGAAAAAATACAGGATGATATGCCTGAAAATACCGTAACAACAACACCGGGAAAAGACCTTGTGCTGGTTATTGAAGATAATAAAGAGCTCAGGGATTTTCTCTGCCATACACTAAGCACCAGCTATAATGTTATAAGCGCTGCCGACGGCAAAACCGGTATGGATATGGCGCTGGAACAAATACCCGATATTGTTATTACAGATATTATGATGCCCGGCGCAGACGGCTACCAGGTGTGCAGCAGGTTAAAAACAGATGCAAGAACGAGCCATATTCCCGTGGTTTTTCTTACCGCCAAATCAGGCACGGAAAACCGGGTACAGGGTATTGAAACCGGCGCTGACGCTTACCTGGAAAAACCATTCAGCCAGCAGGAACTACATGCCACCATTCAAAACCTCATAGCCTTGCGCAGCCTCTTACAGAAAAAATACGGCAGCGCTTTGCCTTTTACGATAGAAACGAAATTGCCTTCCATAGAGCAGGATTTTATTAACCGCATGCAGTCCTTCATTAAAGAAAACCTGGATAACCCACAGTTTGGCGCTGATCAACTGGCTTCATTAATGGCATTAAGCCGTTCACAACTGCACCGCAAGCTGAAAGGCCTGTTGGACAAATCTGCCGGAGAGCTTATTCGTACAGCACGAATGGAACATGCCCATTACCTGTTGAAAAACAATGCAGCTACTATTGCGGAAGTGGCTTATACGGTAGGCTTTTCAGCTCCTTCCGCATTTACCACGGCATTTTCCCGTTATTTCGGTTATCCGCCGGGCGAAACAAATCTTCATACAACTTCCGTTTAACCCCACACAACAAATAAGCATGTTTTTGCAACAAACGCACAACCGGTTGTTTCGCCTGTTTGTTATTTTGCCGGTACATGGTTATTGTATATAAAAAAACAGTTTTTCGTGAGCCTGCTTTAATAGATAACGAGGCGTATTCCCGTTTAAAAAACGCCATTAGCGGCCGGGAAGGTTTACCTATATATACGCCCAACGAATTTTTTACCCGGCACTTTAAGCGCCGGTTAAGAATGATTTTATATACTTTTCCTGTATTTGTGGCGCTGCTAAGTTTTATGATTATTCATGGAACGCCGGCCAGGCCATTACCTGTATGGTGGATTATATGTATTATACTCCTGTTGGCATCCGGCAGTACAAGCTTTTTTTCGCTTTTGTTACTTTTACTGGAAGGCACTTCTTATGCTACTTATCTGCATACTAAAAAGCAATATTATACTGCCATGCAATTTGCAATAAGCAAAAGCAGCAATTATGCAGATTTTGTTCAACTGTTTTTTGGCACATCGGGCCGCAGAACGGTCAGTTATCTGCAACTCGCAAAGCAGGCCCCGCCGCAGCCAAAGCAACCGGTTACAACAGAATCAGTTATTACCGGCATATTCCGGGTAATACATAAAGTAAGCTGGATAGTAGGTTTGTGCATTGTATGTTGGTTTATATGGAAGTCCTGTTCCCCAAAATGAGATTGATGATTATACAGTCAATAGAATAACAGGCATGGAACGCACAGGCAGTACAGGATTGTTGTTTCAGGGCAACAGTGAATTTATTAATGATAATAACCGCCCCCTTGGGATCTGTTTAAAAATAAATTTTTCAAACATCATACAGCATATTTTGCAGTTTTAGAAGTTATGAATAAAGCACAACAAGATTGTTCGTCATGCCCGGCCTGACCGGGCATCTGCTCCTGGCATATAAAGATGCAGGCAGTATTCTTATTTGCATTAAATATAATCAGCAGATTCCCGTTTTCACGGGAATGACGTGTAGGAGCTTTTATATTTTTAATTAAAGGATTGGCAAGGCAGCTTCAATAATTATGGCGTGGTTAAAAGAAACAACAGCAACCTGGCTAAAGCAACAAATAAGCATTTTTTTGCAACAAATGAGCAAGAACCTTTTCTGCCTGTGCTATTCCTTTACACGATTATTGATAAGGTATTAGTAATTGATGCAAAACATTTCTGTTAGCCTGGTGTTCACCATTGCACCAATATTAACTCTGTAAGCAACAATAAAAAAATGAAACCGAGCATGATAATTTTTCTCACACAAGGGAATGTACATAGCGAGGTTCTCCCGAAGCAGGTTCGGGACAGGCATGAGACCATTGAAAAAACAAACTTGTACGAATGAAACCGAGCATGATAATTTTTTCTCACACAGGGGAATGTACATAGCGAGGTTCCATGAGACCATTGAAAAAACAAACCTGTACGAATGAAACCGAGCATGATAATTTTTCTCACACAGGGGAATGTGCATGGCGCGGTTCTCCCGAAGCAAGTTCGGGACAGGCATGAGACAACTGAAAAAACAAATATGCACGAATGAAATAAAACATGCATTTACGGGATAAGTAGCCAATTGGCTTTCATCTTTCAATTATGCTGCTGACCGGTTTTATAAACAATAGCAGGCAGGTTTTTTCTTGGGCTAAAGCCCTTTGCGGGTTTGCCTTTTAGTAACCCCAGACTTAAGTCTGGGGTTATATGAAACCCTTGCACAAAGGGCTTTAGCCCAAGTTATCCGGACAGCAATGATTTTAAATAAAAATTCATCTATGAAAAGACGCCTTTCTTTCTTCTCCACCATAAGCAGCATATTACTGCTGAGCGCATGCAATTTTAGTGTTGGCAGCGAAAAAGACCTCGATACCGGAATATCTTTTAATTATAAGGGTTTCAGGGTAAATAATGTATTCCTGGTAGATTCGGCCAATCAAAAGCTGACGGCGAATGAAGTGCCGCTTAATGCGCGAATTGGTTTTTTGGTGTACGGGCTGTCAAACTATTCCCTTAAAAACGGGGAAGCATTTCCCGGCATGACCGTTGAAGTCCTGGATAAACAGGGGTACCCGGTAGTTGGCAAATCTCCTGACCTCTTTGCTGAAAGCGCCGGATTGTCGGTACAGGATGCTTCTGTATTGCTTGGTTCCATAAAAATCAGCGCACCGATGAAAGCAGGCGGCGCCTACCATTTGAAAGCCCATGTATGGGATAAAAACAACCCTGGTAATATTTTGGATGCCGAGGCTGATATAACTGTTAAATAAAAAGCACCTTATTTCCCATGAAAAAAATATTCCTGTTATCTGTACTTACAATTGTTGCTGAAATAACATTTTCTCAAACCCGGCTAAAACAACTGAAAGTATTTTGTACAAACGGTTTCGATCCGAATGTTACCGTAACTGTTCCACATATTAGGAGAGACAGATGCCAGGCTGTATATCTCTTAAAAAATGCACTGGCGGAGAATGGGTTTAAAGTGATAGATGAGAATGTGGCCGATGCCGAGATACAGCAACCCGGTGCGCCGCGCATTTATTCCTTAAGGTTTACCTATAACTATAAATCTGACGCCAAGTGCGCTCCTTATGCTTTGCAGGATATGACCGGGCAGGTAATTGATTTGCTGAATGAGGGAACAGTTGTAGCCACATTCTCTTTCAGGCAGGGTGAATGGTCTTTTGGCTCAAAATGTACACAGGAAATAATGAAGGCACTGGCAGCAGCTTTAAAAACGAAGACAAATAATAATTAAAAACCCGCCGGCATTTTCAGCAGAAAATAAAAGTGCCTACAAAAGATATCTTTTGTTTATGCAACAAACACGAATGAATTTGCAACACCGGCGCAAGTATGTTCTCATAGCATAGACTTCTTTTGTATTCACATGGTAAATTGGCTGTTGCTGATTTGATTTAATTAAGATGAAACAAATATTTCTTATCCTGGTACTTTGCCCGGCAATGCTTTTTGCAGATGCACAACAAAAAGCAGTTCCTGTATTAAACCATTTTGCCATTTATGTTAAAAACCTGGATTCCAGCGTTGCTTTTTATACCCGGTTATTCCAGATAGACAGCATTCAGCAACCTTTCGGAAACGATGCACGGGTAAAATGGTTTATTATAAAGCCGGGTATTCAGTTTCACATGGTTGAAGGGGCAAATAAAAAGGTTGATATTCCTGTACTTACGCATATCTGCTTCAGTGTTCCCTCGTTAACAGGCTTTATAGCGCTGCTAAAACAAAACGGCATTGCCTATTATGATTCTTTCAGGGTAAAAGATGTTATTCAGCACAGGCCGGATGGGATCAATCAGATATTTTTTCAGGATCCTGACGGGTATTGGCTGGAAGTAAATGATGCGGCCCGTTAAAATAAATAAAAGATGGAAAGACGTTCTTTTCTAACAAAAGCTACCGTTATCGCTTCTATGCTCTCAGCGCCTTTTGCAGGGTTTGCAAAGCGGAGAAAGTATGACAGGGCAAGCAAGGGATTTAAAGTTGATGCAGGCAAAGACCGTTTTGAAAAACCTGTTACACTATACTGTACTTTATACCGGATAAATACGGGCTGTTGCAACCTTCAGAAAACAATATCTAACCATATCCGGCAGGTATAATTACCCGGCATTAATAAAACCAATTTTATGATAAACACAAATCCATTTGATTATTTCAGGCAAACATTTTTTTATGCAAAACACAAACCTTTACTCAGCGCATTCTGTATCCTGCTGGCTGCCTGCAGCGTAACCTTACTGTCTTCCTGCAACAAGGACCAGGATACTGATACCACGGATACAGATCAGTATCCCTGCGTTGTGACCAGTTGCCCCAGTTATTTTGGAACCACGCAAACATTTGAATATAATGACAAAAAACAAATGACTGCAAGGAGTTATGATTTTAACTATCCCGGCTACTCCACTTTTGAACAAACGGTAAGCGCTGTAAAAACAGTATACGGTTATACATACCAAGGCGCATCATTAGAAGAATCCTATATTTTCAGAGGCGGCACCGGCAACCTCTACGATGGGCTGCCGGCGGTTGCGACCCAGGTAACCCGTCAGAAAAATGCAGATGGAACAGAAAACAGTTATAGCCTGGACAGCTTTTACCTGTTTTTTTACGATGCAAAAAAAAGACTGGAGGTTGTGAATCACCCGTCTGGCTTTAAAAGTGATAATGTTACAGATTATTACACGCGCCACCTCAGGAATACCTATTTACGTATTACGTACGATGATAATGATAATGCCACAGAACTGAAGCAGTGGTGGGTTTACCAGTATGGCACTTACAATGTAAATCTCCCCTCAGAAAACGCGATGCTTTTTGATTCTTTACTGAATTTTGATATTAAAATTACATACGATGACAAACCTTCGCCTTTTGCCGCTTCGCTTAAATACTGGAAGTTTGTGCAGAACGACTGGGGGCTGGCCATCAATTCAAACTGGCAGGCTATTATTACGGCGCTCAGCCCACACAACCCTTTAACCATAACATATAGCATGAAGCAGGGCAACGCCACGAGTGAGCACTACTCAATGACCTATAATTACAACGATCATGGACTGCCGGCAGACAGCTATACGTATGATTGCAGTAATTAATCCCTAACCTGGAAAAATGTACGTATTATATGTTAATGTCTAAAGCTTGCATAAGTTTTTTTGCGGCTGCTGTATATTCATTAAGATGCCAGGTATTATTGATTTTTACTTTTTTTACATC
>NZ_JASGEX010000133.1:0-3349 GCF_047606085.1 Parafilimonas sp.
CCCGTCGGCCCCGGCCGCTATAGCCGCTTTGGCTATCGTGCCTATTAATTGCGGGTTGCAGCCTAACCAAACCAGCGGCGTTACAGGCGGCAACCCGCAATTAATAGGCACGATAGCCAAAGCGGCTATAGCGGCCGGGGCCGACGGGCTGTTTATTGAAACACATCCCGACCCTGCCAAAGCCAAAAGCGATGGCGCCAATATGCTTCATCTGAATTTAATAGAAGCATTGCTCGAAAAACTGATAAAACTGAGAAAAGCCGTGGTAAGCTTATAAATATCTAAGGGGATTTCTTCTTGCAGATAAAATATACTTCTTCATATTTAACCAAAAGGCCATCACCATATAAATAATTATCGGCGAGCCCATAGTTAAAAAGGATATATATATAAACCACATGCGTATGCGGCTGGTAGAAATGCCAAGCCGTTCGCCCAAAGGCTCACATACGCCAAATGCACGCCACTCAATAAGTTGCTTAAGTTTGTACATAACTGCAATTTAGAAAAATTTTTTTTCAGCCGGCAGTATTGCGGGCGCTTTTTAACTGTTTATTTGAGCGCATTGATAAACTGCCTGTAGAATGATAATATGTTTTACTTTTAAGAAATTCTTTTTATGACATTAATGGGTTTTCTATTGCTGCTTTTAATAGCTGCTATATGCGGCGGTATTGGCCAGTCGCTTGCCGGTTATGATCTGGGCGGCTGCCTTGTATCCATCATTGTGGGTTTTATCGGCGCTTATATCGGCACATGGATAGCTGCTAAATTCGGCCTGCCCCCTATTTTTGAAGTTTCTATACAAGGCCAGTCATTTCCCGTTGTTTGGGCAGTAATCGGCTCGGCAGTATTTACGGCAGTTATTGCCTTGCTGCGAAGGGCATTTACGGGAAAGTAAATTGCTTTACTTTTGGGTAAAGCAATGATGTACTGAAAATGCATCAGCAAGAGCCTGCGCAGGCAATGCATAAATCCTTATATCAGTTTATCTCTTAACAAAGGCATGCTCATGCAATGCGAGCCGCCACGCGCCCTTGAAAGCTCTGCAGAGGGCAACAGTATCAATGTATCTGTTAACGATTGGGGAGCCAGGCCTTCATCAAATTTTTTAAACAGTTCCGTGGTAGTTACAACTTCAAACCCGTTTTTCTGAAAGCTTTCTGCGGTATAATCATTCCTGTCGTAGCCAATCACAACGCCTTCTTTCAAAGCAACCACGTTGCAGGAATCTGTCCATTGTTCGCGGTCATCGTAAGGAAATTCATTGCCGCCACTGTAAATTATTTTCACATCATCCGGATCACAATCATAGTCTTCAACGCTTACCTGCACCAGCAATGCTTCTATGCCTGCAAGCTTTTTATTAATGCGGTAATCTGCATCGGGCTTATACGATGCGTCCGCAGGTTTATAAAACTGCAGCACTTCCGGTTCTTCAATGCCCACCAGGTCGGGCTGATGCATCAGCCGCCTTAAATACGATTGCTTTACTTTATTTTCAGCCGCAATAATATTTTCAGAATACCTTCCATACAATACCCACACATTACGCTTCACCTGTGTAAAGATGGTGTCAATATGCATTTGTGCACGGTTCTTTGCAATCTTCACCACAGAGATTTTTTCAATGCCCAGGCCCTTTGAAAATATGGTATGAATAATTTCATTGATGGCATTTGATGAAGTTCTTTCACTGCAGCCAACAATCAGGTGCTGCGGATGTATCATCATAATATCGCCGCCTTCAATGCTGATAAAACGGGCCTTACGCTCCATTTCTTCATATAAAAAGAAATCACTGTCTTCTATCACTTCCATTACTTTACCGGTGTCTTCCCTGAACAAAAAATACATGGCAAGAAACTTCGTAATAAGCGATTCCCGCTTCCTCGCAGAGGTGGCCATACGGCTTAAAAGAAAATGGCCTTTTATCATAATACCAATATCCCTTGTAAAAATGAAGTTGGGAACCGGGGGAAAGATATATTCATCTTCATAATGGCCGCTGGCTTCTTTAGGCAAAATGCCGCTGATGAGCACTTTGGCAAGCAGGGCCGCATCATCAATCGCTTCAAGCCGCAACTGTGTTTTATGGCTGGATTCTTCATACGAACAGACTGCAGAGATCAAACGAAGTTTTACGCGCTCATTTTTCAATACCTGCTCTAGCAAATGCTGCACTTCAAGCACTTTATCTGAATTAAAATATTCTTTCTTGCCCGGTATAAAACAATTGGCCCTATTCAACGCATCGCTGTTTGCCTGGTAGTTTTTTATATATTCAATTTTTGCAGGATCAAGAAAATACAACAACAGCATTACATAATGATTATACTCTTTCTGCATGCTTTTTAAATGAACAATATCATCGTACAGGTTATCAGCAAAAGTGCCGGGTATTATTTTGCCAATGCCGCCATCCGGGCTATGTATGATTAATTTGCGAAGCGTACCAATTTCAGACTCTACATAATAGTTTTTATCATGCATAAAAATATTTTTTGATTAATAAACAAGAATAAACAACAAAGCAGCAGCGCTGCATACGTTAGATAAGATTAAGAAAGATGGATAACAGGTTATGCTTCTTCATAAGTGGATGGCAAGGTAAGCATTTTTGCGGCAATGCTTTTTTCTAAACCTTTTACGCCAAGCACAAGAAAGCGTACGAACATTTCCTCTTTATACCAGTTTTCACTGCGTGTTTTATGGATTACGCCTGTATGTTGTTGTAAATTGTAAGCAAAATTTTTCATTGCTGCTTTGTTTTCCTGGATGTAATGCCTGTATCGCGCTGCGTATCGCCGCTGCTGTCTGTATCGGGGCAAAAACCGATAAAAGAATTTAACCGGTCAAAGCTCCCGAACCTTCGCACATCACCTGTTTCCAATAACCATTGCGTAGCCGCCACAAAATCTATTCCGGGTGTACTTAACAATAGTTGATGTTCCTGTTAGTATTTGGGATCCTTCAGCATCTCCCGTAATGCTTTTTGTGCCTTCAGCAGCAGTTTACGCAGCAAACTGCTGCTGAAGGCATCAGTAATAAACTGTCTTTGGGTAAAGCATCTTTACCAGCCTGCTGTTCTATCCGGTTCATAAAATTGCAGCTCCGGTTTCCCGGTTTGTCCAACTGATGCGGTATATCAATGCCCTGGTATTTGAGCAGGCTCTTCAACCGGTTCTTGCTGCGGGTAATATCTCCCGCCAATCGGGTGCGGTAACGCACAAGGCTCCTTTGCTCTTGATGTATTTCATCAGGCACATCAATACCGATAAGTTCATGATTGGAGTGATTCCGGGCTAACTTCAATGCATCTGCCTTGTCTGTTTTTCCTTTCTTTTCC
>NZ_JASGEX010000134.1:0-37757 GCF_047606085.1 Parafilimonas sp.
ATGAAACGCCCATGTAAAATGTATTCAACACACAGGGGAATGTACATCAGGGCGTTCCATGAGGCCATTGAAAAAACAAACTTGTACGAATGAAACCGAGCATGATAATTTTTCTTACACAGGGGAATGTGCATAGCGAGGTTCCATGAGACATCTGAAAAAACAAATATGCACGAATGAAAGAATTTAGTTCGCAGATAGCAGCCGCATTACACGTAAAGCCTGCGCAAATTGATGCCGTATTAACCCTGTTTGAAGAAGGGGCTACCATACCCTTTATAGCACGGTACAGGAAAGATAAAACAGGCGGGCTGGATGAAGTGCAGGTGCAGCAGATACAGGATAAGGCCAAAGCTTTAAAGGAATTTACCGAACGCAAAACATTCATAGAAAAAACCATTGCCGAACAGGGAAAAATGACGGACGCCTTGCAGGATAAGCTTAATAAAGCAACTACGCTGGCTGAACTGGAAGACATTTATCTTCCCTATAAACCAAAGCGCAAAACCAAGGCGCAAACAGCAAGGGAAAACGGGCTTGAACCCTTATCCCAACTCCTGCTCGAACAACAAGAAACCAACCTTGCAGCAGAAGCGGCGAAATATATTAATGATCATGTAAAAGACGCCGACGCCGCTTTGCAGGGCGCAAGGGATATTATTGCCGAAACCATTAATGAAGATGATAAGGTGCGTGCTAAAATGCGCAGGCTGTTTGAAGATACGGCAACGCTGCAAAGCAAGGTACTGGAAGATAAAAAAGCCGAAGCCGCCAAGTATAAAGACTATTTCGATTTCAGCGAGCCAATTCATAAAGCGCCATCACATAGAATACTTGCTGTGCTGCGCGGTTTTCTCGAAGGCTTTTTACGCATGGGCATTGCACCGGAAGAAGAAGAGGCTTTGTACATGATAGAAGGGCTGTATGTAAAGAACAGTTTAAACAGTTCGGTTGAGCAGATGAAGAAAGCCATCAAAGATTCCTATCGCCGCCTGCTGCAGCCCAGCCTTGAAACAGAGTTTCGCACCGCATTAAAAACAAAGGCCGATGAAGAAGCCATTAATGTGTTTGCCGAAAACCTGCGCCAGCTATTGCTAAGCGCACCGCTGGGCAGCAAAAGGATACTGGCAATAGACCCCGGTTACCGCACTGGTTGCAAGGTGGTTTGCTTAGATGAAAAGGGAACATTGCTGTACAACGATCTTATTTATGTGCATGAAGCCAATAAAAAATACGATAGCGCATATAAAATAAAAGACCTGGTAAAGAAATACAACATACAGGTTTTTGCCATTGGCGATGGCACGGCAGGCCGCGAAACAGAACAATTCATCAAACAGCTCAGCCTCGGTTTGCCAATATTCCTGGTAAATGAAGATGGGGCTTCTGTTTACTCTGCCAGCGAAACAGCCCGTGAGGAATTTCCGGGTCATGATGTTACCGTTCGCGGCGCCGTAAGCATTGGCCGCCGCCTGATGGATCCGCTGGCAGAACTGGTAAAGATTGATCCCAAAAGCATTGGCGTGGGCCAGTACCAGCACGATGTAAACCAGTTTCGCTTAAAGGAAAAACTCGATGCCACCGTGGTAAGCTGCGTGAATGCCGTGGGCGTTAACCTTAACACCGCATCCAAACATTTGCTGAGCTATGTAAGCGGCATAGGACCCTCGCTGGCCGAAAACATTGTACAATACCGGAATGAAACCGGCCGCTTCCATAACCGTAATGAACTGCTGAAAGTGCCGCGCCTTGGCAACAAGGCATTTGAGCAATGTGCTGGTTTTTTAAGGGTGCAGAACGGCAGCAACCCGCTTGATGCAAGCGCCGTGCACCCAGAAGCATACAAGATCGTTGAGCAGATTGCAGCAGATTTAAAGGCAGATCTGCAGTCGCTCATCGGCAATGAGGCTTTGCTTAAAAACATTCAGCCCAAAAAATATGCAACAGAAGAAATTGGCGAGCTTACCATAAAAGATATTTTGAAAGAGCTCAATAAGCCCGGACTTGATCCGCGCAGCGAGCTGGAACAGTTTGAGTTTGCACAGATATATAAGATAGAAGATGTGCATGCCGGCATGGTGGTGCCTGGTGTTGTAACTAACCTCACCCGCTTCGGTGCGTTTGTTGACATTGGCGTGAAACAGGATGGACTGGTGCATGTGAGCGAGATAGCGCATAAATACATCAGCGATCCCGCTGAAGTTTTAAAGCTTAACGACAAGGTTATGGTGAAAGTGCTGGAAGTGGACATTCCGCGCAGCCGCATTGCGCTTTCTATCAAACAAACGCAGGAAGCGCCGGCCAGGCCGCAGCGTTCAGGTAATAACAATCGTTCACAACATAACCACAGACAGGAAGATTTATCTTCTCTCAGTGTAAACGATGCATTGGATGCGCTGAAAAAGAAATTTGGGAAGTAAGTTGATATTATCCTCCATTTTCTGCAAAATATATCATTGAACCTGTTCAGGCCCGGTGTAACCCACAACTTATCCCGTTTGCTAATGGAACAGGATTACTGACATTGCATAGCAATAAGCGTTAAATTGGCGTTTTATGTTTAGTGCATCACAGTATTTTCATCTCCAATGAAAATCTTTGTGCTTCTTTTCTATTAACTATGAAAAAAATATGTTCCTGTAGTGGCGGAGCAGGTTGTGGTTTGTTTTAAAAAGAGTAAACAACTTCATGATGAGGATCATTTACAGAAAATATATTTCGTTGCTGATACTGCTTGGCGTTTGTACCGGAGCAAAGGCGCAATCAACCATACAGCGGTGGGATGATGCCACGCTTGAATATCTTGCCAGCTACAGAACACCATCCCAAACAAAATGCTGGCTGCTTGTTGCCAATACCAATACCTACGTAAATATTGCCGTACCGGCGGGATTGCTGACAGCGGGGTTAATCCGGCATGACCACGATATGCAGCAGAATGCTTTGTACATTGCAAGCAGTACGGCTACTACAGTAATAGCGAATGCGCTCATCAAGAAAATTGTAAAACGTCCCCGGCCTTTTATAAGCAATATGCATTTAACTGCAGTATATCAGCCGAGATCGTATTCTTTTCCTTCAGGGCACAGCTCTTCTGCTTTTGGCACGGCTACAAGCCTTATCAGGGCATATCCCAAATGGTATGTTATAGCGCCGTCTGTTATGTGGGCAGGCGCTGTGGGTTATTCCCGTTTATACCTTGGCGTGCACTATCCTTCGGATGTTTCGGCGGGAGCCTTATTGGGCACAGGCACGGCTTTTATGCTCGGGTTTTTAAGACGGGGAAAGTGAATTGCCAGTTAATACCGTTTACTTAAAATTTACCAGTTCACAGGTTCACTTGTTCACGGGTTTATTCCTAACTTCTTAACTAATCAACTTTTCAACCAATCAACTTAGGCAGCTTCGTTACATACTTATTATCCTTTATCAAAAAACGGTAAGGCAGCAATGCATCTTCAGCAGCATAATTAACACCAATACGGGTTGCAGTAATAATATTTTTGTTTGATAGAACATAATCATCTTCTGCAATAAAAAAATGATCGCTTCTTAAATCAATACCGGTATGGTGCGTATAAATGCCCAGCGCTTTTGAAACATTGCCCGGTCCGCTCGTTAATGTATAATCCAGCTTTTTTTTATGCGTTCGGGTAAGCATGGTATCAATGCCAATGAGTGGTTCTGCTGCCCTTATGAGCACGGCATGCGGCACATCTTTTAAACTGGTTACCACATTAAATAAATGGTGAATGCCATAACATAAATACACATACGCAGCGCCGCCGTTCGCATACATAATTTCAGTGCGTTTGGTACGGCGGTTATTGTAAGCATGCGAAGCTTTGTCAATAATACCATTATACGCCTCGGTTTCGGTAATGCGCGCCGCCGTGAGCTGTTCATCAAAACAGGTAACAATAATTTTTCCCAATAACTCCTTTGCTATTTTTACAACATCTTTGCGCGTATAAAAGTTTTCGTTTAATATGTTCAGCGATGCTAAAAATTGCCGTTCTTCCGTGGTAAGCCTGCTGGTAACCGTCAATTGAATTATATTTAATTTTTTAAAATTAATACCTGTTGCTTAAAGAGATCATCATATCCATACAGAGTTATTATAAAGCGCGTTATTTTATCCGTGAACATAAGTTATGGAAATGGATAATTATTCCCGGTATCATTTACTGCATCCTCTTTGTTATTTCTTTATATTTTTTTAGTTTAACCGCCAACAGCTTTATTGAATGGATCAGCCTGAAAACCGGCATAAAAGCATGGCTTGGCAAAAATGGCTCCGGCCTGGTTGGCTTCCTGTTTACATTCGGTGGCATTATGCTGTGGCTTATACAAATGCTGTTTTATTTTTCGTTGTTTAAATATGTATGGCTGATCGTTGGCTCGCCGGTGTTTGCTTATCTAAGTGAAAAAACCGCTTCGATAATCGAAGAAAAAGAATTTGATTTTAATGCGAAGCAATTCATCAAAGATATTTTCAGGGGCGTAAGCATTGCGTTGCGCAACTGTTTATGGCAATCGGTTTATATGGTTTCGATACTGATATTATCATTAATACCCGTTGCAGGCTGGCTTACGCCCCTGCTGGCTTTACTTATTGAATGTTATTATTATGGTTTCTCCATGCTCGATTACAGTTTTGAAAGAAAAAAAATAAGCGCCTCAGACAGCATTTATTTTATTGGTAACCATAAAGGTCTTGCCATTGGCAATGGGCTAATGTTTTATTTAATACAGATTGTACCGATAATAGGCTGGGTATTGGCGCCCACGTATGCCGTGGTTGCAGCTACATTAAGCCTGCACGAAGCAAAAGATATAATGCCCGTACAAAATGAAGTATAATGCAAACAGCCACCGTTTATCTTATACCCATTATTTTGCATGAAGATGAAATTGCATTGCAAACAATTCCTTCCTATATAATTAATGCTGTTAAGCAATGCAGTGTTTTATATGCAGAAAATGAGCGCACAGCAAGAAGGTTTTTAAAAAAGATATGGAAGGAGATTGATATTGATTCGTACGCATGGCATACCATTCATAAGGCTGAAACCGAAGTGCAGCAAAGCTTTAAAGCTGATATAGCACAGCACAAAACCATCGGCATCATGAGCGAAGCCGGTTGCCCCGGCATTGCCGATCCTGGCCAGACATTAATACATGTGGCCCAACAAATGCAGGCAAAAGTTGTTCCGCTGGTGGGGCCAAATTCTATCATTCTTGCATTAATGGCCAGCGGTATGAATGGCCAGTGTTTTCAGTTTGTTGGTTATTTACCGGTGGATGCACACGAACGAAAGAAAAAGATTATTGAACTGGAGAATGAATCCATCAAAAAAAACTGCACACAAATATTTATTGAAACGCCTTACCGCAATAACCAGTTAGTAAATGATATTCTAACTACAGCGAAACCAGAAACGCAATTGTGCATTGCGGTTGATATAACCGCTTCAACAGAATGCATTCAAACAAAAAAAATAAAAGACTGGAAAAAGGGGAAAATCGAACTGCATAAACGCCAGGCAATATTTTTATTGTATGGGGCAGGGTGATCAAAAGCCGGAAAGACATATATAAAAAGTAACGCACAGAGGCATAAAAATACCAAAGGCTGCCTGCTTATTTTGAGACAGCCTTTGGTAAGAATCCTATATTTTATTATATCAATAACCTGTATTCTGTGTTAATGCGCCATTGCTTTCATCAATTTCAGTTTGAGGAATAGGATAATATGTATCTATGCTTTCATCGAAGGTAATGTCTGCATTATTTGAAAGATAAGTGCCTTCAAAAGAGGAATAGCTTTCTATGGTTGTTTTAGCTATGCCCCATCTTACCAGGTCAAAAAACCGGTGGCCTTCCATGGCAAGTTCCAGCCTTCTTTCAAACCGTATAGCAGTGCGTGCATAATCTGCGCTGGCAAATGACGGATATAACCCCACATTATAATCTGCAGCGGCCGACCCGTCAACTGTTATCTCCGGCAGCGTGGCAGCCCTTGACCTTACAGCGTTTACCCATGTTAAAGCAGAACTAAGGTCTCCGGTTTCAACGGCACATTCTGCAGCCATCAGATAAACATCGGCTAACCTTATAATATTTACATTAAGACCATTTATTTCTGAAGTACCCGAAACGGTGTTCGCTGAAAAATCGTCTTCATTTATCTGGGATTTGTAGCCTACAAAAGGGCCGCCGTAAGAGGGGTCGCGTATCCAGTCATCGCCGGCCATTGTACCCCAATCCCTAAAGGGTACACCTCTGCGCCCTACGGTATAATCAAGTCGCGGGTCGAAAGCAATGGTCTGGTCAACGGCATAATTAGTTTTTGCATCTCCGGTTAACAATAAGTCTGATGTATAAGGATCATCCCTGTAAGAGTCATCCAGGTAAGGCAATCCGTCTGCATCTACTTTATAAGCATTTACCAAATCAATAGACGGCTGGCTGAAGCCACAGCAGGTTATTGGGGCTGAACCATAAAAGCCGGACAGCATATCCCCAACATTGGCATCCTCTCCGCTGCCATCAGAATTGATGACATGCTGCACAGCAAAAATGGATTCTTCACCGTTTTCAGTACTGATATTAAAGTTATCTTCAAACGCCATGGTTGTTAAATCGGCTTTTGCAGCAATAACAGTTTCAAATAATTCCAGCGCCTCTGTATATTCTTCTTCATATAAATATACCTTGCCTAAATATGCCTCTGCGGCTATTTTATTTACTCTGCCTACGTCTCCTTCGGGATGGTCGTCCGGAAGATTCTCCACTGCAAATTGTAAATCTTCCACAATTTTCGGCAATACATCCACATCATTTGTAGTAGCTGCCGCATCGGCGGTGGAAGTGGTTTCGTCTATATACGGTATGTTAACAAACAACCTGTATAATAAAAAGTAATAATGCGCCCGAAGCATTTTTGCTTCCGCTTCTACCACAAGAGCACTGTCGTCAGTGAGCTTATCACCAGAACCCGCCTGTACCTCTGCTAAAAGAGATAAGGTAGTGTTGCAACGTATGATACCTTCATAATAGTTTTTCCATGTAATGCTTAGATTATCATTGGTGGTGGTAGGCGTATGATGTTCAATCTCGTTCATATAACTCTGGTCGGTGCTGACGCTTCCCTTGTGGGCATTATCGGCAGCCACATCGCCAAAAAGCCACATGCTTGGCGCCGGCGCATAATTGCCCCAGGTTCCGCTTATATTTCCATTGAGCAGGCCATAAGCGCCCACCAGGGCATTTTCAACCCCATCGGGAGTGGCTAATTGTGAAGAAGTAAGCGAACCCTGCGGCGTTTGTTCCAAAAAACTTTTGCTGCATGAGGAGGCAATGAATAAAATAAAAGTAATTATAGCCCAAGTAATTCGTTTCATATTGTATTTAAATTTTTTATTGAATTAAACAGTTAAAAAGATACACTCAATCCTAACAGAAACTGGCGAGACTGCGGAACTATGCCATAATCCACACCCGGTGCGCTGTAGGTGCTTGACACTGAACTAACCTCGGGATCCAGGCCGGGATATTTTGTAATGACAAATAAATTGGTGCCGCTTACATATACCCGCAGCTTGCTTATGGCACGGCTCAGACTTCCTGAAGAAAAGGTATAGCCAATCTGCAAATTCTTCATCTTCAGGTAGCTGCCATCCTGAATATAATAGCTGGAAGATTGCAATTCAATTGTACTGCGGTCTCTGTAAGGAGAAGGTATCATACTTTTTGTATTGGTAGTGCTCCATGCATTCAGCATTCTTTTGGAAACGGCGCCATCAAAACCATTGAAATCGGTATAATAGCGTGTTTGCTCAAAAATATCATTGCCCTGGGAAGCATTAAAGAAGAACATAATATCGAAATTTTTATAGGAAGCATTAAATGACAGCGAATATGTAAACTTCGGATGTGGGCTGCCAATAATAGTTCTGTCATTAGCATCAATGGTTCCATCCGGTTTGCCATCCGAGCCGGAAATATCGGCATATTTTGGGCCGCCCACCCTTGCCCCGTCATAAGATGGGTTGGAAGAAATATCGTCATCACTTTGATAAATACCAGTCATTTTATACCCGTAAAAAGCACCGAAAGGCTGGCCGGTTTGTAAAATGGAGGTGGTAATATCCCTAACAGTATTATATTCAACACTCGAAACGGAAGGGGCCAACTCAATAATCCTGTTTTTATTTTGTGAAATATTTCCTGTTACATCAAAATGAAACCCATCAGGCGCAGGATTGCCTGTATAATGGTAAGTAAGCTGCAATTCCACACCCTTATTATTCATTTTTCCGATATTAACATAAGGTGAAGAGCCGCCGCCAACCGCCGCAGAAGGCTGCGGCACCTGGTATAGCATGTCTTTGGTATTCTTGTTATACCAGTCAAATGAACCTTCAATTTTGTTTTGGAGTATAGTAAAATCTATACCTAAATTTAACGATTGCACCTGTTCCCATTTAATGTCAGAATTATCATAAGAACTTATCCATACACCTGAACTGGCAGAACTGCCATCCGTTGCATAAGATGATGTACCAAGGGTGGATGCGTATATTTTCAGGTATTGAAAAGAAGAAATATTCTGATTGCCTGTAATGCCCCAACCTGCCCGAAGTTTCAGGTCGTTGATCCACGGTGCACTTTTCATAAAATCTTCCTGCGAAATTCGCCATGCCCCGCTAACGGCCGGGAAAACGCCATACCTGTTTTCCGGGCCAAAATTGGATGAGCCATCCCGGCGAACTGTTCCGGAAAGTAAATACCTGTCTTTAAATGAATAATCTGCACGGGCAAAAAGCGAATACAGGGAGCTGTAAGACGCTGCACTTGTGGAGCTTGTAGTGCTGGCTGCGCTCAAATAATAATAATTCATATCGCCGTACAGGAAAAAATCGGTTCCGCTGCCCGTTACCTGCCTGTAATCGGATTTAATGGCTTCAATGCCTGCCAGCACATTAATATCGTGTTTATTATTAAACTTTTTTTGGTAAGTTAAAGTATTGGTCCAAGTCCAGTCTGTTGAATAGCCCTGCCACTCAGATATGCTGTTATTATCATAACTTCCTTCAGACGCTTCAGGGTCTGGAGTTGTGATGCTGATGCCTTTATAATTATCATACCTTAATCCGAAGGTTGTCCTAAAATTCAGGCCGGCAATAATTTTAAGGTCGGCAAACGCGCTTCCAAAAAACTGGTTGTTTGTATTCACATTATCTTTTGCGCGGTATAAAACAGCTAACGGATTGGATGCATTACCTAAGTTATCGCCTTTTGTACCGGCAAAATTTCCCATAATATCATATACGGGTATTATTGTTTGTATGCGGTATACATCAAATACAGCAGCGCCTTCGCTCTGGTAGCCACCGGCCGTATTGGGGTTGGTGGCATAACCTACGCCTTTGTTATAGGAATACTGTATATTTTCCCCAATGGTCAAGCGCTTGTTAAGTGCAAAGAAATTAGAGTTTGCCCTTATAGTAGCCCGTTTAAAATAGGTATATTTTAATGTTCCCTGCTGGTCAAAATAACCACCACTAAGAGCAAACTGTGAATTTTCGCCCCCCCCCAATAAACTCAGCTGATAATTTTGAATGGGTGCATTTTGCGTAATGGCATGCATCCAGTCTGTACCCTGCTGGTTTGCCTTTGTAATCTGGTAAAAAGTAGAAGCATCCCTGCTGTAATTGTAATTGGAAGGGTCTGCATCATCGGCAGTAATATCCTGCCCGGTAACTGTGCCTGCCAGTAAGTATTCAGGTAATGTGGGGGTGGTAGCTGATGTACCATAATTGGTACCGGTGGTGCTGCTTGTACCGGGCGTTTCGCCGGCATTGATAAATTCCTGGTAGAAATATTCTGCATATTCCTGCGAGTTCAGCATTTTAGGAAAGCTGGACCTGATTGGTGCCTGTATTCCATAATAAGTATCCAAACTAATTTTAGGAGTGCCTGACTTTCCTTTTTTGGTGGTAATAATAACCACACCGTTATTGGCCCTTGAACCATAGATGGAAGCTGCAGAAGCATCTTTTAACACCTGCATGCTTTCAATATCATTTGTGTTCAGCCAGCCTATTTTACCTCGGTAAGGCATACCGTCAATAACGTAAAGAGGATCGTTATCATTAATAGTGCTCCAGCCCCTGATGCGTATTTGAGGCGTGCCGCCGGCGGCGCCGTCATTAACAATCTGTACGCCCGACGCCTTGCCCTGCAAGCCTTCAAGGGCGCTTGCCGCAGGTTGCGCTTTTACGCCCTCCACGTCAACTACAGCAACCGAACCCGTTAAATCTTTTTTACGCTGGGATGAATAACCGGTAACTACAATTTCATCCAGGGATGAGGATGATTCTGTAAGTTTCACCTCAGCATTTCCGGAAGATGCATCAACCTCTGCAGTTGTATATCCTACAGAACTGATGGTGAGCGTGGAATTTCCGGCAGGCAGGGTAATCGTGAATGTCCCATCGGCAGCAGAAGCCACTGCGGTGTTTGTTCCTTTTACCGTTACCGTTGCAAAACCGATAGGCGAACCATCCTTCGCGCTGGTAATTTTACCTTTTACTGTTTTTTGTGCAAGTGCTGAAAAGCTTAATAATAATAAAAAGAACAATAGAAAACTGGCGCTAAAGCGCATACAATCGTTTTTTTGTTTCATAAGAATTGATAAGAGAATGATAAAATTTCCTAATAGACAGCTAAGATTAACTTTTCATTGCATCTTTCCAAAAAAAAGGAAAAAAAATTTAACGTCAGAACAAAAATAATTTTCTAACAATCAATGAAATGTGTAAGCAGAAAGGGCATTTACCCACAAAATAGGGTTTGAAAAAAATTGCAGGCGCAGGCATCGTAGTACAACTTTAAAAGAAACCAATAACTTCATTTTTATAAACAGATAAAATGTTTCACTTTAAAAAAAGCATGATTGTTTGCTCCATTTTCATTGCTCTTTTCTTTTTTATCAAATGTTCAGATGATCAGGCTGTTTCAAAAGACCCGAGAGGTATTCAGTTTGCAGGATCGGCCGCCTGTATGTCCTGCCACAAAGACGTTATGAACGCGTATATGCACAATAGTCATTTTAATGCTTCCGCACAGGCTGATTATAACCATCTGAGCAGCATGGTAAATACGGCTAATAATACAACCAGCTTTATAAATGGCCAGAAAGTGGTTTTGAACAGCCATGATACAGGCCTCTATCAAACATATTACAGGCAAAATCAGTTGATACAGTCAGCAAAAACAGACATTGCTTTCGGCGCTGCCGTAAAAGCCCAAACGTATGCTTACTGGAAAGGCAGCCAGCTATACCAGTTGCCTTTAACTTATCTTACCAACGAAAAAATCTGGACCAACAGCCCCGGCTTTCCCATAGATCATCCCTATTTTAACAGGGTTATACCCAGCAGGTGCCTGGAATGCCATGCATCGTTTGTGCAGGTTAAAGAAGAAAGGGAAAAAGGCTTATTACAAATAAAACAGGTTTATAACCCGGCTTCCATAGTATATGGCATTGATTGCGAAAGATGCCATGGCCCGGCAGCGCAGCATGTAAAATTTCAGCAGGAAAACCCGGGCATTAAAGAAGCTAAATTTATTATCTCCATTAAATCGCTTTCCAGGCAACAGCAGGTGGATATGTGCGGCACCTGCCATTCAGGCGACCCTGTGGAAGTTCAATCCATTTTCAATTTTATGCCGGGCGACCCCTTGTCAAAATATTATATGCTTTACAATGGAGGGGCTTCCGGCGAACCGGATGTGCATGGCATGCAATTGCAATTACTGCAGATGAGCAAATGTTACCAAAAAAGCAAAATGACCTGCATGACCTGTCACTCGCCGCATCAATCGCAGGAAACTACACAGGCAATGATTAACCAATGTATATCCTGCCACCAGCAGGTAACGCATACCATTGATATTAAAGCCACAGGCAATAACTGCATTACCTGCCACATGCCGTTACGGCCTTCAAAAAGCCTGGACTTTAATAATGAAACGGAAACCAATAAGATTCAATACATGCTTAGAACCCACCGCATTGCCGTTTATGCCGGTAATGCGTGGAAGTAAGCCTAAAAAAATCAGCGCCTTAAATCTGCCAATCACCTCACCATACATACGTGCCCACCGCGCCTGCCGGCAAAGAAGTGGTTACCGTTTTTCCTTTAAAAGAAATGCTGAATGTTTGTGCATCAGAACCCTCATTTTCCACTATCAGCACTTTCTTTTTATCGGGGCGGAGAAAGGCCACATTATTCAGCGGGCCCGGTATGTTAGAACTTATCCTTACTGAACCAACAGGCACAAATTTAGATGCGTGTGCAATGATATAGTAAGCAACATTTCTTGTTATAGCGCTTCCTATTGTAAGTGCACCTTTACAGGTTGTACAGCCGCCGGTGGTGTGCGGCTCGTAGTTGGGATCGTTGGCAAGATTCCATTCAAGAGCAATTTTGCTCCAGTTGCGCATAGAGCCAATAATTACATTCTTCAAATGCCAGTCAAGATCGCCGCCAAAATCACCGGTGGATGCGGTGTATTGTTCTGTGAAATAAAGATTCTTATCCGGATAGCTGCTGTGTACCGTTGATAGTGCGCTTATATCGCCGGCATATAAATGAAAAGCGGAGCCATCCACATATTGGGCTGCATCCTGCAAAATAGTAAGCGGGTATTGCGGCACATCGCAGTTATGGTCATATACAACGATTTTTGTGGCAATCCCGGCATTGGCAAAAGCAGGGCCGAGATAGCCTTTTATAAAATCACGCTCTTCTTCCGCCTGCATTTCCATGCTGGGGTTATTGTAAGGATTGAGCGGCTCATTCTGCGGCGTAATGGCATCAATGGTTATGCCTTCCTGCTGCATAGCCTGTATATATTTCACAAAATAATCAGCATAAACCCTGTAATATTCGGGTTTTAAGCTGCCGCCAATGCTGCTGTCATTGTCTTTCATCCACGCCGGCGCAGACCAGGGGGTTGCAATAATTTTTATGGAAGGGTTGATTGATAAAATCTCTTTTAATACAGGCAGGAAATCTGTTTCTTCCATGCTCATGTCAAAATGGTCAAGGTTAATATCGGTTTCGCCATCGGGCATATCATTATATGTATAAACAATAGTGCTCAGGTCTGAAGCGCCTATGCTGATGCGCAGGTAACTTATGCCAATACCATCATCATCAGTTCCAAACAATTCCTTTAAGAGGGCGGAGCGGCCATCTGCAGATAAATTTCGGTTGATTACGTAAGCGCTGCCACCGGTTAATGTGTAGCCAAAGCCATCAACGGTTTGATAGGTTTGGGTAGAATCCACTGTAATCGTATTCGTGCCGGTTGCCGATGTAAAGCTGAGCGCTGCTGATTGTTTTTGCAATAAAGCGCTCTGGTCTTTTTTCGTGATCCAGTAATCAACATCAGAAGCGGCCGAAGGCGTTGCAGTGGTGTCATTGCCGGAAGAAGGATTATCGGCTCCGCCATTGCCCTTGGAGCAATTCATTATGGTTAATGAAACAAAGGCAACCAATGTGAGAACAAATTTTTTGTGCATAGGTTTTATATTTTCTGTAATTGCTATTGCTGAAATACCCTTATATAATCCACAAACATTCTTTGCGGGAAAACAGTGGTATTATCCGGCGGCCCGGGCCAGTCGCCGCCAACCGCAACATTAAAGATAAAGAAGAAAGGCAGATTGAAGGGGTTAGCGCCATTGGTAACATTGGCATCCGTACTTTGCATATAAGGATGATCGTCAACCAGGATATCAATTTTATCAGCTTCCCATACCAGGCTGAACACATGAAATTCTTCGGAAAAATCGCCGCCGGATAAAGTATAAGTATTGTTATAAGTGGCTGTTGAACCATCCGTATATTCCCAGTGTATGGAACCAACTACCTGGTTTGGGTTTTTGCCTATCAGCTCCATAATATCTGTTTCACCGCAACCCGGCCATGGAACGGTGGCAATATTAGCGCCAAGCATCCATAAGGCAGGCCACATACCGGTTGCCACCGGTAATTTAGCGCGGATGTCAACCCGGCCATATTTGAATTCTCTCTTACCCAGTGTTTGCATACGGGCAGAAGTATAATTGCTGCCATTATAGCTTTCTTTTCTCGCCTCTATAATCAAATTGCCATCAGAACAAAAAACATTCTGTATGCGGTTGGTATAATATTCCAGTTCATTATTGCCCCAGCCGCCGGCGCCGGTTTCAAAATTCCAGTCGCTTGTATTTACCGTTTTGCCGTTGAATTCATCTGCCCATACAAGCGAGTAACCGGCATAACCGGCTGGCGTGGTATAACCGGCGCTATCGGTGGGAAGATAACTGAGGTCTTCCGTTAATATGGTCACCGTTGCTTTTGATACAGACAGGGAGGCATTGCCGGCATTAGAAAGCTGCACATAAAAATTCAGGTTGGTTTGCCTTAAACTGTCGCCAATAACCGTTACATAAATAACCGCAGATTTTTTGCCTGCGGCAATGGTTACCGTGCCTGACGCCGGTATAAAATCCGTATTTTCTTTTGCAGTGCCGGCAACTGTTGCATAAGCAGCCGTAACATCCTTATCAGAGGTTTTATCCAGTGTAACCTGGAGTTGAAAATCAACATTGGAAGATAGCCTTGCCTGCGATATATCAGTTATTGTTATAGCAGGTTTTATTGTTTGGCCTGTTCCCCCATCGTCGCTGCCACCGGATTTGGAGCAGCCGCTTACACAAACTGTCAATAAGCAAAATGATATAAGCAAATTTTTCATCCCATCTATATTTATGCTTAACGTGAGTTCGATACAAGCCCCTCGGGCTTTAATATGAATAGCCTCTGGTTTCACCGGTGGTAAATTGGCATCATTTCGTTGAACCGACCGCGGCGGGTTCAAATGCAAACCTGCTTCATTCTCCCCCGAATTTCATTCCAAGCTATTGAAATTTAATCCCTTCGGGATTCTCCTGCCTGCAAATTTCTTCACTAAGTCTTATATCGAACTCACGTTACTTAATAAAAAAACATTTCAAAATTTTCCGGCCGGTAACAGGCTCTTTGCTGATGGATGTCGCCGCCCGCCGGCAAAAAATTCAGAGCGTGCACTCCCATTGCTACGGCGAAGCCGGATGGATGGTTTGGAAAAGTGCATTCGTACTTTTTTGTCCTTCGGTCAGACCGCTATCGCGGGCCGACCGGCCTGGCATGCACCCGAACAAGTTCACGATTTTGGTTTTAATTTAATATACCATGCATTGCCGGTTTCGGTGCCCTGCACCCGCAGATATACTTCAACATCGCTGATGCTTAAAATTTCATATTCTTTCAGTGTGGCGCCATAGCCTATAAATGTATCTGTGCCGGACAATAAAATGCTTGTTTGCGTGGATGCAGAAGCATCAACACCGGAACCTGCCGGTATAAAACTAAAGGAACCTGTGCCGCCTGCATACGGATAACAGGCCTCATCGCCTGAGGATGGTATGCCCGGCAGGGTGGTGAGCGAACCGGTTTTTGTAAATGCGCCGTCAGGCGTGGCAACAGTAAGCGTATAAGTGCCATCTGAATTTTTCGTAAACGTATAGGTAGCCGTATAAAAACAATTGCAGCAGCTAACCTTTTCATCTACGCCGGCAGACCACCAGGAAGGTGTAACCGAAGAAACGTCCCAGGGGCCTACACCAAAATGGCCGGCTATATCTTTATTCACCACCCATGTTTTGGAATCGTCATTGGTTAAATCGGTAACTATTGCAGCATCCGGCTCAAAATTGCTCTGAACCGTTACCTGCGTGGTGGCGGTGGCAGAAGTGCCGCCCCTTCCATAAACGGTGGCCGTTATTGTATAGGTATTCAATCCCAAAGTGGTGTATTTATGCGTAAGTGTGCCATTGGCTGAATATACCGGGCTTGCCGTTTCATCATACTGTATCATATATGATAAAGCATAGTCTGATGATACAGTTATATTCACCACCCCTGAGCCATCGCCGTTGGGATTGTCTGTGTCTTGGCCAACTATTTCTGCCGTAATAGTTACATCTTTCGGCGGTGTAAGATCGCCTAAAGAGTAACTTGATTTGTTGCAATTGCTGAATAGCAGGATCAGCCCAAAAGCAAGCAATACAGTAAGAATTATATTTTTCATATCATTATTTTAAAATGTTTTTTCAAACTATTCGTAACCGGGGTTTTGAACCAGCTTGGTATTATTAAGATCGCCGATTGGAATGGGGAGCACCTCATTTTTACCGGCCGTAAAACCAGACAATGTGCCGGCGGCCTTACCCCATCGTACAAGGTCGAAAAAGCGATGCCCTTCCGTTGCCAGCTCCAGCCTGCGCTCGTTGTAAATATTATCCAATGAAACCGTTACTGAGGAAAGACCTGCGCGGCTTCTTACTGCATCTAACAGGGCCTGGGCGCGGGTTTTATCGCCGCCGCCCTGCACAATAGCCTCGGCCTCCATCAGGTACGTATCAGCCAGCCTTATTTCAATGTAATCGAGATTATAATTTAATTCTTTCGTTCCGCCCAGCGTGGTTACATAGGCAAGTTTGGGCGCATATTTTTCAACAAACCAGCCGGTATTATCCGCCCCCGCTTCATAGCTTGTGCCGGTGGCCGTGCAAATGCTGTCAATATTGGCGCAGGTATAAGGATAACGGGGATCGTTTTTCAGCGCATCAACCAGCGAAGTGGTTAATGGGCAAAAACCCCAGCCTGATGAATACACAGGGCCTGAATACGCTCTGGCCCCAATCATCTCCACCCAAACATTTCCCTCAAAAGCGCCCCATGCGCCCCAGTCCTGCTGGGCCTGGTTAGTATGCACAATTTCAAAAATTGATTCGGAATTAAACTTATTTGTAGGAAGGAATATATTGCTAAAATTACTCTGCAGTTGATAACCATAGGTGCTGGCGCTGCCGGGCGTGCCATTTACATCTGCCAATTGCGCTGCGGCATCCGTCCATTTTTCTTCATACAAATAAACCTTGCCTAATAAAGCCTTTGCAGCGCCTTTTGTTACACGCCCTCCTTCA
Source organism: Parafilimonas sp. (assembly GCF_047606085.1). Taxonomy (GTDB): domain Bacteria; phylum Bacteroidota; class Bacteroidia; order Chitinophagales; family Chitinophagaceae; genus Parafilimonas. The sequence continues at coordinate 17,093 of NZ_JASGEX010000134.1, forward strand.
GTTGTAGCAGGCACTGTATTGGGAAGGTTTGGTTCATCAATGGCATCAGTAAGATCCTGTTCAATTTGTGCATATACATCTGCCGGATCTGCCTGTTCAATGGTATATATATCGCTGGTAGGAATAATATCTGTAATAAGCGGTACATTTTTAAAGAGCCTGAGCAGGTCGAAATAATAATAGGCCCTTAAAAATTTACATTCCGCAATATACCTTGCTTTATCGCCGTCTGAAAGATCGGAAATTGTATTCTCCGCCATTTTCTGCAGCAAAAGGTTGGCCCTGAAAATACCGGTATAGCTCCTGTTCCAGAGGTCGGCCTGCGGCCCCTGGTTTACGTTCACGGTAAATTTATCCCAGGCTGTCCAGTTAATTTGGTCCGGGCCGGGCGCTGCACCACCGGCTGCACAATCGTCTGAAGCGGCATCCAGCAGGCCTTGTTTTGAACAGTAAGAGTTTCCCGTTTCCATGCCCAGCGGATCGTACACGGCAACGAGCCCTTTAAATATCTGTTCGGCAGTTTGATAATAATTATCTTCAAGAACGGTAGAAGTGCCTGTGGGCTGAATGTCAACCCAGCTTTTTTTACAAGCGCTGAGCGCCGCCATAACCAGCAGGCAGCATGATATGTTTTTTACTGTATTTTTCATGACAAGTAATGTTTTAGAATGTGATATTAAGGCCTGCAGTGAATGAACGCGCCTGCGGATAAAAGCCCCTGTCTATGCCATAGCTGCTGCCGCCGATTTCCGGGTCGTAACCGCCGTATTTGGTTAATGTAAGCAGGTTGTTGCCGCTTACATATATCCTTATTTTCTGCAGGCGGATTCGCTCTGTTACAGAAGCCGGAAGCGAATAACCAATCTGCAAAAGCTTGATGCGCATATAAGCGCCGCTTTCCAGGTAGAAGTCTGAAGGGTTGCTGAAGTTGCCATTATTGTCAACAGTGGAAAGGCGGGGATAGGTATCGGATGTGCCCTCCTCTGTCCAGCGGCTTAAAGCTTTTGTTGTATAATTGGCATTGGGTATATCTAACCTGCGCAAGCCATTGTATATCTGGTTGCCGGCCACGCCCTGGCAGAATAAAACCAGGTCAAACCCTTTATAAGAGGCGGAAGCAGTAAAACCAAACGTCCAGTTTGGCGTGGGATCGCCAATAAAGGTACGGTCGCTGTCGCTTGTAATTTCTCCGTCACCGTTTAAATCGGCCCAGATAAAATCACCCGGCTGGGCATTTGGCTGAATTAAACTGCCGTCTTTGTTTACGTAATTATTAACCTGGTCCCAGTTCTGAAAAATGCCGGTTTCTTTATACCCGTAAAAAACCCCGATAGGCCGGCCCACCTGTATGCGGGTTTGCTCAAGCTGGTAGGATTGCAATTTGGCGCCGGTATAATATTCAATGCCGGGGCTGAGGTTCGTAACTTTATTCTGCAGATAAGACACATTGCCCTTAAAGTCGAACGTTACTTTGTTCAATATTTTGTGATATCCTAATTCCACTTCAAAACCGGTATTATTCATGGAACCGATGTTGGCGTTAGGGCCGCCTACACCCACATAACCCGGCACCTGCAAGGTTTGCAATATGCCGGTGGTTCTTTTCTTATACCAGTCAAAGCTTACTGTGAAATTTTTCAAAAGCGCAGCGTCAAAGCCTATATTGGTTTGATTGGTGGACTCCCATTTCAGGTCGGGATTGGCAATGGCTGTAACATAGGAGCCATAGATATAGTTGTCCCCAAATGTGTAATTACCGCCTGTTGCCACCTGCGATACATAGGAAAAGTTACCGATATTATCGTTCCCGTTTTCTCCATAGGAGCCACGTATCTTTAAGAAGGTTACCACGTCGTTTGCCGGCCAGAAATTTTCTTTTGAAGCTACCCATCCCAATGAAACGGAAGGGAAGTAACCGTATTTGTTATTTTTTCCAAAGCTGCTGGAGCCATCGCGGCGAAGGATAACCTGCGCAAGGTATTTCTCTGCATAATCATAAGTAATACGGCCATATATCGAACTTACTTTATGCTGGTAATCCTGTCCTATGCCGCCCCTGGGCGCATAAGTGGTGCCGGCTGTTGCCGTGGCAAAATGCCCCGATTTTGCTTCAGCAAAAGTGTTCACAGGCAAATCAACATACATAGCGTTCAAATACCGGCTCATTAAATTGTTTTCATAAGCGCCGGTGCCCACAAGCACCGTGAGGTGATGCCCTCCAAAAGCACGGGTATAAGCAGCCGTGTTTTCCCAGGTATAATTCAATGCACGGTCGCTTTCCACATATAAACCCTGGGAGGATGCGGAAATATTGTAATTAACCGTATTATAAAAATAATAAGGGTTAAAGCTTTCACTGCCCCAGAATGCCATTTTAGCGCCAAGGTTGGTGCGCAATGTAAGGCCCTTCACAGGCATTATTTCAAGATAAGCATTGCCCACCATGTTATCGGACCAGCCATAATTGCCCAGGTGTGTTTTAATATACGCCAGGGGATTAGACATTTCCTGCAGCACCTGGCTTGAAATACCATAAGGGTTTCCATTCTTATCCGTTACAATGGCAAGGCCGTCTAAGTTAGCGCCTGAAGCGGCATAAGGCGCTGCGGCAATAACAGCCGGATCTGTTACCACGGCAGGCGTGACAGGGTCAAGGTTTACCACAGAACTTAAAATGCCGCCATATTCCGTATTAAGGCCGCCAATACCCAGCGATTTAATATGCGAATAACCAAAGTTGGTCCCGATATTCATCCAACCGGCTATTTTATGTGAACCGTTGAAGCGGGCTGTATATCTTTTGTAATTAGAAATGGCTGAGGCCACAATACCCTGCTGGTCAAAATAGCCGAGCGAGGTATAAAAAGTGGACTTTTCATTACCGCCGCTTATGCTTATTTCGTGATCCTGTATTCTTGCATCGTTGTTAAATACCAGGCTTTGCCAGTCGGTGCCTTTGCCTAAAGAAGCCGGGTCGTCAAAAACAATATCACCGCCGCCGGCTACAGACGCTTCATTGCGCAGGTAAGCATATTGGGTAGCGTTAAGCAAATCGAGCTTTTTGGCTGCGGCCTGCGTACCATAATAGCCATTATAGCTCATGGTTGTTCTGCCGGCCTTTCCTTTTTTAGTTGTTATTAAGATTACGCCTGCAGCAGCCCGGGCGCCGTAAATAGCCGCAGAAGCTGCATCTTTCAATACTTCTACCGATTCAATATCTGAGGGGTTGAGGTAATCAATGCCCCCAATATCAACCGGCACGCCATCTACCACATACAACGGGTCTGAATCGCCAAGCGTAGTGGTGCCGCGAATCCTGATGGTAGTAGCAGAACCTGGCTGGCCAGATCCTGCCGTAATAGTTAAACCGGAGGCCCTGCCTTGTAAAAACTGGTCCACCCTGTTTATGGGCTGGTTTTCCAGGTCGCTGGCCTTTACGCTGGAAATAGAGCCGGTTACCACGCTCTTTTTTTGCGTGCCGTAGCCCACCACCACTATATCATTCAGGCCCTGTGCATATACCGAAAGCGCCACCTGGAAATCGCGTGTGTTTCCTACCGCAATTTCCTGCGTGGTATAGCCAACCATAGAAATAAGCAATACGGCATCTTTACCGGGCACATTCAATGAAAATGCACCATCCTGCCCTGCAACTGTGCCGGATGAAGTGCCTTTGACCGATATGCTTGCACCTGCCAGCGGTGCATGGGTGATTGAGTCTGTAACTTTTCCTGATACAGATATAGCTCCATTTAAGGGAGTTATAGCAGTGTCTGAAACATTAAATTGAAAGATGCTGCCGGGATTATTCTCCAAAAGAGCGGAAAGCAGCTTTTTCAACTGGCGGTTATCCGCATAAATAACATATACTTTTGGCAGCACTTTTTTGTACTGCAGCTTATAAGGTTGAAGCAATTCATCAAGAAAGGCTTCCACGCTCTTATAATTTTCCGGCTTTAAAGCAATCTTTGCATCAGGCAGAATTTTGGTTTCATACACAAAATCCACATCAAATGCCTTTCTTGCATTCGATAAAATAACCGGGATTGATCTTAATTCTTCTTTTTGTTGCTGCCCAGCATAAGGCTGAACATTTGTTTCCTGTATGTATGCAACCGCGTTTTGGGCTAACTGGGAATGGGCGCTCATAAGACTGGCGGGCCCCAATACATAAATCATAAGCAAAAGCAGCTTGCATGGCTGACCTCTTTTTTTCATAATGGCAGTTTTTATAAAATCTTACTTAATAAGCAATCTATTTTTTTTAGTTATTGGCTTGCAGGTATATGGTTTTATGGTCAACTTTCATATTTACGCCGCAGGCAAATTCAAGCACTTTAATAAGGTCGGGAAGATTGGCCGCCCGCAAATCGCCTGAAATTTTAATATTGAATAAGGAATCATTTTCAGCCCGCATGCCATATCCATAATTATCCTCAATCATTTTCTTTATTTCCGATAAGGGCGTGTTGTCAAAATTGTATTCATTTCTCGTCCAGCCGGAATAGGCCGTTATTGTTTTTTCTTCTTTTATATCCACTTTCTGTGAATCATTCACCACGGCCATTTCGCCCGGCTTCATTGACAGGCCATCCTGTTTTGCCCGGCCCAGCTCTTTTACCACCACCCCGTTTACAGACAACTGCACCCTGCCTTCTTCAAGCGATACAATGGATTGGGCATGCCGGGTATTTACATTAAATTTTGTGCCCAGCACGGCAATGTCAACCTGTGATGTATGCACGATAAATTTTTGATGGGTTGCCGGTTTTTTGCTCACCCGGAAATAGGCTTCACCATCGAGCCACACTTCCCTGTTATCCTTATCGTTCCAGTTTTTCGGGATGCGTATATGCGAGTTGGCATTGAGCTTAACCAAAGAGCCATCGGGCAATGTTATGTTTTTAAGCTCGCCATAGTACGTTGTAATAGCATCCAGCTGCGGCGCTGAGCCATATTGCGCCCAATACCAAACGAGGCCTATAACAATAATTACAGATGCCGCAGCCAGTAAAGGCCGCAGCCAGGCAAGCCGGGCAGTTACCGGCTCTTCCTGTTCCGTGATTGCTTTTTCTATGGCATTCCAGTTTTCTTTTTCCAGGTTCTTGTGAATCGCTTTCTTCCTGAATTGGAATGGGAGTTTGTCCGGCTCATTTTCCATCATGAAAAAACTGTTTATGCAATAAGACACCTGTTCTTTGGCTTTATACCCTTGTATTTTAAAAAAATTTTTAAGATTTTTTTCACGGTTGTCCGACTACAATATTTCTCTTGGGCTAAAGCCCAAGTTATTCGGACAATAGTGATTTTTTTTGATGAAAGACGGAAGGTGAGTGGAAGGCAATATGGGTTAATTAATGAGGCCGTCTCAAAAGTCCAACACTGCTTCTTTTTATCCGGTAAGGTCGATGGAGATTGAAATCAAATACGCAATTCCTGAAGCCTTCAAAAAACTTTTGAGACAACTTCTTTGAGAGATGCCGGTCGCTTTATTTTAGCCCGAAGGGCTGGCATGTGAATAGCCCTGCGTGCCAACGCAGGGTAAAAAGACAGTTGAACAAAACAACCCCGCATGCGGGGTTGTTTTGGTTCTCGCCTATTTATGCCCTCCGCGTTGCGGAGGGTTAATCACATTTAAGCCCTCCGGGCTTTCCGGCACTTCAAAATCTGCAGGCCTGCCGAAGGGCTGGTATTAATTGGCCGCATCATATTGTACATAACAATCCTGTTTAAACTGCCGTGAAGGTTCCAAGCAGCATAAGGAAGGAGAACAACAGGTCAGGGTTTTTGCGCAGGTTTTCAAGCGCTTTATGCATCAGGTTAAGCACCGACTGGTAATTTATTTTCATGATGGCAGCAATTTCCCTGTATTCTATTTTCTCAAAAAAATGCAGGTAAATAATCTCCCGCTGCCTGGGCGGAAGGCTGTTAAGCAGTGCGGTGAGCTTTGCATGAAGATGCCTGCTCTCCTCGGTTTGTATGATAATTTCTTCAGGGGAGAATTCAATCATGGGCCCGGCCGGGGCTGCAAGGCGGGCCAGTTGCTTACCGGCGCGTACCTGGTTTAGCAACTGCCTGCGCAAAGCCGTAAAGAAATAGGTTTGCACATTGGCAACCATCCCAATTCTATGGCGTTTTTCCCACAGCTTTATGAACAATTCCTGTATGGCGTCGCTGGCAAGGCTGTCATCTTCCAGCCATTTCCTGGCATAATAAAACAATCCTTCAAACAGGCAGGTATGAATAAGGTTAAAAGATGCTGTATCGCCTTGTACCACCTGTTGCCATAAAACAGCCAGTTCCTGAGATTTATCAGAGTTATAGTTATAAAGCATGTATCATTATAAAACCATATAAAGGGCAAAAGTTTATATTTTTCATTAAACCAGAAAAAAGACCAAAAAAACGCATGCTAATTCAAAAAAAATGATTCATTCCGTTCAAATATCAGATGTAGAAAAAAGGCTGCCGGAAATTACCTGGCGCCCTATAAGAGCAGCGTATCGTTCTCTGTGCTGCTTTGCCAGGTAATTTCTTCGTCTTTTCCAAACCATGTTAGCTGGCGTTTTGCATATTGCCTCGTATTGGATTTTATTTTTTCTATAGCCGCCGGCAGGCTGCATTTTTGTTCAAGGTAATCGAATATTTCTTTATAGCCAACTGTTTGCAATGCGTTTACATTTTTATAAGGCAGCAGCGATTTTACCTCTTCCACCAAACCTTCCTTAATCATTTCATCAACCCGCGCATTAATGTTTTCATGCAGTTGGCGCTTAGGCAGGCTGATGCCGATTTTCTTTATTGAAAAATCACGCTGCTTTTTATTTTTTAAGCGAAATGCGGTAATAGAAATGCCCGTTGCTGCTATTACTTCCAAAGCCCGCATTAAACGCTGCGGATTTTGCTGTTCCGCCTGTTGCCAGAAAGCCGGGTCTTTCTGTTTTACTTCATCCTGCAACCAGGATAAGCCTTGTTGGTTATAGTTTTCAATGATGGCCTCCCTGATATTAGTATCAATTTCCGGCATTGCATCCAGCCCTTCGCAAAAGGCCTTAATATACATGCCGGTGCCGCCCACCATTATCGCCGTATCGTTGTGTTTAAAAATTTCTTCAGCGGCCTGCAATGCATATTCTTCAAACACCTGTGCATTTACATTGTCGTGAATGGAATAAGCGTTAATAAAATAATGCTTGATGGATTGCAGCGCTGCTTCGGGCGGTTTGGCAACACCAATACTAAGCTCTTTATAACATTGCCTTGAATCGGCTGAAATGATATCGGTTTTATAACGTGCAGCCAGTTGCAGCGAGAGGCTGGTTTTGCCCGATGCCGTTGGCCCAACGATTATAATAACTGTTTTTTGCATTGTGCTAAACTGCTGATTGAAAATAGGCTGCCGAAGGGAGCCCACGATTAAAATCGGGATAGATGACACAAGGAACCCTGCCACAATGCATCAACTGCCGGCAACATAATAACAAAAATGCAATCAAAAATTGCATTACAGGAAATCCTGCATAAAAGCCTGCACATTTTTTTCTGTGGAAAAGAAGCCGGCGAGACGCTCTATTACATCCTCAACAACCGCATCCGGGCAGCTTGCACCGCTTGTAATTAAGATGCGCAACGGTTTTTTGGCGGGCATATAATTTTGTGTAAGATATTCCTGCCTGGTGCGCCAGTTACAATGCAGAATTTCTGTTGAGGACAAAATTTTATCGGCGCTGCTTATAAAAAATGTGGGCAGTTTTTTTTCACACAATTCAACCAGGTGCGACGTGTTGCTGCTGTTGTAACCGCCAACCACTATGACTATGTCTGCCGCTGTATTCAGCAAATCTGTCACGGCTGTTTGATTATCGTTGGTGGCATAGCACAGCGTATCCCTTGTATCTGCAAAACGCTCCTGTATATTTTTATCATCCAGGTTGTAATGTGTTTTTACCGCCTGTTTTAAATAGTCGGCAATAGCCTGTGTATCGGTGGCAAGCTGCGTGGTTTGGTTCACCACGCCAAAACGCTGCAGGTCTTTTGTAATGTCAAAACCATTGGAGTAGCGGCCTTTGAATTCCGTATAAAATGCCTCGGCGGGTTTTTGGCCGGTAATATAGCTTGCCAGTTCAACCGCCTCGTTCATATCGTTCACAATAACCGTTGGCGTTTTGGAAGAGGCGTGTGAAAATGTTGCCCTTGTTTCTTCATGCTTTGGCTTGCCATGCACCACAATGCTATAGCCTTTGCCGGCAATCTGGGCGCTGCGGTTCCAAACCTTTTCCACAAATGGGCAGGTGGTATTATATTTTTCGGTTTGAATGCCTTTGCGCTGCAGCAGTGCTTCAATTTCAAGCGTGGTGCCGAAGGCGGGGATCAATACAATATCATCTTCGTTTAATGTTTCAAAAGGGATAAGCTGTTTGCCGTAAGTATCCTGCAAAAATTCAATACCATTTTCTTTCAGGTCGCCATTTACCTGCGGGTTATGTATCATTTCGCTCAGCAAAAAAATTCTTTTGCCGGGATTCTCCTCAATGGTTTTAAACGCTATTTCAATGGCATTTTCAACGCCATAACAAAAACCAAAATGCCTGGCGAGATAAATTTGCAGCGGGCCGAAATCGAGCAGCGTAGGCGCAAAGTCTTTCTTTAGCTTATCCTCACGTTTCCGCTTGTTCTTTATGGCGGATATAAGCTCGCTGCGGTATATGTTGGGAACTGCAAATTGCTTCATAAACCGTGCAAAGTTAAGATTTGCTGAGAGATAAGAAGTTAAAAGAACGCTCATTAGTTTAAGTGTTCACAAGTTCACTTGTTCACGGGTTTTTGTTCCATATCGGCCAGGTCGCAAATCCGCAAACTTGTGAACTCGTAAACATGTGAACTATTTAACTTACAAGAGCCTGCCGCGGAATAATAAATGCAATCAGTTCTTCCAGCGCCACGCCTGCCCTGTTGCAGGCATCGTTTATTTCCTCCCGCGAAACATTGGCTGCAAAAGATTTTTCTTTCAGGCGCTTCTTCACACCTTTTACATCCATGCCCTCATAACCGTTTGGCCGCATTAAAGAATAAGCATGTATCAACCCACTTAATTCATCAAAAGCATAGATCATTTTATCCATTTTCGTTTGCGGTTCCACACCAAAATGCAGAGGGCCATGGCTTGCAATGGCATGAATGATTTCCGGGTCAATATGCCTATGTTCCAACTCCTCAATAATTTTTCTGCAATGTGTTTCCGGCCATTGATCCCAGTCTGCATCATGCAATAAACCGGCAAGTTCCCAGCGCCATGCATCAGCATCATTTAAATTTTCCCTTTCTTTAGCCCAGGCATGCATTAATGCTGCCACCTGTTTTACATGTAATTGCAGGCGCGGATTTTTCACCCAGTCATTCAGCAAACTGTATGCTTCTGCTTTTGATAATACATTGCCCGCATTGGCAGCATCGCCAAACACATCACGGCCAAGATGTAAGCTCATATCATCATTTTAGCAACAAACTTAATGGACGGGATTGTTATCTGCAATGCAAAACCACCAGTTGTCCCGGATAGTGGGTTTACTCTGCCTGTTTCGCTTAACCTGCCTGGTCAATTTAATGCGAAATATATTTATCAACCGGCATACGGTTTTGCAGGCTGCGGCCAAGCGTTAATTCATCGGCATATTCCAAATCGCCGCCAAAAGCAATGCCCCGGGCAATGGTGGTGATGCGGCAGTTAAGGCCTTTAATTTTCTTCTGGATATAATAAATGGTTGTATCGCCCTGTATGTTTGGGCTTAAAGCAAAAATGAGCTCTTCCGTTTGTTCTTTCTGCACCCGCTGCACCAGCGATGCTATCTGCAACTGGTCAGGCCCTACGCCATCCAGCGGGGAAATAACGCCGCCTAAAATATGATAGGTGCCGCTGAACTGCTGCGTGTTTTCTATGGCAATTACATCCCGCAAATTTTCCACTACGCAAATCAGCCGCTGGTTGCGCAAACTGTTGGCGCAGACAGAACAGATATCAGCGTCGCTCACATTATGGCAACGCTGGCAAAATTTTATTTCACGCCGCATGCGCGCAATGACCTCACTGAAATTTTCGGTTACGGCTTCCTCCTGTTTTAAGAGATGAAGCACCATGCGCAATGCCGTTTTTTTACCAATTCCCGGGAACCTGGCAAATTCATTCACCGCATTTTCAAGAAGGGAAGAAGAAAATTGCATAACACAAAAATAATCACTGCCGCATAAATTATTTTTGAGCCCTTCTTATTTCACTGCCTGCATATAAAAAATTATGCATTAAACGCTGGCAGAAAGAATTAGCAACAGCGAACCACCTTACCCGCTTATTTAATTCTTACAGCCGCAATAAGAGGATAAGGTTACATATTTTTTGCAATTTAAATGCTGTGCAAAAGCCGGGAAGCAAATAAGGCTTATATATGCCTAATTCATGCCAGGCCCATATAAAAAGCGTTCTTCCATCCGGGTTTAATTTTAAAATGCGTTAGCTGCCTGTTTAAGAGATAGATGCTTAAGAAAACAGGCAATAGACATTGCCCGTTTGATATTGCTTGTATTATAAAGATTTTGTTGTTTCTGAAATTTCAAAATTACATCCCGTCCCTGCAACGACTGTTGCTTTAACATTTATTTCCCTTTTACAGCTTCATGTATTAAAGAAAACAAACAGCTAACTTAGGCCAGTTAAATTATGTATAATGAAGGCATACAAAGGCATGGCAATAGTTACAGGCGCTTCGGGCAATTTAGGCCGGGCGGTAACAAAAAAACTGATTGATGAAGGGTTCTTTGTTACCGGCACAACACATACAAAGGCCCCGGCATCCCTGGCATTCCCGGCAGATAAATTTGAAGGCATTGAAGTGGATCTTGCCAATGAAGAGGCTGCACAGAAATTCGTGGGCGATACCATTGCAAAGCATAAAAAAATTGATATAGCCATACTTACCGTGGGCGGTTTTGCCATGGGCAAAATTGCTGATACCAAAACAAGCGATATAGCAACGCAATACAAACTGAATTTTGAAACCGCCTATAATGTGGCAAGGCCTGTTTTTGCAGCAATGCTGCAGCAAAACAATGGCAGGATATTCCTGGCCGGTTCAAAGCCAGGCCTTGATGCACGAAACAGCAAAGGCATGGTGGCCTACGGGCTTGCCAAATCACTCCTGTTTCGCCTGGCTGAATTAATGAATGAAGAAGCCAAAGGCAAAAATGTGGTTACAAATGTAATTGTGCCGGGCACGATTGATACACCGCAAAACCGCGAAAGCATGCCTGGCGCTCAGTTTGATAAATGGGCAACTTCGGCAGCCATTGCCGATATTATTTACTGGTATGCCACCGCCAATGCAGCCACCATACGCGAAGCCGTTGTGAAAGTTTACAACAACAGCTAATGCAGGTTGCATGCAGGCAATATTTTTATGAAAAAATATTAAGCAACCGGCTTTATTTTGCACCGTTTTTACAGGCATCCCTTCTGCTGCAGCTCATTTAATAAATTGCACACAACAATGAAGGCTACGGCTGCACGGCAGTTTTTTATTAATAATTTTTACAGCATACTTTTTGCCATTACCGGTTTTATATTCATTCTTATGCTGGCCCATTATGGCGGCATCGGCCTTTCGCCAGATTCAATAACGTACACCAGTGTTGCGCAAAGCCTGGCAAAACAGGGCCGGCTGCATCAATACGATGATGCGCCTTTTGTTGATTTTCCTGCCGGCTACCCGTTCTTTTTAAGCATTGTGTTTAAAATTTTTGGCAGCGATTATGTGCATACCGGCGTTTACCTGAATGCCCTGCTTTTTGCAGCGCTGTTGTTTTTATGCGGCCTCGCCATGCAGCGGTTTACCTACACATCAGCCTTATATAAAATGGCTGTACTTGCCTGCATTGCGCTTAACCCCGGTTTGCTCGAAGTGTATTCCATGCTCTGGTCTGAAACACTGTTCATACTATTGTCGGTTTTGTTTATAATGGCTTTGCATACATATATTCAAACCACCGGCATTAAAAACTTAACTGTTGCTGCGCTTATAGTTGCTGTTATTTGTATCGTGCGTTATGCAGGCATAGCCTTTATTGCAGCAGGCGGCTTTGTTTTATTGTTCATGAAGCACACATCAATCAAACAAAAAATTATACACCTGCTATTGTTTGGCATGATCGCCATTTCTTTACTGGCATGCAATCTTGCAAGAAACTGCCTGGCGGAGGGCTTTGCTACAGGTGAAAGGGAAAAAAGCATTACGCCTTTACTGTTAAACATCCGCTATTTCGGCATCGTGCTATGCGACTGGCTTTCGCTTCAATCAAAGAATACACTGCCTGTGGTTTTATTTGCCATTGTTGTTATTGCCCTGCTCGCTGCAGCGGTAATATATCATCTTATAACCCAAAAAGGCAAAACCGGTTTTGCATACCTGGCCGCCGTATTTGCACTGGTTTATATTTTATTCATTATTATTACGGCATCCATATCCCGCTTTGAGCCTATTGACAGCCGGTTTATTTCCCCGGCATTTATTTTTATGCTTTGGGCATTGGCTTACTGGCTGAACAGGATGGTAACGGCAACAAAGCGCCGGTTAAAAGCTGTATCCATAGCCGGTAATATTATTATTGCCGTATTGCTTATGGCAGGCGAAGCCACTAACAGCTATGCATCGTACAGCGATATAAAAGATTATGGCATTCCCGGCTATACGGATGATGACTGGCAGTTATCGCCAACCGTGCAATTTATTAAAGCACATGCGAACGGTTTTAAACCCGGCGTTGAAATATATTCCAATGCCAACGATGCGGTATATTTCTTCACCCAAAAACATGCGCAGCAATTGCCGCATAAAGAATCGCCTGAAGAAATAAAAGCGCTCTTTAATGAAAGTGATTTTTATATTGTGTGGTTCAATTTTACCGATGACAATGATGATGTTTCACTGAAATACATTTTACATAACAGGCCAATGAAACTGGTGAGAAAATTTAATGACGGCGCTGTGTATATTTCAGATTATAAAACCCAAACAAGCGCACGGTAAAACAGTAAAGTACAGGATAGTTGTATAAATGTTCTGCATAATTTCGCTCCATTCCTGCCTGAAATTTACTGTATAAATACAGTTTATGCAGTAAAACCAAGGTTGTTCATTACTCAAACACTATGCTTGTTATGAAAAAAAACTTATTGCTTTCTTCCTTGTTTCAATTGTTATTGATTATTGGCTTCGCGCAAACAAAAGTTGATTCGCTTCTTACAGAAAACCGCAAAAATCCCGTTGGCCTTGATGTTGCGCAGCCGCGTTTTAGCTGGCAGCTCATTAACAGCGGCAGGGATATAAAACAAACCGCTTATGAAATAAATGTATTGGATGGAAAAAATAAAGTATGGCAAAGCGGCAGGGTGATGTCTGATTCATCGGTGCATGTGGCATACAAAGGCCGCGCTTTGCAAAGTGGCTCAAAATACACCTGGCAGGTAAGGGTTTGGGATAATACAGGCAAGCCTTCGGCATGGAGCGCACCTGCATTCTTTTACACAGCTTTATTCAACACATCAGGCTGGAAAGCCAAATGGATTGGCCCCGGTTATATTGAAGATTCCGTTATGCGGCCAAGCCCCTTGTTCAGGAAAGAATTTAAGCTCAGTAAAAAAATTCAATCGGCAGTAGCCTATATCACAGCCCACGGCATGTATGAAGCTGCAATAAACGGCCAGCGTGTTGGCGATGCTTATCTAACACCCGGCTGGACGGTATATAATAAACGCTTACAATACCAGATGTATGATGTGACCAATATGCTGAAAAATGGCAACAATGCTGTTGGGGTTACATTGGGCAATGGCTGGTACCGCGGCATTATCGGCTTTGCCAATAACATCAATTATTTTGGAAAAGATATTGCACTGCTCATGCAGTTTGATATTACATACACCGATGGCAGCAAAGAAAGCATCATAACAGATGATACCTGGAAGAGCACCGATAAAGGCCCGGTTCGTTATGCAGAAATTTATAACGGCGAAACCTATGATGCCCGTAAAGAGGTGAAAGGATGGAACGAAGCCGGTTTTAATGATAAAGGATGGAGCGGCGTTAAGCTAACCGATGCATCATTTGATGTTTTAACAGCAACCTATAATGAACCTGTAAAACAGCATGAAATAATAAAGCCTGTAAAAATTATCACCACGCCAAAGGGTGAAAAAGTTATTGACTTCGGGCAAAACCTTGTGGGCTGGGTAGTGATGAAAGCCAAAGGCAACAGCGGCGATACCGTGACCCTTTCGCATGCCGAAGTGCTGGATAAGGAAGGCAATGTTTATCTTGATAACCTGCGGGCAGCCAAAGCGCAGGATAAATATGTCTTAACCGGCGAAGAACATAGTTATCATCCGCATTTTACCTGGCAGGGCTTTCGTTACTGCCGTGTTGAAGGCCTGCAGGGAGAGCTGAACCCTGAAGATTTTGAAGCCGTTGTTCTGTATTCAGACATGGAGCCAACCGGCACGTTCAGCACAAACAACCCGCTTATCAATCAATTACAACATAACATCCAGTGGGGACAGCGCGGCAACTTTTTAGATGTGCCAACCGATTGTCCGCAACGCGATGAACGCCTTGGCTGGACAGGCGATGCACAGGCCTTCTCCCGCACAGCGTCCTTCAACTTTAATGTAAACGATTTCTTCAGCAAATGGCTGAAAGACCTTGAAGCAGACCAGATTGATGGCAAGGTGCCTTTTGTAATTCCTAATGTTTTGGGCGCAGGCGCTGCAAACAGTTGCGGATGGGCCGATGTGGCCACCATAGTACCCTGGGATATGTACCTGGCTTATGGCGATACCCGTTTGCTGGCGCAGCAATACGGCAGCATGAAAGCTTACGTTGAAAGCATAAGAAAAGTTGCAAAAGATGATCTATGGAATACCGGTTTTCATTTTGGCGACTGGCTGTTCTACCGCCCCTTTGATGATAATGACGGCAGCGCTGCTGTGACCGATAAATATTTGATAGCGCAATGTTTTTATGCGCATTCAACACAGCTTTTAATCAATACCGCACAGGTTTTAGGCAATACGCAGGATGTTAATGAATACACGGCTTTATTGCAAAGAATTAAAGATGCTTTCAATAAAGAATATGTTACTGCCAATGGCCGTTTGGTTTCCGGCACGCAAACAGCTTATGTGTTAGCGCTTAACTTTGATATGCTGCCCGAAGCGCAACGCAAACAGGCTGCAGAAAGACTGGCGGAGAATGTAAAAAGATATAACAACCACCTTACCACCGGCTTTTTAGGCACACCTTATCTCTGTCATGTATTAACAAGGTTTGGTTATGACAGCGTAGCTTACAAGTTATTGCTTCAAAAAAATTATCCGTCATGGTTATACCCGGTTACAATGGGGGCAACAACAATATGGGAAAGATGGGACGGGCAGAAACCTGACAGTACTTTTCAAACACCAGGCATGAATTCTTTCAACCACTATGCTTATGGCGCTATTGGCGACTGGATGTACCGCAAAATGGCTGGCCTTGATACGTATGAAGATGGTGCGGGTTATAAGCATATCAAAATAATGCCGCATATCGGCGGGGGTTTTACACAGGCAAAGGCATCTTTAAAAACCTATTACGGCACGGCATCAAGCGGCTGGGTTGTTAATGGAAATACTATAACCATAGATGTGGCAATTCCGCCAAATACAACAGCCACCATTTATATTCCTGCAAAAGATGCAAGCGCTGTAACCGAATCCGGCAAAGCATTACAGGGCAATGCAACTATGGAAGATGGCTATGTTGTTGTTAATGTTGGTTCAGGAACTTACCAGTTTACATCAGCAAATGCATTGGTGAAAAATTAGTATTGCTTTTTTGGGTAGCCAGTCAAAGCACAGGGAGTGTTCCGCCGCGGCGGAACACTCCCTTGTGCTGCATATTTTTGTGGAGCTATGGTTTCATGGCAGCATTTTTATCATTGTTGTCCGGACAACTTGGGCTAAAGCCCATTGTGCAAGGGTTTCAGATATATAACCCCAGGCTTAAGCCTGGGGTTAGTAAAAAGCAGGCCCATAAAGGGCTTTAGCCCAGGAGAAAATATTTTAGCCGGACAACAATGATTTTTTATATAAACCAACAACCTCAATTTCTTTAGTTACAAAAAACGGTGCTAAACCACTCAGGCCTTTAACTTGTGAACCCGTGAACCCGTGAACTTTGTAAACATTAAACTTTAAACATTAAACAACTTACAATTACTTTGCCCGCAATAATTTAACAATGAGGCCTGTTGGCATTTATGATATTATACGCATTGATGAATTTTCTTCCACGCCGAAGTACCAGCAAATCATCAATGCCATTCTCAAAGCAATAGAATCTGGAAGATTGCAGCAGCAGGATATACTGCCTTCTATCAATGATCTCAGTTACGAACTGGATGTATCAAGAGATACTGCTGAAAAAGGATACCGTTATTTAAAGAAAACCGGCGTGCTTGGCTCTGTGCCCGGGAAAGGATATTTTATTAAAAACACTGTTGTTGATCATGTATTGAACGTTTGCCTGCTGTTTAATAAGCTAAGCGCACATAAAAAAATCATTTACGATTCTTTTGTTGAAGCGCTTGGCAGTAATGCGGCAATAGATTTTTATATCTACAATAACGATTTTTCTTTATTTAAAAAACTCTTAAGCAGTAAACAGGAAGATTATACGCATTATGTCATCATTCCACATTTTATAGAAGGTGGTGAGAACGCTTCTGACATCATTAATATGCTTCCAAAAGACAAGCTGATATTACTCGACAAAAAGGTTGCCGGTGTAGATGGCAACTATGGCGCTGTATATGAAAATTTTTCGAAAGATATTTATACGGCATTGAATAAAGCAAAAGAGCAATTAAGCAAATATCATTCACTAAAAATCCTCTTTCCTCAAAACAGTTATTACCCACGTGAAATAACAGATGGCTTTTCCAGGTTTTGCCAGGATTATGCATTTAAATATAAAGTGGTAAGCAATATTAAAGCCGAAGAAATTAAAAAAGGCGAAGCCTATATTTCGGTGATGGAAGATGATCTTGTAACCTTAATTGAACGTATTCTTCAAACAAATCTTGAAGTGGGTAAAGACATTGGCATTATCTCGTACAACGAAACTCCCGTTAAAAAAATTATCCTTAACGGCATTACTACCATATCAACCGATTTTAAAAAAATGGGTAAAATGACAGCCGAGCTGATTTTAAGCGGCTCAGCACAACATATTGAAGTGCCGTTTATGCTTACCATGCGAAATTCGCTGTGATTTAATGCGTCAAACGTGAAAACTTCAGAATTTGATCACTCTTGTTAACCCGTTGCTTTTTATTTTTATAAATAAAGTTGGATTCAATTTCAAACTTAAAATCTTCATGCTCCTTTATTCACGTTTGACGATTCACGACATTTGCCCTCCATAACAGCACATGACAGTAAACAAATAATACATTTTATTTTTACCGACAATTGCCATAACCATGCAGATAAAATACAATAGCCGCTATCCATCAACAGACGATCTTATTAAGAAAGCAAAACGGAAAGTGCCGCGTTTTGCATTCGAGTATCTGGACGGCGGCTGCAATGAAGATGTAAACCTGCACAAAAACACGGCAGAATTACGTGCTATAGAACTGATGCCTTATTATCTTCAAAACTATAAGCCATCTGACCTGCGCACTGAACTTTTTGGCCATGTTTATGATGCGCCGTTTGGCATTGCGCCCGTGGGTTTACAGGGCCTCATGTGGCCAAACGCCCCTGAAATACTGGCCAGGGCTGCATCTGAGCATAATATTCCTTTTATATTAAGCACCGTTACCACATCATCTATTGAAAGAACTGCAGAGATAACAGAAGGCAAAGCATGGTTTCAGCTATACCATCCTGCCGAAAATGCAATAAGGGACAGCATCATAAAAAGAGTGGAAGCGGCGCAGTTGCCGGTGCTGGTTATATTAAGCGATGTGCCAACATTCGGATACAGGCCCAGGGATATACGCAACGGCCTTGCCATGCCACCCAGGATGACGCTGCGAAATATTTTGCAGATAATGGGCAGGCCTGAATGGGCATTAAAAACACTGATGCATGGCCAGCCGGCATTTGCCACCATGAAACAATATATGCCGAAAGGCCTGAACATGAAGCAGCTTGGCTTATACATGAACAAAACTTTTTCGGGCAGGCTGAACGAAGAAAAGATAAAGCCCATAAGGGACATGTGGAAAGGCAAGCTGGTTATAAAAGGCGTGGCCAGCGAGGAAGATACAGATATGGCAATACGGTTAGGTATTGATGGCGTTATTGTTTCCAATCATGGCGGCAGGCAGTTGGATGCAGGCCAGTCGGCTATTCACGCCCTTCAGTCTATTGTAAAAAACTATAAAAACAAGATTAAAATTATGATGGACAGCGGTATCCGTTCCGGGCCTGATATTGCAAGAACGCTGGCAAGCGGCGCCGAATTTACTTTTCTTGGCAGAACATTTATGTACGGTGTGGGCGCCCTGGGCAGCAAGGGTGGCAATCATACCATATCTATTTTAAAAACACAGGTGCAGCAGGTAATGGAGCAGGTGTGCTGCGCCAACGTTGCTGATTTGCCCAATCATATTATTAGCTGAGCGGATAGTTGCTTGGCAACTTATGTTGTATATCAAGCCAGAGACTTATCGCATAACACTGTAAGCACGAAAACTTAACAGTGTGCGGTCTTATTTTTGTTGTAAGGCACAAGGATGCTTCTTGCAAGTTAATTCTCAATCTTGTATCAGTTGAGTAATCTGTATTTACATTTTATTCAATCCCAACAGCATCTTTTAATTTATCCCGGTCCATAGATTCCATCCATTGAATGGCATTTGAGCGTAGCTTGCCGTCTTTATCAATCACCGCATAAGCGGGAACACCGGAACCTAAACCCAAATTATTTTTTAGTTCTTCGAATATTTTTTCACTCATAAAAATATGGGTACCCGGCACTTCTAATGCTGCTATTTTGTTTTTCCAAAGGTCAATGTTTGAAGAACTGGTTGTACAAATATAAACATATTCAACAGGCAGGTCTTTACAGGCTTCATGCAATGCTTTGCTATAAGGCATGTCTTTTAAACAGGGGCCACACCAGGTTGCCCAAAAATCAATAACTATCCCTTTATTGCTAAACCTCAATTTAAGGTTACGGATAAAATCAGTTATATCCTTAATACTATCCAGCTTATATAAGCTGGCATCGAATGGCAATTTTTCCAATGGTGTTCCTATAAACGCACCGGTATTGTTTAGTTTGCCTGCAGAGGCAAGCAAACTATCTATCCTGTTTTGTTTAACAGTCATTTCATTAAGCTCGTTTTTTACCAATTGCCTGCACCAATTTGTTTTAATACTGTTTAATATCTCTGGATAAGTTAACTTAAAAGAATCTTTTCCTTTGTCAAGAAGAAAGGTTTTTAGTATGTCGGCCTTTGAAGATAGATACGTACTGTCAATTTTGTTTATACTATTTTTCATGCCATTCACATTTACAACTTGATAAGCATACAAATAATTATAAAACAAAACGCCATAATTACTTGTAAAATACGGTTTGTGGTTATTTATTTTAGTTAACAAATTTTCAGGCATGGTATCGAGCCAATAAGCTGTGCAAAGCAGGCCATAAAATAATGAAGCAGTTTCATTACTAATGGCCCAGCCATATTTTGGATATTCTTTTATAAACTCATTATCTATATTTTGCAAGGCCTGCCAAATGGAATCGGTTTTATACAAAAAAGAGTCTTTTGCAGATTCTCTTTGCGACCGGCATAATTCCTGCAATCCTTCTGTTAACTTATCTTGTTTGTCCTTTTCATATAAAATATGTCTGTTCATTTCCGTATTTAATTCGCCATCAGCACCTGAATAAATAATGCCATCGCCGATAAAATAAACACCGTTCTTATCTTTTATTTTACTAACGTCTATAGTCACTTCCACGTTTGTGTTTACATATACGCCTGCATATAAGTATTCGCCCACGCTTAACCATATTTGCTGATAAGGCAGGTTTTGACCTAAAGTAATTTTTACGGAATTATTGGCTTTAACAGTGTAATATTTTGCCATCTGCAAATTAGGCCCAAAAGTTACGAATACACACTTAACACTAACCTCTGCATCACCCGGTGCATTGTGGAGTTGAACAGTTAATGTTGCAGGCTGCCGGTTTTGTAAATACTGATCCATTTTCGGATCTTCTATTGCCAGTGGCAAGCCAGCTTGTGCGATAGTTGCAACGCTAAACATCAGGGCAAATAAAGTTGGAATGCCTTTTTTCATCTTAAGGTTTTATCATAAAATAACAGGTAAATAAAGCACAACTTATAAAATTATTTTAAAAACACAGGTGTAGCAGGTAATGGAACAGGTGTGCTGTGCAAATGTTGCTGATTTGCCCAGGCATATTTATATGACTCGTCCTGAAAAAAGTTGACACTTTTTTGTTTGATAATCCTACTGCAAGTTTACAGTTTATTTGTTAGTCCTGAATACCGTTTACAAATTCTATTTTGCATTGGAGATGAAACGGAAGTG
>NZ_JASGEX010000135.1:0-5222 GCF_047606085.1 Parafilimonas sp.
ACCAGTATTTTGAGGAGTTTCAATCGGCAATTGAGCAGTTCTTCTCTAATCTCGAATATCAATTGGATGAGCTGATATCTTTACTACAATTTAATTTCGGAATTATTAAAGCAACTTAGTATAAAAATCAGAACATTTTTAAAGCGTCTCTTTTATCTATTCCGGGCGTGCTTGATGTTACTTCTTCCAATGGTATTCCTGGACAGGGTAATATGATAACCGGCTCGAAAATAGAGAATGGAACAGGCGATATGCAAAGTGCTGATATGGACGTTTATTTAGTTGATTATAATTATATAGATGAATATAAGATGAAGGTTATTGCCGGAAGAACTTTCTCAAAAGACTTCTCAACAGATAGTTTACATTCAATGATAATTAATGAAAGTGCAGCCAGGCTTTTAGGCTATAGGTTTCCTGTAGAGGCGGTTGGCCGAAAATTTAAACAATGGGGAAGGGAAGGTAATATTATAGGCGTAATAAAAGATTTTCATTTTACATCTTTACAAGAACCAATAAAGCCATTAACCATGCTTATTGTGGATGCAGGAGTTGATCCGGTACTTTCAATAAAAGTCTCACCAGTAAACCTGCAATCTACTCTTAAAGCAATAGAAGGCAAATGGAATGCAGTTATCCCCAGTCGCATATTCAGTTATAGTTTTCTGGATGAAGATTTCGATAAACAATATCGTTCAGAAAACAGGTTTGGTACTCTTTTTCTGATTTTTGCAGTTTTGGCTATACTTATCTCGGCCTTAGGTTTGTTAGGTCTTTCTGCTTATAGCACTGTACAAAGAACAAAGGAAATTGGTATTCGAAAAATATTAGGGGCAAGTGTTGCCGGCATCGTTAATGCTTTATCAATAGATTTTTTAAGGTTGGTGTTAATTGCTTGTGTTATTGCATTTCCATTATCGTATTGGATGATGTATGAGTGGTTACAAGGCTTTGCGTATAGAATTAATATCAGTGTATGGATATTTGTTTCAGTAGGCACAATAGCAATGCTTATTTCGTTATTTACAATAAGTTTTCAAACGATCAAGGCAGCTATTGCTAATCCGGTGGAAAGTCTGAGAGCCGAATAGGATTGAAGATATGCAACAGTCTCACCGTTGTTTAAGAATGACAACCTTTTGAAGTTGTCATTCCGGTATTTCATCTCTTGCTGATCCACACTGTCCGTGCCGCTTAGGCCATTTTCATCCCACTATGTCAATCTAAAACTTAAAGCACAAGCCTCCATTCACAATATATCTTCCATAACCGGCTTCAATAAAAAAGCCGGCATTAGGTGAAAAATTAAATTTTGCGCCGATGGAAACCTGATAAGCCAGGTCGGTAACATTGTTCACATCTTCCATGGCTTTTGTTCCATCCGAATAGTCATAATTTTCTGAACGGTTATTAAAACCAATCGCCGTACGTATATAAGGCGAAACCGTTGTTTCATAGGTTGGAAAATAGGTCATCATATTCAGCATCAGGCTCCAGCTTTGTATTTCGCCGGTGAAGTCATTGGCTGCATTGCTGTAATCATAATAAGGCACACTTGTTTTTCCATAAGTGCCCAGTATGCCTATGCTGGCATAACGGCTGAATTGAAAATCGAGGCCGCCGGTAAAAGGCCCGGTTTGGGAGAAACGGCTGCCACGGTAAGCATTCACGGCGCCATAAAATTCATCAGGAAAATAATTTTTGTCGAGGTTTGGGAAACCATAGCCAAAGCTCAGGTTAACCGTTGGTTTAAAAGATTCCCTTTGCGGACGGCGCTGCTGGTAATAATGCCTGGCTTCGGGAGGCCGCCCATAACCTCTTTGAATATAAAAGCCGCCGCCATAAAACTGGGCTTGTGTTTCGCAGCAAATAAATGCGAGCAGGATTGAAACTAACATTAACTGTTTTTTCATGCGTTCCCGTTGATTTTTGAGGCTAAGACAGGGCAACGCTTTTAAGGTTTAACGTGTTGTTTCCTTTGCCTGAAAAATATAAAGCCTGTGAATTAATCAATTCACAGGCTTTATATAACGTGAAGAACCGTATCACCAGGGCTACTCTGGCCGATAAGCAGCGCAACGCCGTCAACTCATCATTAATCTTCTTAAATGCAGAGCCTATCAGAAATATCTTCACCGGTGAGCAGGTGCCTGAATGGTAAAAAACTAACTATTCAGCTACACTTTCGAGTATCTGTAGTTATCTTTTATTGTTCGATTAAAAAAAGATCCTGCAGAGCCACCGGCTTCAATTTGCGCCTTAAATTCATTCCATACGTACGAGGGAACATCAACGTATTGATATATGCTGCCGCTGGTAAATTCCACTTCTAAGGTGTCATTATCATTTTCGTACTTTATTCTATTTATTGTAGAGGAGTTGGCAACAGATAAAATATCTTCCATTTTTTCTTTTCCTGCTATTTTGCCCAATTAGCAGGTATTTCATCAAATATGATTAGATATTGCTGTCAGGCTTCGATTCTTTGATGGCGTTTCAATCATGTTCGCATAAATAACCTCGCTGCTTGTCATAGCAGGGGTCTCTATAGCTTAGCCTTGCATACTGCATGAGACCTTTATATGTTGAAAATGGAATGACGCTTAACTTAAACAGACGTCTGTTGTGCACAACTTAAAATGCGGTGTACTTGAATTTTTGCCCACCCACGGTGGCTTCTGCCATCAGGCCGCTAAGATCCTGGGTAAATACCGATACGCCATCGGTATATTTGGCATTTTTTGATACGCCCGATTTTACAGCAACCGCAGAAATCTGGCTGCTGAATTCTGTTTTACTCTCTTTCATGCGGTTAAGTGCATCCTGGTTTTCAAAAAATATAACTTCCCGGTATGTCTGGCCGCCCACTTGGGCGCCAACGGTAAGCTGGCCGGTTTTAACCAAACCTGCTGCCTTTCCCTTTTCATACAGAATTCCATTGCCGCCTGAGCCGCCAACGATCAGCCCGCCCTTGCCAATTTTTGGAAAAATAACATATCCATAGGAAGACTTAAAAAGAGTGGCCATAGAGGGATCAGTTCGTATAAATGCTGTTTTTGCTTTATTACTTTCTGTTATCAATTTTTCCGCTTCTTTATCCTGCGCGCTTACAGAATGAGGCAGGAGGTAGGCCACAAATGCCAAAAAGGCCAGTTTGATGAATTTACTCTTTTTCATATTGATTTTTTATATCAGTTTAATAAAGATGTTTTTAATGATACCGTATATAATAACTTTCTTCAATCAAAATGCCTGCCGTTTTCTTAAATGCTTCCGCAATGGGACGGCGCTATTGAACAGGTTTTTATCATCCGGCGCATGCTGCCCTGGCAATGAGTGTTGGCATGAATGTGTGGAAATATATTTCCATCACAAAAACTTTTTTAAAAGCAACTGCTACCAGAAACCTTCAATTTGTCAGAACAAAAGATTGATTGTAAAGGGGAGGGAGAGATACGCATTATGTGTTGAATCTTTAGGCTTTGATTCAGCTATAAAACATCGCTTAAGCTTAAGGGCGATTTATCTGTTTAAATTCTTGTAAAAAAGTGAGAGAAACAGTTTCACATTCAGGTGGTGTAAAGGATATGCCATATAACTTCTTATTGTAACCTTCAAACTCAAAATGATTTGAAGGAAACTCAGTTTCACAGATATGATATTTCCATTTATAAGTTTCAATGATGTCTTTACTTCTTCAATCATTACCAGTAAAGAAGCATTCCTGCCGCAGAGGTTGCGGCTTTCTTAACAGTAGCCGTTACAACAACATCAGTCAATTGGTTAGCCTCTGTTCCAATACCTGTAAATGCAGCATTAAATCCTTCCAGCCCATCCAAATCTATGTTTAATATCGGGTCATTGGAAGCATATTGATAATTTGTCAATTCCGGATAATCCCATGTAAGCGGGTCAAGCTGCGTAAACCTGCCTATCTGTGCATCGTAGTTTCTAAAGCCGTAATCATACCAGTCCAAATCCGCATCATCAAAGAGCTCTTTATCGTTGTATAAATTCCTGTTGTCTAAATAGCCCTCATTCGGGTCTCCTAACTTCTGCGAAGATATCGCTGCTATCTTCAGCCCAAACGCATAGTAGTGATCTTCCTCAATTATCGGCGCCCTTACATTCGCCAGTACCAACGGGCTGGCATTATCGCCACGCTGGCTTACCCGTTTATAGGGCGTGGCTTCAGTGGTGCCAATATAATTAAAGCGCTCATCAAAGAACAATACCGTTAAATACGCTTTGGGCACTGTGCTGTCCGACAAAGAAGGCTTGTATTTTTGGTACAGATGCTCATACACGGCTTTGAAGGTGTCGGCCGGCCGCTGCTTATTGCCGTCGCTAAGGGTGCTGCGTGGTGGCACATAATCAATGCCCAGATGGTTGAGCTTGCCTTCGGCAATGCCCAGCCCGCTTACAATCTTACGCAGTGATGTACATCCCGATAGTACACAGTACAGCATGCTAATGAAGTGTTCATAGAAATGTAAGCGTTTATAATAGCGGTTGGCTTTGGTCTTGTCAATTGCCGGTTGCAGAATTGACTTGTTACACAAAAAGCTTATCTGTGAAAACAGGTGCTGTCCGAAATAGTTTGTACTTTAGTTCATTCTTTTGTTTGAAAGTGTCGTAACTCGCAAACTAAGAAAAAGGGGGGGGCTTTTATGCCCCCCCTTTATTTTTTTGTCGGACAACAATGTTTTATAATGGTGAAAATATATCTAAATCTTTAAATTGTATAAGCAGTTTTATTAATAAAAAATTAGTTTAATTATAAACATAATTATTGCGGTTATTATCGCAGCCGCAAATATCACAAGTTTATAAAATTGAAGATTGCTTCTGCTCCATAGCTTAAAATCTTTATCTATGTCTCTCTTAATAACAGCGGTCAACGCCTTTTTGGGTAAAAGGAAAAATATTAAAACTATAAGTATATAAACGATAACGAAAAGTACTTGGAAGGAAATCATATAAAGAATTTATTATTTATTGATAAAGTTAAGAACAACTGTTTAGTCAACTTGGATTGACAGTTTTTACTTATCCTCGAATGTGATTTTTGCATGTTTGTATATGTTATTTGATTGACTTTGTTGCAACGATAGAGTAAAAAAAAGGAGTAGATCGTAAATTTGTTTTGGAAAGAGAACAATAGACGAACTTATACTCCTTTAGATGAACAAAGATAAGCTGGCGGCCTCAAAATCCCAAGA
>NZ_JASGEX010000136.1:0-5768 GCF_047606085.1 Parafilimonas sp.
CAGGACGTATTCGAAGAAAGGAAAGGATATGCCCAGTATATTGGAACAAATCAGAAAAAGACATCAACAAAGAAGTGCAGAAAAAGAACAAAAGCCACCTTCTTAACTTGTCAAAGTAGAATTAATAGCCTCTTTTTTATAAGCAGTCAGTTTATCCAAATTATCGGCTTTGAATTTTTGCGTAAATTAACAATCGTTTAATAAATAAAACAAATTTAAAAAGCTCATCAAAAAAATGCGTTTAATCAAAAAAATTAGTACTGTAAGGAACACTATGCATGTTCCTTTACCTGGTAAGACGTCCTAAAAGCAAAAGAGGCTGCCTGATTGTGTTGCAGCCTCTTTTTGTTTATTTGAATGCCTCTGTTTTTTTATATCAGTTTACGTCCCAGAAAATTTTTGTGTCTAAATCGTCGTTTGCTTCCACAGCACTGTAATTTTCTGTATTATAGGTTTGTTCGTCTGTAGGATAGAGCCACCTGTATGGAGGCAGTGTTTGGGTACCCACGTCAGCAGTAAAGGTGAGCGTGGGGAGGTCTAATCTTCTATACTCCGCCCATGTTTCCATCGGCCGCATTACGCTGGAATTGATCCATTTTTGTGTAGCTATCAGGTTCAGTTTTTCTGCAGTGGTAGCAGCGCTGCTCCATGCAATGCCAGACTTAGCCAGGTAATTGCTTATTTCTCCTGTAGCCAGCGAATCTAAATCACCTGAAACGGAATTATCACTTAATGTGCGCAAATAGAAATAAAAGTTTATGGATTGAGTGACACCTGCTTCGTAGGCTATTTTTGCAGCAGCATCCGAGCCTTGATTCAAATAATATTCGGATAGTGAAAGTTCTGTTTCAGCGGCAGTAATTAACGTGCCAGGCAAATAAATATTCTGCGAAAGTGTAGAACGGTTATACCGTGCAATAACTGCCGAATCTAATATCGCAGTTTGTTCAGTACTTGTTAATGATGGGTCTAATCCCCGGTACACACCATTGGCACTATCTCCCGGTTCAAACATGGCGCGTTCTCTCGGGTCTGCATTCTCATTCATAAAATCAATCATTACCTTACCTGCCCTGTCGGCATACCCCCAGCCAATTAATCCTTCATAAAAATCAGCAGCATTTCCTACATCAGTACCATTGTTAATGGATGTGGAAGTACTCACTACAGCTACCATGATGTTATCATCGTTGGTAGTAACAATGGGGTATGTGCTCGGGTTGCCTACAATGTCTGCAATTTCGCTTTTTACCCTTGATTGAAAGGCAGACACACCACTCACCCTTGTGAGCATCCGTATGCGCAGGGAGTTACAGTATTGCTGCCATTTTGTAATATCTCCATGGTTTATAAAATCCTGTGTTTCCAAACCAGGCGATACAGAGGAAGGAACAGAAATGGTACTCAGTTCATCAGCAAACCCTTTCAGGCTGTCAAGCATGGTGGTGTAGATGGTGGCTGCATCATCATACTTGGCGGAAGTAGTAGCAGACTGGTAATCACCGCTTAGAGTTCCTAGCAAGCCTGCACCGCTCCAGGGAATATCACCCCATATATCTACAGTTTTTTGGGTAAAGTCGTAAAAGTAAATAGTTGCTGCAATAATATAAATACGGTTTGCCTGCTGTTCTTCTTCACTTAAAGCAGCATTTACCCTTAATAACTCCTTATATTGTGCCAATAAAGCATAATAACTGTCCCAATAATCACTAATAGCTGCAGCGCCGGGAATGTATCTTCCATTATCATTCAATGTAGCTGCGGTTTGTGTCCATGGTATCAATGTATTTTGATACACTGCAAAATATTGGTAGTATTTGTACATTACATAGCTTGTATTAGAATATAATACACCTGCAAACTGGCGGTCAACAGTGGTGCCGGAAACCTTTGAAGGGTCGGCATACGTATCTTCAAATTGCTTTTTGGTACAGGCCGAAAAAACCAGCACTGACACAAAGAGAATGGATAATATCTTTTTCATATAAATTTCTGGTTAATAAGATTAAAAAGTTGCTCTTAATGAAACGCCAAATGTTCGGGTGGAAGGCTGGCTGCCTGCATTGGTTAAAGACTGGTTCCAGTTTAAACCTGCGGTCAGCTGCTCCGCGTCCATATCTTTTATCGTCCTGTAGAGATAGAAAAGGTTTCTGCCAAAAACAGATAACTGTAGTTTATTCGCTCTTATTTTCCTGGAAATGGATTGAGGTAATGTATAAGCAAGTGATATCTCCCGCATCTTCCAATAAGTGTTTTTAACTATATACCTGAAATATTGGGAATTGCTGTATTGCGGACCGCCCCAGTTATAGGTTTCGTTATAATAATAAAATTGAGATGTCACATAATCATTAGTCGTGCCATCAGCAAAAACGCCACCCAGTTTCATACCGTCATGATAAACAGTTTCCCCGTTAGGGCCTGATGATGCACTGGTTTCAATACCTCTGCCACTTGCATCCTTATAATAGGAAATACCGCCATGGGCTGCATCCATTGCTGTTAAACTTTCTTTCGTTAAGCCGCGGCTTGTCATCCAGAACAAACCGGTTGGCATTACATAACCACCAATCCTGTAATCAGTATATAATTCAAGGGAAAAACCCTTATAGGAAAAAGTATTATAAAACCCGCCTGTAGCTTTCACCTGGGAGTTGCCATATCTTTTCAGTATAGAAGCATCTATCTGATAAACTATATCGCCATCGCCAAAGTCTGTAACAACTTTTTCGCCTTTATCATCGGTTAAAATGGGATGAGCATAAAAATCGCCTATCGGCCTTCCTACTACAGATTTTAAAACAGCCGCATTACCATCATAATCGCTATGTACAAGCTCGGTTGAACCTGTTGTAAGTTTCAATATCTTATTGTTATTATTATTGAAGTTAATACCAGTTTCCCACCAAAAGTTCCTTCCCTGAACAGGTGTGGCAGTTATACTAAGATCAATGCCTTGGTTTTGCAAAGTGCCAACATTGGCCAGGATATTGCCGGCGCCGGTTGTTTGGGCAATTTGCAACGGGATGATCATATCCACAATTTTTGCCTTGTAATAAGCCAGGTCGAGTTTTAACCTCTGGTTAAAGAACCCTGCCTCTAAACCAAATTCCAGTTCATGTTTCTGTTCAGGCTTTATAAGGTCATTTCCGTAAGTGCCGGTGGCAGCTGATGTAGCAAGCACTGAACCAGAGCCCTGATCGCCAAGGTTAGTTAAGGTATAAGCCACATTTGCCTGGTAGGCTGAAGGATAATTACCTACAATGCCCCAAGAAGCCCTTAATTTGGCATTGCTGATTACCTGTGGCAGGTTAAAAGCATCTGAAATAACAAAGGCAGCATTTGCTGATGGGTAAACAAACGAATTATTATCAGGGTTCATGGTAGAAGTGCGATCCCGCCTTACCGTTCCTTCAATAAATAAATAATCTTTATAACTGGCATTTACTGTTCCTATCAGGGCGTCTTTGGTAAGATAAGTCCTGGTAGAACTACTGCTATATGGAGTTGTGGCAGATGAAGTAAGGTCAAACCGGTTTTCTGTTGTTAAGCCGCCATTTGTGCCAATACTGGTAGAATAGCTGGATTCCTTATCGCCCGTATAGCCTGCCATGGCTTTAATTGTCAGGCCTTCATTTATTTTGCCGGTGTACGTTAACAATGCATCTCCGTACAGGATTGAATACCGATAAGTAGAAATTCCATAATAGCCGGAATAGCCATACACAACAGGTACGGAGGAAGAGTTCCTCGATTCAGTTTGATTATTAGTAAAATCTGTGGCTAACCTTCCCCTTAACTGTAAGTTTTTAGTGATATCAAGCGTACCGGTAAGGCTTGCCATTAAACGGTTATTGCCTTCAGTTACCTTATTTTCCATTGTATTCCATACATAGTCCAAAATGTCGGTGCGGTAATTGGGTATGGTTATATTTTCATCCGGTGTTAAGCTTTCGTTGCTGCCGGTAACGTATTTGTAGCCCAGGCTTGTTTTATAATATTTTCGATACCAGTTTCCATCATCAAACGTGGGCATCATCCCGCTAAAATTGTTAATAAGCCGGTCGTTAAGGTAAGGCCTGTTTTTAACGGTAGAATAAATATCATTGGCTATCAGATTCAGGCGGAACTTTTTGCCAAAATTATAAATGCTGTTTAGGTTTACGTTGAAACGCTCGTCTGATGAATTCAAACTTACACCTTCGTAACGCTGGTGGGCAATAGAGAAACGGGTGTTGGAATTTTGTCCCGAAAAATTAAATGCCACATTGGTAACCACATTGTTGGCATGCTGATATAAATGCGCCCAGCCATTCTTGATGGGAGAGTAATTTGCAACCCTGCCCGTCCATGTTGCAATTGGCTGGCCATCGAATTTGGGCCCGAAGTTTACCGACCCCTGAACCAACGCCCTGTATTCCTGGCCATCTATAGTGTATGTATTTTCATTGAAGCCATTTTCATCCTCACCAAACCAATCATATTGTACCGGTGAGCCCGCGCCACGCACGGTTTGAAAACGAGGCAGGTAAGCTACCCTATCCTGGAAGTAACTGGTATTAAAGTCAACAGAAAATTTTTCGCTGCCGCTTTTTCCCTTTTTAGTGGTGATCAGGATAACTCCATTTGTAGCCTCAGAGCCATATAATGCAGCCGCTGAAGCGCCTTTTAAAATCGTGATGCTTTCCACATTTTCAGGGTTGATATCAAGCAAGCCATTGCCCCTTAAGCGCTGATCGCCCCAGTAATTTCCATTATTAAAATCTCCATCGTGAAGTGGCACGCCATCCAGCACGATCAAAGGCTGTGTTCGCTGTGTTAAAGAATTAATGCCACGTATCGTAATGGCAACACCGCCCAGAGAACCGCCGGGCGCTGTGGCTATTTTTACACCCGCCGCTTTACCATATAAAGCACTGCCAAAATTAGTGGATGAAGTCTTTACCAGTTCATCAGACTTAACGGTTGCCGTGGCATACCCCAGCGATTTTGCCTGCTTTTGAATGCCAAAAGCGGTAGTTACCACCACCTCATTCAAAGCATTGCTTACGCTTTTAAGCGTAATAGAAATGTTCGTGTTGTTTCCAACGCTTAGTTCCTGTGTTTCATACCCAACAGATGAAAATTCCAGGACATCGGTTGCATTGGCCGCAACGGTAAAATTTCCCCGCCCGTCTGTTACGGTGCCGATTTTGGTGCTTTTTACATGAACGGATACGTTTGGCAATCCTCTGCCAAGGCTATCCTGCACTGTTCCTGCGATTTTTTTTCTTTCCTGCGCATCGGCATGTGCGCAAAAAGTCACCATTGCAAAAAACAGGAATAAGTGGATAATTGTTTTCATAAATAGTCGTTTTAATTTTAAAAATGATGCGTGTATAAAATCCTTCGTAGCTAATTGAAGCTTAAATAGTTTGGTATTTGTTTTTCAAAATTTTCCATCACCGGCGACAGGATTATCCTGCACTGTTCCTGCAATTTTTTTCTTTCCTGCGCATTGGCATGTACACAAAAAACTGCCATCCAAAAAACAGGAATAAGCAGATGTTTTCATAAACAGCCGTTTTAATTTTAAAATGATGCGTGTATAAGATCCTTAGGCGCTAATTGAGATTTAGATAGTTTGGTATTTGTTCTTTCAAAATTTTCCATTACCAGTGCGGCGGCGCCCATCAAGCCGGCTTCGTGGCCGAGCGATGAAATTTCAACGGTTGTATTTTCTGCCAGCCTTGGTATGCAATACATATTCAGAGCCTGCTGTAAAGGCG
>NZ_JASGEX010000137.1:0-64963 GCF_047606085.1 Parafilimonas sp.
CGCAGGAATATTTTGTAGTAACGGAATATCCTGTCTTAAGGCCAACCAATAAAAAAGGGATTAAAATAAATTATATCAGTACAAGGCAACTGCCACCTGCCACGCTTATTGAAAAGAAGAAAACAGAAACAGGTTATATCAACGTTTCAAACCCGGTACTGACAGCCATTGATTTGGTCAATTACGAAAAGAGAATCGGCGGATTAAGCCGTGCCGTAACCGTAATCAATGAACTGTTGGAAAATATCAAACGCAAAGACATCACACAGGAATTAGTTGCTTATACCAATACTACATCATTGCAGCGCTTTGGGTTTATTCTGGAAGAAATACTTAATGAACAAGGCCTCGCCGGTAAACTGTATTCACTTTGCAAAAAATCAGGTGTTAAGTTTTATTCCATTCTATTGAAGGCATCAGGCGGGAAAAACAATGAGCCGGTGAATGACAAATGGAAAATAATGATTAATACAGACATTGAGCTTGACGATTGATTTAGGCAAAACGAAAATCAAATTTTAAAAAATAATGATACCCCGGGCATACATAACGGAATGGGGCAACATCGTTCCCTGGAAAACAAATGAGCAGGTTGAACAAGACCTTGTTATTTGCCGGGCATTGACAGAAATTTTCAGCAATAAATTTTTGGCAGGCAGTTTAGCTTTCAGAGGTGGAACAGCTTTGCATAAACTTTACCTGCAACCACAACCAAGGTATTCAGAGGATATTGACCTGGTTCAAATCCGGGCAGAACCAATAAAAGAAACTATACAACAACTTCAGAAAACGCTTTTGTTTTTAGGAAAATCAAACGTAACGCCGAGGAAGGACAACAATACAATTTACTACAAATTTGAATCGGAACTTGCGCCTGTCCAGGTTTTAAAACTGAAGGTGGAAACCAATTGCAGGGAGCATTTTTCTGTTTTAGGCTGGGAGAAAAAAGACTATGAAGTAACGTCAGGTTGGTTCAACGGAAAAAGTCCAGTAACAACTTACAAATTGGAAGAACTTTTAGGAACAAAACTCCGGGCATTATATCAACGAAGAAAAGGCAGGGATTTATACGATTTATGGAAAGCATTAACAAACGCGAATCCCAATGCTGGCCTGATAATACAATGCTATAAAGCGTATATAAAGTTCTCTTTGGGTAAACCGGTACCGACCAAAAAAGAATTTCTGTTGAATATTGAACGTAAGAAAACTGACAATGAATTTTTAGGCGACACTATTGCTTTGCTCAGGCCAGATGAAAAATACAATCCGGATGAAGCATTTCAGCTTGTAACAGAAAAATTAATTGAAAAAATGTAAGGAAATGACAACTGATAGTTTATAAACGATAAATGTAAAATCAAGCATGGTTAATTAAGAAACGATTGTCTTTTGCATTTCCAGAAAAATCAAATGGTCCAGAATGTGATTAGTTCAAATTTCCAGTGTTGAACCTATTTTAGGCATGCACACTCATCACTCATTTAAGATACGGCAATTTATAATTATCACGGAACTATAATGTCCCGTAAAATTACTGCAAACTATCTGCGCTCTGACTTGTTTACAAACTTTTCCAGCTCGCCATGCGGTATATCTACCAGTTCATAATCCAGCGCAGGCAGGTAATCGTAATGCCACCATTCAGATTGCGCTACTTTAAAATGATACTTTGTCATTACAGAAATAATCAATGTTCTGTTACGCAATACAACACTGTCTTTAATGTTGGGATAATCCGAATTGGCAACCGGTGCAAGGCAATCAAATGGTGTTGGCATGTCAAGCTCTTTTTTCGTTTTTAAATCAATTAATGTCATATCAACCGTTATGCCGCGGTTATGCCGGCTGCCCCGCCAGGGTTTTGCAATATAGTTTGAATCGGGAATGCGCTTATACATATAGCAGGTAACAGTATATGGCCGGTAAGCATCATACACTTTTATGCCAACGCCATATTTTTTAAATTCCTGCTGCGCAGAATCCAGCGCTTTGGCAACCGGCAGGCGGATTACATCTGAAGCCTTGTCGTACATTTTGGTGTACATAAGGTTTTGCGTGGTGGCATACTTCATGTCAAGCACAATACCCGGTACATATTTTTTTAAATGTACAAAAGCCTTATTGCTGTCGGAATCAATTGTTTTTTGCAACCGGGCTGTTGAACTGATAACATACAAACCATATTGGTTTTTTGCTGTATCCTGGGCCTGTGAAAATGCTGATACATAAAGCAGTGTTACGAACAGCATAAAGCACCGGCTGGTAACTGTTAAACCTTTATCAATTTTTGCAACCATGTTACAAAAATACATTTACTTTGAAATCTTCTGAATAATATTTAATCTGTTGTACTATTAAATCTTTAAATAAAAAAATTGTAATTTATCAAGGGAAAAGCAGGTTCCCGCCTTCCCGAATCAAGCCCGGACAGATCGCGGGAATTACCCCGAAATAATCCGGGGCAGGACTGTGTAAGAGGCTGAGCTGATATCTTACACGATTATAAAGCAAGTACAAATGCACGCTCTTGCCCGTCATGCCCGATATAGATTGGGCATCTGCTCTCAAAATACTAATTCAGCTTTTAACAGCATAAAACGTTACTATTTATTCCGAATATTTTTCATCAATCACATTTACATGAATTTATTATCAGTCAGCATTAAAAAACAATGTATCAGGGTTATCGTTTATATTTTCACTTTTTCATTTATAAGCTCAATGCAGGCGCAGGATGCAAAAGAAGATATAGGCAGATATACAGCCAAAGACTGGCAGTTAACGGACCTTGCCAAAGACAGCATATATGGCGCCAGTGTTACCAAAGCCTATGATGAATTATTGAAGGGCAAAACAAGCCGCCAGGTTGTAGTGGCTGTAATTGACGCCGGTATTGATACAGCGCATGAAGACCTGGTTGGGCATATATGGACCAACACCAAAGAAATACCCGGCAATGGTATTGACGATGATAAAAATGGTTATGTGGATGATGTGCATGGCTGGAATTTTTTAGGCGGAAAAGACGGAAAAAATATTGAACAGGAAGGCCTTGAATCGTACAGGGAATATTATCGCCTGAATAAATTATTTGGAAATGTTGCTGATAGCACAGCAACGCCTGAAAACAATAAAGAGTTTAGCGAATGGCAGGAGCTTAAACAGCAGCATACGCAGGATTCAGTTAAAGCAACCGTTATTATATCAAGGGTTACGCCACTGGTAAATATGTTCAATGAAACAGACAGCACCTGGAAAAACATTTTGCACAAGGACACGATAACTGTTGCCGATATAAAAAATGATAGCGCGGCAGACAGTGCAGCAACTGGCGGCTCAACAAAATTGGTGCTTGATTTTTATGCTCAAAGAAGAATACCGGAAACCGTACCGCTTGAAGAATTAGCTGCCGAAGCAAATGAATATGTTCAGCAGCAGCAACAGTTGCTGGCCAGTTTTGCAACAGACCCCGATGCACAGCGGCAGGATATTGTAAAGGATAATCCAAATGATATCAATGATAAAAATTACGGTAATAATAATATAGATGCAGGAACGCCAACACATGGTACACATGTGGCAGGCATTATTGCTGCAACAAGAAATAATAATATTGGCATGAATGGTATTGCAGACAATGTACTGATTATGCCGGTAAGGGCAGTGCCTGATGGCGATGAAAGGGATAAAGATATTGCGCTGGCCATTCGCTATGCAGTTGATAACGGTGCAAAGATTATTAACATGAGTTTTGGCAAGCCCTGGTCGCCCGGAAAACAATGGGTGGATGATGCCGTAAAATATGCGGCTGCAAAAGATGTGCTGATCATACATGCCGCCGGTAATGATGGTAAGGATATTGATACATCAAATGATTTTCCAAGCCCTGAATTTTTAAACAATACAGGCAAGGCTGTTAATTACATTACTGTTGGCGCCAGCGCAGGTGGCCCGGACAGCCTGTTAGCTGCCCCGTTTTCCAATTACGGCTCAAAAGAAGTGGATGTATTTGCGCCAGGTGTAAATGTGTATTCAACCATACCCGGCAGTAAGTATGCATCTTTCAGCGGTACCAGCATGGCGGCGCCTGTTGTTACCGGGATTGCCGCGCTTGTTTTGGAGTATTATCCCAAACTCAGTGCAACACAATTGAAGTATGTAATTGAACATTCGGTAACGCCTTTGCCTGATGATGTGGTGATCAACCCAGGCAGCAGCGATCCGGTTAAGTTCGGCACTTTATCAAGAACGGGTGGCATTGTAAATGCTTACAATGCACTGAAGCTTGCGGAAACGATAAAAGGAGAACGAAAGAAAAAGGTTCTATAGAGCTTCTATATTTTGTTTCTAAACATCAAAAGATTTCTCAACACTTCTGCACAGCCTGACCGGATTTGTAATTCAGCTAATCAATGAATGCACATTTTATGCAGCGTGGAATATAATAATGCTGTTTCATATCTGTATTTAATGAGCTAATCAATTCAATTTGTGCCAGTGATATTTAAATTTCGGAAAAATACATATCATCTGCATATTTATTTACGAAAACGTTGCAGAATGTATTAAAGGTTTCCGGTTGTTTGTTACATGTATTAAAAATACAGGCAGCTTTAACCTGAAGCAGGCTAATTTGTAAACTGTAGCAAAAAAACAGATGGTTATTATTAGCATAACGTTAGTACGTAATTAACTTATAGCCTAAACCTCTTATGTTGATAATCTTTACAGATGCATCAGCACGCAGGTATTTTCTTAATTTGGATATAAAAACGTCAAGACTTCTGCCGGAAAAATAATCTGTATTACCCCAAAGCTGCAGCAATACATCATTCCTGCTAACGGTATAATTAAGATTCAGCAGTAAAAGATGCAACAAATCTGCTTCGCGGGATGTTAATTGCACGTCTCTGTATGATGATATAAGCTTTCCTGCGGGATAGTAAAAAATAAACTGCCCTAAAGTCCATATAATGCTTTCTGAATTTGAGAGGGTTGAAAATGGTTGCCCTTTTTTCAATAAAGCTTTCATCCGTGCAATCAGTTCCGCTATGCTAAATGGTTTTTTTAAATAGTCATTACCGCCCAACTCAAAGCCTTTTACAACATCTTCTGTTTGCGACCTTGCTGTTAAAAATATAACAGGAGTTGTTGTATCTGATTTTCTTAATTGTTTTACCCAGTCAAAGCCATCACCATCAGGCAACATAACATCTGCTACAATAATATCAGGAAGGTTTTTATGATACTGTAATGTGGCGGCTGACAGAGCAGTGACGTGTGTTACATCGAACCCTTTTGCATCAAGGCTTTCGCGGACAATTTCTGCCAACGTTAATTCATCTTCTATAAAAAGTACTCTTCCCAAATTCATAACGGCCAATATAAAATTACGGTGGTGCCTTTTCTTTTAACACTGGTTAACTCTATTTTTCCGTTATGCGCAGTCATTATCTCCTGCACATAATTTAATCCGAGGCCAAAGCCTTTCACAGTATGATTGGGTTTAGGCTCTCTGTAAAACTTTTCAAAAACATGTGGCAGGGACCTGGCTGCAATACCCTCTCCATAATCTGTGCATTGTATGCAAAAATTATTGCCTCTGTTATAACAGGTAATCTCAATCTTGGCTTTATTGTCAGAATATTTAATGGCATTGTCCAACACATTTATCATTGCCTGATGAAATAATAATTTATCTGCCTGAATCATGTTTGTTTCTGATTTATTTTCATAAGTATAGCATACGGGCTTGCCTGCTGTTAATGTTAAGGCCTCTATTATATTTTTTATGCTGGCTTCTATGAGTATAGGTTCTGCTTGTAAAGCCACTTTATTTTTTTCATAGATGGAGATGTTTAGGATATTATCTATCAGTTTTGCCAGCCTGTTAAGCTCACTTTTAGCATAGCCTAAATAACGGGTTGTTTTATCTTTTTCCCTGCTGAAATCAGCGTCCTGCAGCACTTCTACAGCAGCAGATACTGTTGCTATAGGCGTTTTAAGCTCATGTGTAATATTATTAATAAAATCATTTTTAATAACGCCAAGCCGTTTTTCCTTTAATAATGCTTTTATCAACAGCATAAGGCAGCATCCTACAAGCAGTATTAATAATAAGGACCCGGCTAATACCCATTTCATTTGAAACAGCACATAGCTTACCGGGTTTTTAAAAACAGCTCTTACATATTGCTCGTTATACGTCCACCACTTATAGGTAGAAAAAGCTTTTGTGGCTATTGCTCCCGAATGTAGCAATGAATCAGAATGGATGATATAGTTAAACGTACTATCTGTTTTACTTGTATGAAAATAGAATGGAGCATGAATATCTCTTTTATTAAGATATACCTGAAAAACAGGGCGCAGACGATTTGTATCGAAGCCGTACTCCTGTATTTTGTCTAACATAAAATTGCCAAGGCTTTGGGTGCGGTAATACACTATATGATTTTCCAGGTCTTCATTTCTCAGGCTTTTGGCAAAACGAATGGCAATTTGTTTTTTATACAAAGTGTCTTGTTCTTTTAAAGCGTCTTTTAACTCCGAATGGCTGAACGTAGTGAAGTCTTTTTTGTTTTTTACATCGGTAATTGTAAAAGCCTGCCGTTTTGCATATTCAAGGTATTTACCTGATATTTTAAAAGCAGATGTATCCATCAATTGCTTTACAAGTAATTGTTCTATTGTATCGCAGCGCAACTGAAAATCCTTTTTAATGGCATCTTCAAATGCAAGGTTTATAGCTCTTTCAAAATTAAAAAGCGATACTTTATAATAATTCCTTATCCATAAAAACTGCAGCACAATAACTCCTGCTGTTGCCAGCAGGCATACAGCCAGTAATATCCGGGTATTTTTTGCCACTTTATAAAAATAGACACTAAACAGGACTGTTCCTGTTCGTTAACAAACGATAACGTTCAATAACGGGGATTAACACAGTCAGGGCTACTCCGAATTTACTTTTGTGTAACCAATCAAGCCATGAAGGTTAAATTTGTGTATATCTCTTTTATAGTGTCTTTATGCACTTACGGACAGGAGCCTGTATTGTCCATGGGCAGCCGCTTTCCGGATATGATGATAGCCAATATCAGCAATGCACCGATAAAGGAATTTTATTTAAATAAGGTAAAGGATAATAAGTTTTATATTCTGAATTTTTGGGGCACATGGTGCAGTCCTTGTATTCCCGAAATGGATACTTTGGCAAAACTGCAAAAGCAAAATGCAGAGAGAATACAAGTTATAGCCATTTCTGACGATGACGAGGAACGTAAATCTAAATACCTTAAAAACAAACCTTCCGGTATATGGCTGGCAACAGATACGGGCTACACGCTTTACAATATGCTAAGCTTTATATCTGTTGGACAAAGCGCCATTATAAATCCTGATAAAAGGATTGTAGCGTTGGTTCAAACAGACTCCATCAACCAGCAAATGATTAACAGGCTGCTGCGCCGCGATACAGTAAAAATGAGCGCCGGTATTAAAGAATCTATGATTAAGGCAAATGAAGATGCTTTTGGTGTAGATTCTCTTACGCAACACAGCTTTACTATAAGGGGATATAAGAAAGGGCAACAAACAATGGGTAAGCGCTATTTATCGGGAATATACAAAGGCCGCCGCATTAGCTGGTTCAATGTAACAATAGGTTTATTGTACAGAACAGCGTATAATATAAAATCATATAAAGTACAAGAGTTATACGATAGCACTGTTACGGAAAAAGATGTTTCTGATTTTGAAAACAAAAGCACATTGTATTGTGTTGATTTATTGATGCGGCCGGAACAAAAAGACAGCCTGTTTTATTACCTGCAACAATACCTGAACGCTTTTTTGCCAGTTAAAGCCCGCTCTGAAAAAAGGGTTATGCCTGTTTACGTTTTAAAAAGAAAAGACGCAGGTGCATTAAAAATAACTTTATCTGAAGCAAACGAATCTTCTTTCGGCTTTAGTGGCAAAGGTTATGACGGCACCAAAGTTTTGGTAAAAGATTTTGCGGAAGATTATCTTGACAATGAGCTGGGCTTACCTGTTGTTGATGAAACAGGGCTACCTGGATATTACGACATAAAGACAAATGTAGAGCAACGGGATGAAGCAGGCATTTTAAAATCAATAGAAAACATAGGATTTGTGGTTGAAAAGGCAGAGCGGAAGATGCCTGTGATTGTGTATTATAAGTAATATCTTTATTTATCAGTCAATGTCATTTAGGTAAGGCTTTATTTTGTAAAATATTCATATTCCCCGACTGATTCGGTCAGGCGCGGAATATTGAGTGTTTTTCTTAATTAAACGGCATTGATTTATCAGTATTTATTTTTTAAAAAGTTAAGGTTGATTTAGAATAAACAGATGCTTTTTCCGTTTTGAACCTGCAACTTGCCAAAATGATAAAACAACAAAAATGAAAAAAAATTTTAGGGAATTTTTTTAAAATTACATTGTTGGCATTTTTAACCAATGTATTCACGATCACGGCTGTCATCTTATTTCCGCAACCATCATTTGCCGATATTTTGGTTTTATCAGAAAAGAAAGATTGTAGAGTTCAGGATTATTACTAATACCCATGTCCCGCCATTCGCCACTCATTACTCATTAGCTACCGTCTCATAAACCCAGGCATAGGGCAGTACCGGTTCACAATAAAGCTCCTGCCGAAACATCTGAAGGATAGTGCACGCCAAGATATAAACGGGAATAACCAACAGCGCCCGCCCACATAACAGATGGCACTATAACATACCATTTGGGATATGCCTTCATAAGGCTGACGGCATTACCAAAAGCGGAAGAACTGTGCCCCGAAGAAAAAGAATAAGATTTCGGCTGATGTGCTGCGGTTAAATGAATGTTGTTTACAAAAGGCCGGGGACGCCTCATGATTTTCTTGACTATTACAGTAACGATTACCGCAGTGGCCGTGCTGCCGGCGATATACAAGGCATCTGCATATCCTAATCTGCTGCAAGGGTTTAAAACAGTGAAGGCAGCAGAATGAAAAACGGTAAGATATGCCTTGCCCTAAAAACTAATTATGACCTTTGTTTTTTCCTTATGTGCAGGCGGCGTCCATTTAGGGCCGTTTTTGAGTATTTCCACCGCTTTTATACTGTGCGCATCATTAGGTGATCTGGTTACCTGAATATTGTATGGATTGCCGGAATTGTCTATTAAAAATTCTAATTCTACCAAATCATTTGGGTTCGTAATGGCAGATGCGGTAGTATCTTTATCAAGCTGTGTAAGCACATAATGATTAAAATGCTGCCATCCGCCAACAGGCATGGCAGAATCCCCGGCTATATTCTTTTGCTTACGCAAAACAGACCCGGTGATATTGCTTTTTTGCTGAGCGCCGTAACCAATAACTACCACATCGTTTAAGGCAGCATTTTGTTTTAAAACAATAGGTTTATTAAAGCCCCGGCGCAGGGCCTGGTTTCGGGAATCGTAGCCCACTGTGCTCGCCGTAACATGTAATAAAGTATCATTTTTTTGCAGGTTAAAGTAGCCATTCACATCTGTTAAAGCAGCCGCCTTCTGGTCTGCAGACACTACCGAAACGCCGGAAATAGGCTTATTGCTTTCATCAACCACTTTGCCCGAAAAACCTGCAGGCAAAACAGAAAGCCCGCTGATTTTTCCCTGTAAGCTGGCCTGCAGGCTGTCTGCATTTACAACCGGCGCAAAAGCGGTGGAATATGATCGGGACATCATTGTTTTTTCCCGGGGAGGCGCTGCTGCGCTGGCCACCTCTGTTTTATAAGAATCGCTTTCTGCTTCCGTTTCATTTAAAACTTCATTGCCTGCGACAGGCGTTTTTTTGTTTTCTGATTTCTTTTTTGCGGCTGATGGCGGTGCCTGCTTCACTGCCTTGTTTTCAGCAGCCGGTAAATTCGTATCCGGCTGTTTTGCCAATGCTGTTGTATTGGCGGTTGTTATGGCAGAATCTTTTACGGGCCCGTTTTTGGGAGCTTCCTGTTGTGTTTTTGCTATCTCTGTTTGTTGTGTTGAAGAGGATGGCCTTATAAAAAAAGATATTGTCAGCCCGGCGCCTGCCAGCACAATAACCAATGCGGCGATATTCAGCCATTGCTTTCTTTTATTGAAGGAAACAAGTTTTGTTTTTTGCTTTTCTGCAAACAGGCCGGCATTAATTTCATTCAAATGTTGGCTGGCTGTATTCAGATCAGCCTCATTAAAACCTTCAATGGCATCCGCTAAAAAAGGATCCTGCAGGGCAGCCTTTTCCAGTTCATGCATCTCTGCAGCCGGCATTTTGCCCTGCAGGTAACGCTGAATATCTTCAAACGAATAATTGATATGTTGTGATGGCTCAGCCATTTTTTTCCATACAGATTTTTAAATTACGCCGGCCATTCTGGATAAGGCTGCGCACCTTATTCCATTCATAACCGGTTTGCTCCACTATTTCGTTATAACATTTGTTCTCTAAATAAAACAACCGGATGCTTTGCCTCTGCTCATCCGGCAAATGTTCTATACAAAATTCCAGCTTTTTTAATTCGCTCTCTTTTTCAAGCACACTGTCAAGATGCGTAAAGTCTTC
The DNA here is from genome assembly GCF_047606085.1 of Parafilimonas sp. Lineage (GTDB taxonomy): Bacteria > Bacteroidota > Bacteroidia > Chitinophagales > Chitinophagaceae > Parafilimonas. The sequence continues at coordinate 10,601 of NZ_JASGEX010000137.1, forward strand.
CGATTGCATAACTGTTGGTGTAAATTCCACAGTCACCATTTTTTTGTCTTTGCGCAACTGCATCAGGCAATGGTTTTTTGCCACTACGTACAACCAGCTTTTAAAATTATCCACTTCATGCGCTGGCAGCTTTGTTAAAAGTTCCTGGTAAATATCCATCACGGCATCTTTCGCTGCTTCCGCATCTTTTAAATATTTCATGCACACGCCGTAAACAAGATCGGTATAGCGCAGATACAATTGGGCGAGCAGTTGCTGATCGTTATGCTTTTTAAAATCAAGCAGCAATGCTTCATCCGTTAAAGATGCACTGGCGTTTATATGTTTAAGCTGCGCGGGCAATTTTTATTATTTAGCATGCAGGTATGAAAACACAAAGATGCACAAAGCCTGGCGGCCTTCGTGCCTATTGTGGTTAAAATTTAAAAAGGATTTAAAAAAAAATTCAGCCTTTATGTAATTCAAAAATTTTTTGCATCTGTTTATACAGTAACGTGGTCAGACGCTTCAAAGCGTCAGGCCAATAGCGGTGAAATCCCAATCATTAAATTTTTATTATGAAAATCATTACCTGCATCCTGTTGGCCCTGCTTTCTTTTTCAATAGTAAAAGCGCAGCAAAAAGCAAAACCGGCATATCCGTTTGCAGACAGTTTAAGCAATGGTGTTTTAAGGTTGCCAGCAATAAAACTTACCTATAAAGGAAACAGCAATCATTTTGATATTTACACTGCAAAACCGGATAATATGTATGTAATAAAACCCGACAACACTGTACATTTCAATATGCCAACGGGCAATTACGGGATAATAAGAATCCCCATCTCAAAACCTAAAGAAAAGTAATTGCGCGACCGTTAATCAACCAGTAAAATAATCAATATGAAAAAGATATTTTTTGCGGGCATTTTGTTTGCCCTTATAGGCTTTGCCTTTACTGCAAAAACAAACAGAACAATTACAGGAACAATACAGGATGAAAAAGGAATACCTGTTGTGGGCGCTTCGGTTGTTGCCAAGGGAACAAAAAACGGAGTTGTTTCAGATATCAATGGTAAATTTTCAATTGTCGTTGATGATAAAACAAAAGCGCTTGAAGTATCTTATGTCGGTTATAAAACAACCGTAATTAAGCTCAGTGATAAATCAGATTATACCGTTGTTTTAAAAGCAAATACAACGGCGCTTAATGAAGTTGTTGTGGTTGGCTATGGAGCCGAAACAGCCGATGTGGCTTTAAACGCTGCGCCAGTAATGTCTCAGCAATTAGCCGGCCGTGCAGCCGGGGTTTATATGAGAGGAAGAAAAAGCCTCCGTTATTCAGCCTCGTACATGCAGAAAAAAGCGTATGATAAATCATGGCGCTATAACGGAAATTTCAATACAGAAGGCTATGATCATATTGTGGAAAACCCTTTCCTGAAGGCCGGCGATAACCCTTTATCAACTTTTTCCATTGATGTGGATGCAGCATCATACGCTAATGTGCGCCGTTTTATTAATGACGGTCAATTGCCGCCGGCAGGTGCGGTGCGCATTGAAGAAATGATCAATTATTTCAGCTATAATTATCCGCAGCCACAGGGAGATGCGCCATTCAGCATCAATACGGAAGTAGCAAACTGCCCGTGGAATGCACAGCATCAACTGGTTTTGATTGGATTGCAGGGAAAGAAAATTTCAACCCAAAACCTCCCTGCTTCCAATCTTGTTTTTTTAATTGATGTAAGCGGCAGCATGAATGAACCGGATAAACTTTCCCTTGTACAATCCTCTTTAAAATTATTGGTGGGCCAGTTGCGCCCACAGGATAAAGTGGCCCTGGTGGTGTATGCAGGCAATGCAGGTTTGGTATTGCCCTCAACAAGTGGTGATGAAAAGATGAAGATTAAAGATGCCATTGATGCATTGGAAGCAGGTGGATCAACGGCAGGCGGAGCAGGCATTCAGCTTGCTTATGCAACCGCGAAAAAAAATTTCATCAGGGGTGGCAATAACAGGGTTATACTCTGCACGGATGGCGATTTTAATGTGGGCCAGAGCAGTGAAGATGAACTGCAGACACTGATAGAGCAGGAGAGAAGCTCGGGTATATTTCTTTCGGTACTGGGATTTGGAACAGGTAATTACCAGGATAGTAAAATGCAGTTGCTGGCAGATAAAGGCAATGGCAACCATAACTATATTGATAATCTTTCTGAAGCCAGAAGAGTGTTTGTAAATGAATTTGGCGGAACATTATTTACAATAGCCAAAGATGTAAAACTGCAGATAGAATTCAATCCGAAAAAGATACAGGGCTATCGTTTGATTGGTTATGAAAACCGTTTATTGAATAAAGAAGATTTTAATGATGATAAAAAAGATGCCGGCGAGCTTGGCAGCGGCCATACCGTTACCGCTTTGTATGAAGTAATCCCGGCCGGCATAAAAGATACGATGCTGAAAGAGGCGGACGCTTTGCGGTATCAAAAAACAAAGCCATTATCGCAGCCTGGTTTTAATGATGAAGTAATGAACATAAAGCTGCGCTATAAAAAACCGGATGGTGATAAAAGCATTTTAATGGAACATCCTTTAAAAGAGGAAAATATTGCTTTCCATTCCACTTCAAATAATTTCCGCTTTGCGGCTTCGGTGGCTGAGTTTGGCATGCTGCTGCGCAATTCTGAATATAAAGGCAGCGCTGATTTTTTATCTGTAAAAAATATAGCCGCCTCTGCTGTTGATAACGATGAAGATGGTTACAGAAAAGAATTCATTCAGCTTGTTGACAGGGCATCAACATTAAGAGATAAAGCAATGGTAAATAAAGTGAAAGTAATTCCTGCTCAGCAAAGCAGGTGATCCGTATTATGATAAATTTATTTACACTTGTAAAATAAATTTATTCATTAACATCAAACACTTACACTATGTTATCTCAAACGATGCAGGAAGCCCTGAACCGCCAGGTGCTTATGGAAGCGCAATCTTCACAGGCGTACCTGGCCATGGCAAGCTGGGCCGATATACAACCGGGGCTTAAAGGCGTAACACAATTTTTTTTCAAGCACAGCGATGAAGAGCGCATGCACATGCTTAAGCTCATCACTTATATAAATGAACGTGGCGGTTTTGCCATTGTACCTCCTTTGGAACAGCCCACGCTTACTTTTGTTTCTTTAAAAAAAGCATTTGAAGAGCTTTTTAAGCATGAAGTAAAAGTGAGCGAAAGCATTAATGAACTGGTTGATATGTCGCTGAAAGAAAAAGATTATGCCACGCATAATTTCCTGCAGTGGTATGTAAACGAGCAACTGGAAGAAGAAAGGCTCGCAAGGGAATGCAACGATAAGCTTGAATTAATTGGCGATGATAAAAGCGGCCTGTACTTATTTGACAGGGATATTATGAACATGGGCGGCGAAGGGCATGGTAATAAGAAACACTAATTTATAATACCAGGCGCTTAATAAACAGGGTTGTCTCTAAAAAAATTCAGGCAACCCTGTTATATGTATTTGATTATTTCCCTGTAAAATTTGCTTTTCTCTTTTCAAGAAAAGCCGCAGCGCCCTCCCTTGCATCAGCCGTATCAAAGCATTCGCCAAATTTTTTCATCTCAAAATCATATCCCTGCTGCGTGTGATCAAAATTATTGATACATTCAATAATTTTTGCAATGGCAAGCGGCGCTTTCGAATTAATCACACCCAATATTTTTTTTGCCTCACGTAATACCGCTGCTTGCGCAACCACTTTATTCACTATGCCATACTGTTGCGCATCGGTTGCTGTGATCATTTCACCGGTCATGATTAACTGCATCGCCCTGTTTTTGCCCACCAGTTGCATCAGCCTTTGTGTGCCGCCGTAACCGGGTATAATACCAAGATTTATTTCAGGCTGGCCAAATTTTGCATTATCGCTGGCTATAATAAAATGGCAGGCCAGCGCCAGTTCGCAGCCCCCGCCCAAAGCAAATCCATTTACCGCAGCGATAATTGGCTTGGGAGAATTTTCAATTTTATCAAGCACTGCTTCCTGTCCTTTCTTTGCCAGCGCTTCGCCTGATTTACTGTCTAATTGCAGAAACTCACTTATATCTGCGCCGGCAACAAAAGCTTTCTCGCCGTCGCCGGTAATAATGGCCGATTTAATAGCTGCATTGTTATATACTTCATCAATCGCAGCGCTTAATTCTTCCATCACTGTCCTGTTTAATGCATTTAATTTTTCAGGCCGGCTAATGGTGATGATATAAATATTTTCTTCCAATAATGTTTGTAATGTTTGGTAACTCATCTTTTATATTTTATAAAATGTGTTATGCAATTTACGACTGTACTGCGTTGATAACTTCTCCGCTTAATGGCTCAATGCCCGGTTCAAAATAATGCGTAAGCACGCCTGCTTCATTAATCAGGTATTTGCTGAAATTCCACACCGGCGCTTTGTTCAGCCAGCCGTTTTTATGTTCGTTACTCAGCCATTCAAATATTTTATTTTGATCCGGGCTTTTTATAACAACCGATTTTTTTGCCAGCGGGAATGTTACGCCATAATTTAATTTGCAGAACCGGGCAATGGTATCATCATTACCTTTTTCCTGCTTCCCGAAATCATTGGCCGGAAAACCAATAATGGCTATATTATATTGCTCATACAACTTCTCCAGATTTTCATATTGATTGGTATAACCGCAGTCGGAAGCTGTATTTACGATCATTAATTTTTTGCCTTTAAAAGAAGAAAGGCTTTCCGTCCTGCCATTATTCAGTTCAAAGCTGAGATTATAGATTGGCGTTACAGGTTTCACCTGTCCTTTATTGGAACAAACGCCTTTGTTCTTGTTGCTTTTCATAATAAGCGGGTAAATCAGTTTCATTATTTTTTGCCGTATCGTCATTTCAAAAAATTTTGATGAAAGTACGCCGGCCTCTGTTAAAAAGAAATTATATCTGCCATAGAAAAGAAAGGTTATTGACAGGGTATCTAATTATAAAAGGAGATGCAGCCTCTGCAAAAAATGGGCAATCTTTGTAAAATATTTTACAGCAATAAATTTGTCGCATGTCCAATACATTTTCGGTTAAAGGGAATTATGTAAATATTAAAACCAAAGCCATACATGAAGCTCAGGTTTTTATTGAAGACGGAAAAATAGCTTTTGTTGAAATTTATGGCGGGGAGAACAAAGCATTGCCTTACATCCTGCCTGGTTTTATTGACAGCCATGTGCATATTGAAAGCAGTATGCTCGCGCCTTCAGAATTTGCAAGGTTAGCGGTTGTGCATGGCACGGTTGCCACGGTGAGCGACCCGCATGAAATTGCCAATGTTTGCGGCATGAAAGGTGTTGAATTTATGATTGAGAACGGCAGAGGAGTGAAATTTAAATTCAACTTTGGCGCGCCGAGTTGCGTGCCTGCAACGGTTTTTGAAACAGCAGGCGCTTCTTTGGATAGTGATGATGTTGAGCAGTTATTACAGAAACCGGAAATAAAATATTTAAGTGAGATGATGAATTTTCCCGGCGTATTAATGGGTGATGATGAAGTGATAAAAAAGATTGCGGCTGCTAAAAAATTAAATAAGCCTGTTGACGGCCACGCGCCGGGTTTGCGCGGTGAAGACGCAAAAAAATATATTGAAGCAGGCATATCAACAGACCATGAATGTTTTACAAAAGAAGAAGCGCTGGATAAGCTGCAATATGGCATGAAGATCATCATACGCGAAGGCAGCGCCGCCAGAAATTTTGAAGCATTGATTGATCTGCTGAATGATTATCCAAACGATATAATGTTTTGCAGCGATGACAAACACCCGGATAGTTTGGCCGAAGGCCATATCAATAAATTATGCGAACGGGCGGTTGCAAAAGGCATTGATGTTTTTAACGTGTTGCTGGCGGCCTGCGTAAATCCTGTTGAACATTATAAGCTGGATATTGGTTTATTAAATAAAGGTGATGCTGCGGATTTTGTTGTTGTAAAAGATCTTACATCATTCGATGTGCTTCAAACGTATATTAACGGCGAGCTGGCTGCGGAGAACGGAATCACAAAACTTCCATCCATTCCTGTAAAACCCATTAATAATTTTTCTATTGATGTAATAAGCGAAAGTGATGTAAAGATTGAAACCGGTTCTTTTACTTTAATTGATGGTAAAATACCGGTGATAGAAGCGCTGAACGGCCAGCTCATCACCAATAAAATATTGGTAGAACCAACGATAGTGAACAATGAACCGGCAGGCAATGTGGAAAATGATATTTTAAAAATTGTAGTGGTTAACCGTTACGGCAAAGCGCCTGTTGCAAAAGCGTTTATTAAAAATATTGGATTGAAACAAGGCGCCATTGCTTCTTCTGTAGCGCACGACAGCCATAATATTGTTGCGGTTGGCTGCGATGATAAATCATTAACAAAAGCAATCAATTTAATTATTGAAGCAAAAGGCGGCGTGAGTTGTGTGGATGATGCAGGTAATGAAAAGATAGTTGCTTTACCGGTTGCTGGTTTAATGAGCATGGATGATGGCTATACAGTTGCTGCGGATTATACGGAAATTGATAAAATGGCCAAAGCGCTTGGTTCAGGTTTATCAGCGCCATTCATGACCTTAAGCTTTATGGCCTTACTGGTGATTCCGCATATAAAACTCAGCGATAAAGGTTTGTTCAACGGCGATACCTTTTCATTTTTTTGAAGAGGCAATGGCCTCGCTTAACGTATCTGCGCTCATAACAGACAAAGCCAGGCTGTCTGTGCCCTTGGGGAGGCGATAACGTATTTTGAAATTTTTAGTTGACCCGGGCTTGAGTATATTGGTTATAACATCTTCATGTTCTTCCACACGGATGCCGTTTTTATAGCACAGCATTTTAAGGCGTGTATTTTTATAGGCTGCCACAGAAGCGGTGTTTATAAGCTGCCCCTTAATTACAGTAGTGCCGAAAATATTCCGCTTGTCATCAGATAAAAGACGGATGAATTGTTCAGGATGTTCGCCTTCCCGCTGGGCAAGGCTTATTTTATTTTCCGTATAAGTTTTCGAATCAAATTTCTCTTTGCAGGAAAACATGATCAACACACTTATTGCAACTGCCAGGTACTTCATAAAATCTGTTTCAGGTATATTAACGATATGCAGGCTTGTTTTATTTCAGCGTCAGGCTTCCTGTCCCATCCACACGGCGCCGCCTATGCTGTTTCTTGATGCGCCGGTAACCGAAGCCAGCACGGTATTTTCTTCGCGCCATCTTAATATGCCAAGCAACGCCATTACCAGCGCTTCTTTATATTGTACAATATTGTTTTCACCCACAATCACTTCAATGTTTAAAGATGCTACATTTTCTTTTATTTTTTCAATAAGAAATTTATTGAAAGCGCCACCGCCGGTAACAAGCAGCTTATGAGGTGCTGATAAAAGCTGGTTTTTATCGGCAATAGCCTGGATAGATTGTTTAAGCTGGCTGGCAATATGTTCGGTATAAGTGCTTAGTGCATCTGCCGTATTCAGTTCAAAAGATTTGATTAAGGGAAACACTATATCCGTTCCAAAGTTATTGGAAAGCGATTTGGGCATTGGCTGCTTATAATAAACAAGGGCATTTAATTTTTCAAACAAAGAAATATTTACTTCGCCTGTTGATGCAAGCCGGCCGTCTTCATCATAGTTTTTTTCTTCCTGTTGCGCCAGCATATTTAATACGCGGTTGGCCGGGCAAACATCAAAGGCAATAAAATTATGTTGTTGCTGAAAAGAAAGATTGGCAATGCCGCCGATATTCAGGTAAAAATCAAAGCTGGGAAACAATAATTTTTCGCCCATTGGAACGATGGGAGCGCCCTGCCCGCCTAAGGCAACGTCTGTTATTCTTAAATCGCTTACCACATTAATGCCGGTTAACGCCGCCAGTGTGGCGCCACAGCCCAGCTGCGTTGTTACGCCATTGGCAGGGTCATGAAAAACCGTGTGGCCATGCGATGCGATTAACTGCACACGATGATGCAAGCCGTTTTCCTCAATAAACCGGTTTACACAAGCCGCAAGGTATTTGCTATATGCAGCATGCAATAAAAAATAATCCTGTGCGCTTCTATTTTTTGCATAGGTGAGTTGCTGCTGCCATGCATCATCATACGCATAACAATCTGCTGCAAGTATGTTATAACGCCATGTGCCGCGGGTTTCTTCCAGTTCCGTAAAAACAATATCAAGCCCGTCTAAAGATGAACCGCTCATTAAACCAATTACCCTATATACCATGGTATAATAATTTCTGAAAGCCGCAAGTTATCTGAATTATTTCTTGGTTTGAATGATATAGGTGCAATCAATGCCGTTTAGCTAAGGAATGTTTGCAAAGTCCCTCTCCTTTGGAGAACTTGTCCCGGCCATTCGGGAGGGGTTTAGGGTGAAGTCTAAACAAGCTTAACTAAACGTCATTGTATGTTCAATATGAAAAACGGCCGCCATATCCGGGTGGCCGTTTGTGTTAAAACAAGTGCACAGGGCTGTTATTAATTTTTAGTAATAGTATAGGCGCTGTTTGGCAGGTCGAATGTAATGAGATATGTGCCTGCAGCGCTTATGGCAATATTATCGCCGCCTGAAACAAGCGTGCCGCCGGAGCCTCCATAATTAGTGCCCCAGTCGTGGTTTTTCCGGAACTTAAGGTCTCCGCTGGTTAAGGTGGCCGTAACCGACCAGGTGGAGTCACCGTTATTATACATCATGTCGGTGTCGGTGCTCCAGCCGCCTGATGTGGCATCGCCAATCAAGCTGTTTCATAATCGGTGGTGAAAATTTTTAAGGGTGAAAAGATATTGATAAAATGCAGGAAGACTTACAGGTTTCAAAGGGAGAGCATTATTTCCCGGATTGTCTGTTAATAACTGTGCTTTCTGTGTTTTCAGGTTAATGGCAGCAAAGAAATTTTTTAAGAACAGGAAGTTTTCTCATATTTAAAGCTCAAATTAATATTGCAATATGAAAAAATCACGTCGTCATTTTATCAGGCAAACAGCATTGGCAGGAGCAGGCATTGCGGCCTCAAACATTGCCTGGACCGCGCAGAGTTATAACCGTATCATTGGCGCTAATGACAGGGTGCGGGTAGGTGTTATTGGTTTTTCTGACCGCCACCGCAGTTCACACCTGCCTTGTTTTATGAACCATTATAAAGAACTGAATTTTGATCTTGTTGCCGTTTCCGATATATGGAAAAGACGCAGGGAAGAAGGCGCTGCCATCTGGAAGGAAAAAATGGGGCACGATATAATTGCCTGCAGGAATAATGAAGAGCTATATGATAAAAAGCTGGCAGATGCTGTATTTATCAGTACAGCCGATTTTCAACATGCATTGCATGCTATCGAGGCCGTGCAGGCGGGCTGTGATGCGTATGTTGAAAAACCCTTTGCAGAAACCATGGAGGATAACCGGGCTGCATTAAAAGCAATAAAAGCTTCGGGCAGGATTGTGCAGATAGGATCGCAGCGCAGAAGCGGGACTAATTATCAGTCGGCGGCAGATTTCATAAAATCAGGAAAGTTCGGGCCCATTACCATGGTAGAGTTGACTTGGAATGTAAACCAGCCCGGCCGCTGGCGCAGGCCTGAACTGGTGCCATTGCTGAAAGAAGAAGATACGGACTGGAAACGGTTTTTGCTGAACCGGCCTTTTGAATCTTTTGATGCAAGAAAATATCTTGAATTCCGTTTATTCTGGCCTTACTCATCAGGCCAGCCGGGTCAATGGATGAGCCATCAGATAGATACCGTACATTGGTTCAGCGGCCTGCAGCATCCAAGGAGCGTAGTAGCGAACGGGGGCATTTATATGTGGAAAGACGGCAGGAGGAACTGGGATACTACAACAGCCGTTTTTGACTATGGGCCGGAAAATGATCCTGGTTCAGGTTTCCAGGTTACCTTCTCCTCCCGCATGCATAATGGCGACGAGCATCCTGCTGAAATTTATTATTCCAATGGCGGTGAGCTAAACCTTATTACTAATAAAGTGTCGCCAACGGGAGGGCTTACCAAAAAGGCTGCCGATGAAATGCATCTGCAGCCAAATTTATTGCCTGAAATGAGTTTAACACAAACGGAACAGGTTGTGGCTTCGGCAAATACAGGTGGCGATCAGCTTACTTCCAATCATATACGCAACTGGATGGAATGCATACGCAGCCGCAAACAGCCGAATGCGCCGGTGGAAGCGGGATACAGCCACGCTATTGCCACCATTATGACCAATGCTGCCGTGCATACAGGTTTGAAAGCAACATTTGATCCGGTAACGCAGGAAGTAATGGCGGGGGATAAAGTGTTTAAATATTAGTAACCTTTTGGGTTATTCTTTTTGTATGTCAGTCATGTACATCATCTATAGGGTGGAGGTCCCGAGTGAGAGTTGCAGTACTTATCGTTAGCCAGGAGCAAGAGTTGTTCACAGCGAGGTGAAATCTGAAGGCAGCGGGCGGCAAATATTCGGGCCTACGAACACCCGCCTGACCGGACGGGCAGGGAAACTTCATAAGAGGCGAGGTTATCGGGGTGATGTTGCAAAAGAAACAAAAGCCCAATACTGTACAGGCGGTAACAACGTAAATGAAGAGGCTACGTGAATAGAAAGAGGATGAACTTACACTGAGAGATTTGCTTATTCAACTGTCAAAGGTATGCGAGAATACTCCAGAGGTAAACGGTTGCCAAAGTGTAAAAGCGATGGTAACAGGAATAAACAGAAGTCAGTCGAAGTCATAGTAAACCGCCGTGTACGAGACCCGTATGCACGGTGGTGTGAGAGGACGGAAAATGAAAGTAGGAAGAAAACTTTCATTTTCCTCCTACCCGATTCCGTAATTATTATCCCTGTTGTACCAAATGCCGTAAGTCAGGATCATTGCTGGTACGTTCTAAAAAGGCAGCAGTCACTACTTTTTTATTGTTTGGCATAATAACGGTATTTCCTACACGCGTGCAACAGCTTTCCGTGGTATTGTTATACTTGAGAAGCCAAGCCTTTTCGGGCATGCTGGCACCGTGTGCAGTTTGCCTTTACAGGATTCACTTGTTTAACCACTGCTGTAGCGATTGAGCCATCGCTGAATGCTGCGGCGGCCGGTAAGGTTGTGCTGTTGTGAATAATCTTGAAAAAGAATATTGTAAGGAAAAGCGTAACAAAAATGCAGGCAGCAGAAACAAAGATTGCGCCTTTTGCATTTTCAAAGAATGCATTCTTATTATAAATAAGCCGCTTATAAAAAAGCGTGTAAAAAAAGCAGCTTCTAATGTTAAGGTCTTGTCATGGAAATGTTATTTTGGCGCTTGAGAAAAGTAACCACCTATAGCTATGAACTAACATAAAATCTCATATCTGCCTTTATTCATTTATTATTAAAACCAAATTCCATGCTTAGATCTACCATCATGACAGGATTTTTTTTGTTGTTATTTTACGGCTTAAATGCGCAACCGGGGCAAACCATAACCGGTACGGTAACTGCTTCCGACACAAAGCAACCGCTTGAAAACGTGGCTGTGCAGGAAAAGGGCACAAAAAATTCTGTGCTGACTGATAACATAGGTAAGTATTCAATTTCATTATCGAAGAGCAATGCAACGCTTGTATTTTCTTATGTGGGTTATAGCACCAAAAGCATGAGCGCCGGTAATGCACAAACGCTGGATATTGAGCTTGAGCCTTCCGGCAATGCCTTAACAGATGTTGTGGTTACGGCATTGGGCATTAAGCGCGAAGTAAAAACCCTGGGCTATGCTTCACAACAGGTGGATGCAACCCAGATTACACAGGCAAAACAGCCTAACCTGATTAATGCATTACAGGGCAAGGTGGCCGGGGTAACCATATCTTCTTCCGGTGGCGGCCCGGGCCAAGGCGCCAGTATTTTAATAAGGGGCGTAAACTCCATCAATCCTTCCGGCAATAACCAGCCGTTATTTGTTATTGATGGCCTGCCTGTTGACAACAGTACATTTACAACCGGCACCACAGGCGACAGGGGCGCTACCATGCCCAACCGCCTTTCCGATTTAAACCCGGATGATATTGAAAGCATAAATGTATTAAGGGGCGGCGCAGCTACAGCTTTATATGGTTTGCGCGGCGCCAATGGCGTTATAGCTATTACAACCAAATCGGGCCACGCGGGCAAGATGCGCGTAAGCTTTAATGCATCTTACAATATTGACAACGTAAATAAGATACCCGATATACAGTTAAAATATACGCAGGGCTGGCTGGGTGTTTATGATTCTACCAGTTTCTGGCCGGCCTGGGGCCCTACTGTGGAAGAAGCCAAAGCCATTGACCCTACACATCCTGATAAATTGTTTAACGACTGGAAGCATGCTTATAATACCGGCCACCAGTTCCGCTCTGGCTTGAGTTTTTCAGGCGGCAGTGAAAAGATCACCTATTCCTCCTCTTTTTCTTATTTAAAACAGGAAGGCGTTATCCCGAATACTTTTTACCAGGCGATTAACGGAAGGCTGAACGGACAGCTTAAATTCAGTGAGAAATTTAAAATGGGCGCTTCTGTTTATTATACCAATACCAATGGTAATTTTTATGATGCCAACAGGTATAATGAAGACCTTATTTACTGGGCGCCAAGATGGGATGTGCGTGATTATCTTACACCGCAGGGCACTATGAAAACCTATGGCAATGATAACCCGGTCTATCAAACAGCCACCAATAAATTCGGTTCGCAGGTTAACCATATTACCGGCAGCGTAAATTTTGCGTATGCACCTGTTAAATGGTTTACTGCAACTTACCTGCTTGGTATTGATCAGTATGGCGATGCCAGAACGGCAACAGCGCCCCGCGCGGTTGGTTTTCCGGGAGAATTTATTGCCGAAGACAACCAGGATTATGACGGTAAATATGGTACCGGTTTTGTTCACGATTATCAGTTAAATTACCGCCAGGTTAATTCAAACCTTTTATTAACCTTCGATCAAACATGGGCCAATAAATTTCAAACCACTTTTCGCATTGGCAACGATGTGCTGGACCAGAATCTGAAACGTATATCAGCCGAAGGAAGCGGGCTTGATGTATATAACTGGTTTTCGCTGGCCAATGCAAAGCATACCCTGCTTGATCAATACAGGTCGCAATACAGGATAATCGGGTTATACGGCGATCTTACTTTAGGATATAACAATTACCTGTACTTAACGATTACCGGCAGAAACGACTGGACATCATCGCTGGAAGCGGATAACCGCTCTTTCTTTTATCCTTCCGCCAGCCTGAGCTACATTTTCTCCCAGCATTTTTCCATGCCTTCCTGGTTTACGTATGGCAAATTCAGGGCTTCCCTCGCCGGTATTGGTAAGGATGCGCCGCCATACAGCACCAGCATAACGTATGCGCCAACAGGGTCTCCTATTACCAATAATGGAACAGATGTTATTCTCTGGAGCCAGAGTGCAGAAGCCGGTATAGCCGATCTGAAACCGGAAAAAACAGTCACGTTTGAAATAGGAACGGATCTAAGCTTCTTTAAGAACAGGCTCGGCCTTAATGTAACACTGTATAAATCCAACAGTAAAGACCAGATCATCCCTGTATCCACATCTGCCACCACCGGGTTTAGCTCAATTACCTTAAATGCCGGTGAAATTGAGAATAAAGGCATTGAGGTGGCCATAACTGGCAACCCTGTAAAATCGAAAGATTTCAGTTGGGATGTATCGGCTAATTTCTCAGCCAACCGCAATAAAGTGCTATCTGTTTATGAAGGCCTGAGCAGCATTTTCATAGGCAGTGTATTTGGATATGGCAGGTCAACTGTAAGCAGTTATTATGTGCCCGGCCAGCCGGTTGGCAATATTTGGGGAACGCCGGTTATGCGTTATGGCGATAATACAGCTATAGCGGATGATGCCGTGCGTGCCAATAAAGATTTGCCGGTGCTTATAGGCGACGATGGTTTCCCTGTTTATCCTGATGCCACCAACCAGAAGATACTGGGCAATTCTTATCCAAAATGGATCACCGGCCTCAGCAATACATTTACGTATAAAAACTGGAGTTTATATTTTATGTGGGACGCCCAGTTAGGGGTGCAGAAATATGACCAGTTTACTAACTTCCTGGCAGCTTTTGGTGAATCTAAAATTACCCTAAACCGCGACCAGACAATCGTATTTAATGGTGTTTTGTCCGATGGCAGTCAGAATACAAAAGCCGTATGGCTTGGCCAGGGCGAAGGGCCCGACGGGGTTGATTACGGGGCAGGCTACTACAGGAATACCTACCGCGGCATTTCTGAAAACTTTGTAGAAGACGCTTCCTGGGTAAGATTGCGCACGGCCACCTTATCTTACACTTTGCCTGAAAAGCTGATAAAAAATTCATTCATCAATAATATTTCCCTTTCGTTTACCGGAACAAACCTTATTCTTATTACAAAGTATAAAGGATATGACCCTGAAACCCGCAGTGATGCGGCGGCCGGGAGCAATCTTAATGTAAGCACCGGTTTCAGCTACCCCGCTCTGCGCAGTTATATATTTTCCTTAAATGCAGGTTTCTGATTGAATAACATTATTTAAAACCAAGAAAAATGAGCATACTTAACATACATAAAAATTTACTGGTTTTTGGATGCATGGCTTTTTTGCTGGGCAGTTGTAAAAAATACCTTGACATAAACCAGAATCCAAACGCGGCATTGCAGCCGCCCATTACCGGCTTACTGGCAAATGTGACCAATACGGCTGCCATTAATGTATTCAGGATTGCAGACTGGACTTCTTATTATACGCAATACCTGGCTTCACCCAGTGCAGGAAGCGCCGCAGACACGTATGAAGATGTGGATGCAAGCACCGCCTGGAACGGCTATTATAATATAATGACAGACCTGTACGATATGAAAATAAACGCGCAGGCACTTGGCCTGAATGCATATACAGGTGTAGCCGATGTATTGATGGCCCTGCATATAAATATGGCTTCCAATGTATGGGGGGATATTCCTTATGCAGAAGCGTTTTTGGGAGTTGAAAATATTCACCCTGTTTATGACGGCCAGGAAGCTTTATATGATACCTGTATAAAATTGCTGGATGAAGGCATTACAGCGCTCCGGCAGGATGATGCAGACGGCGAATTAGACGAAAGCAGCGATTTTATTCATGGAGGGGATGCCGGTGCATGGATTAAAACAGCGCATGCGCTGAAAGCCCGCATGCTGAACCAGGTTTCCAAAACATCTTCTTACGATGCGGATGCTGTTTTAGCTGAACTGGCAGAAGCTTACACCAGCAACGATGATGATGCTGAGATAACGGCTTTTGACGGATATAACCCCTGGGCGCAGGAAGCTTATAACAATGCAAGTTTGGTGCTGGACGGATGGCTCTCTGCCAATTTTGTAAATGCCATGAATGGCACTACTTATGGCTTATTCGATCCGCGGCTTCCGCTTATTACAGATACCACACGCTATGGCGATTACAGGGGAACAGTGAACGGCGCCGGCGCCGTGGGCAATAATACCGTTCATAACGAATGTTACCTTACTGTGGGAAAATGGTATTCAAGCGATGCCTCGCCTTTGCAGATCATCACGTATGCCGAGTGTAAATTCATAGAAGCTGAAGCCGAGTTTAGAAACGGAGATAAGGATGCCGCTTACACTGCTTACCTGGAAGGCATTGATGCCAATATGCAAAAAATTGGTGTAAGCACATCTGATATAACAAGCTATAAAACCAGTTCAATTGTTGCCGTGGGCGCTTCCAATATTACCCTGCAATTAATATTCAAAGAGAAATATGCAGCGCTTTTTTTAAGCCCCGTAACATGGGATGACATGCGCCGCACCGATTATGATTACAAGGATTTTACCCTGCCTGTAAGCGCTGCATTAAGCACATTTATAAGAAGGATGAATTATCCTTCTGATGAAATTTCAACAAATAGCAGCAATATACCAACAGTGGAGCTGACAGACCACCTCTGGTGGGACCAATAGGAAATTCCGGTTAAATTACTCACCTTACGCATAAAAGACTTTTAATGAAACTTTTTTGCGTAAGGTGAGTTAGTAATTGCAGATGCCTATGGAAAAATAAAAGCACAATTGGCAAAAAAGGAAAAACCTATTCCGGAAAATGATATATGGATTGCTGCCTTTTGCAAAGCATAATTTGCCATTATTTACTACAGAGGGACATTTTAATGCAATTGACGGACTCAAACTGCTAAAGTAATTTGTGCAGATCGGATAAATCTAATCCTGCAGCACTAATTCTTCTGTTGCAATATTGAGAAAATTTGGAATGATATGGCTGTACGTCCATAAAATTTTATCGGGATCGTTCAGATGTTCGATCATGCTTCGCCATTTTGCTTCGCCATAATTTTTTATTACCGTTTCTTTCCTGTCGGGCGCATGCAGGTGAATGGTCATGCCCATGGCGTCTGCTTCCGGATGAAATTGTGTGCCGATGAAATAATCATTAAACCGGATAGCCATGATGGCTCTTTCGTAATGTGGCACATGCGGCCGTTCTTTTTCTATGGCGAGAATTTTACTGCCCATTTCCTTTAAGCGGTTGTGATTGGGCTGAATAACCTGGTAGTCGCGGCTGTCAACTGCATAAAATGGGTCTTTCATGCCTGCGAGTACCATTTCACCGGCGCCATCTTGCGTAAGATGCACGGGAAATGTGCCGAATGAAGTGGAGTTGCGTTTGCACACATCACCTGCTTTAAAATGCCTGCAGGCAAGCTGAAAACTGTGACAGATAAAGAACACATGCTTTTTGGGATAGTTGGCAAAATTGTTATTCCAGTTATTTACCCGCTCCATCCAGTGCATAAATTTTTTGTCCCATTCAAGGTCGGCTGTGTCTGTCGGCGAGCCGGGGCCACCGCTTGAAATGTATGCATCATAAGAAAGATCGGGCAGTTCAAGTTTCAGCCTTACATCAAAAATATCAAGCTGAACATCTTTATTATTTTTTAAAGCCCACTCATCCACTATTTGCTGTAAACAGCGCATGCCCTGGTTAGCAGCGCCTTCATAAAGATCGAGGATTGCTATCCTGATTTTCCTGTTGCTTTTACTCATTGGGCACAAAATTACAAATTTTTAACAGGGAGGCCGAAAGGGTGTTTTCAACTCAAAAGACAGGCGCTGATTATGAATCAGGCGAACCCATGAACCTGTAAAATCTAAGTGAACTACATTGAA
Source organism: Parafilimonas sp. (assembly GCF_047606085.1). Lineage (GTDB taxonomy): Bacteria > Bacteroidota > Bacteroidia > Chitinophagales > Chitinophagaceae > Parafilimonas. The sequence continues at coordinate 27,848 of NZ_JASGEX010000137.1, forward strand.
TGGTATTTCACCAATCCATCCATGGGCTCTTTCAATACGGCGCCCATCTCCATTTCATAGCTGCTGCATAAAGTTTTTAAAACATCTTTAAAGCCGAAAGAAATGCTGCCTGTGAAATGGATTGGGTATAGCCAGCTTTCCGTGTATTTGGAAAGGTGCGTGAAAAAGAAATCGTTCAGGCTGTCTTCAATAATATTTTCAATCATATAGTGGCCGCGGTTTTCTGCAAGAAACAAGGCAAACGAAGCCAGGTAACGGTTAGGCTGCGGTTTTGTGTAAACATTCGTAATGATCTCATCGGCATTTGTGTTGTATTTCTTATTGAAAGCATGCATGAGCTCTTCATCGAATGTGTTATACAAAAAATATTGTATTACTTTTTTGCCTAAGTAAGCGCCGCTGCCTTCATCGCCTAACACATAGCCAATGCCCGGGCTGTTCTTTATAATTTTTTTCCCATTGTAGTAGCAGGAATTGGAGCCGGTGCCCAATATGCAGCAAACGCCTTTTTCGTTAAGGCTTAATGCCCTTGCGGCGCCCAGCAAATCTGTCTGCACTTCAACGGGTGTGGCAGGAAAAACCTTTTTCAATACAGATTTAAGAAACTTCTTATTGGCATCGTCTTTCAGGCCTGTGCCATAATAGAATAATTCATCTATGATGGTGTCTTTAATTTTCGGGAGCAATTCTTTTTGCAATAAAAGCTGTATCTGTTCGCCGCTTAAAAAATAGGGGCTGATACCGGTGGTAAAAATTTTTTTGCTTTTTCCTTCTTTCACCAGCCTCCATTCACATTTGGTAGAGCCGCTGTCTGCAATCAATACTGCTGCCATATTTACGTTTAACAGGGAACAATTAATTCTAATCGCGATATTCGCGCTTTCAATTTAAGATACAAAGAGAAAAATTTTATGGCGAGAAAAAAACTGCAGGTTTGGCTACCCCTTATATTTTCGGTTGTTATGGCTGCCGGCATGATGATAGGTTACCAGCTTCGCGCAAAAACCACGGGCGGCAATTCTTTTTTGCAGAACAATAATGTATCTCCGCTGCAGGAAGTAATGGGTCTTATTAAGAATAAATATGTTGATAATGTAAATACAGACAGCCTGGAAGAGCCTGCCATTACCGGCGTGCTCAACAGGCTTGACCCGCATTCTGTGTATATACCTGCGCAGGACCTGCAGGCTTTGAACGAAGACCTGCAGGGGAATTTCCAGGGCATTGGCATAGAATTTCAGGTGATAAATGATACGGTGAATGTGATGAATGTTATTCCCGACGGGCCATCCTTTAAAGCCGGCGTGCAGATAGGGGACAAGATCATAAGCGTGAACGATACGGTGAATTTAACCGGGAAGGATATAGGCACAGCGGATATACGCAAGCAACTGCGCGGCGAAGACGGCTCTGCAGTAACAATCGGTATTGTGCGTGGCAGCGAACCAAAAAAAATTAAGATCACCCGTGGCGTTATTCCCCTGTATTCGCTGGATGCAGCGTATATGCTGGACAGCGTTACCGGCTATATAAAGCTGAACAAATTTGCAGAGACCACTTACCGCGAATTTATGCAGGCCATGGAAAAACTGCACGCGCAGCATATACAGCAACTGGTGCTTGACCTCCGGGAAAACGGCGGCGGCATTATGCAGCAGGCGGTTAATATTGCCGATGAGTTTTTAAGCGATGATAAACTGATCGTTTACACGCAGGGCGAGCATTCCCCCCGCGCCGACTACCGCTGCAGTAAGGACGGTGTATTTGAAAAAGGCAGGCTGGTGGTACTGGTGGATGAGACCTCCGCATCGGCCAGTGAAATATTAGCGGGCGCTTTGCAGGATTGGGACCGGGCAACCATTGTGGGCAGAAGAACATTTGGTAAAGGGCTGGTGCAGCAGCAGTTTAATTTGAGCGACCGGTCGGCCCTGCGCCTTACCATAGCCCGTTATTATACACCGCTGGGCCGCAACATTCAGAAGCCTTACGATAAAGGCCGCGAACAATATGAACAGGAATTGATGAACCGCTATCACGATGGCGAATTGCTGGTGGGCGATACCTCAAAGCCTGCCGGGCAGGCATTTAAAACACCTTCAGGCCATTTGGTATATGGCGGCGGCGGCATTACACCTGATATTTTCGTTCCTTACGATACCTCTTCCCAGCCAAGAAAGGTGATCCAATTGTTTACAAACGGCACACTCCGAAATTTTGTGTACAACTATTATATAGGGCACAGGGATCAGTTGCAGCAGTTTAAATCGCCCGGAGAATTAATGAAAAAATATGCATTGGGTGAGAATGAATGGAAACAATTGCAAAACTTCGCGCTGAGGGATTCTGTGGATATAAAAAACCTGGAAGCATCGGCCAAAACTTTTGTGATGCAGCAGATGCAGAATTTACTGGCAAGGCAGATCTGGCGCAATGAAGGTTATTATGAGTTTGCCAACGCTTCCGACCCGGTGATTAAAAAAGCGCTGGAAGTGTTGAAGTAGCATAGCACCAGTTGTTGGGCGAGGTGCTTTATGATTAGTGACCATTAAATCGGTTTAAATACTGTTTCAAAAATTTTCTTTAGCACTTTGTCAAACGTAATTGGATTTAATGAAGAAGTTTTTGAAATAACTTCATCAGGCGAGTAAGATTGTATCAATTGGCATTTGATGAATGATTTCTTTGAAAGGGGGGGCAACATTGAATTGTTAAGCTCAAAATTAAATTCTTCATTCATCGGATTTGATGAAATCATTACTGCATAAAAAATATCTTCTGTTTCTAAAACATTTGAATTTGAAATGACTAAAGCCGGATGCGCCTTAAATCTGCCATTTGGCAACTCATAATTTAATTCTATGATGTCTCTTTGTTGAACTTTCATTAAAGATATTTTTCGATGGCTTTATTCTTTCTTTTCACAATTGAAGATTTTAGATTTTCATCATCTTGCAAAGCAGCGATTAAAGATTTGGTCTTACGTACAGATGAAACTTTTCTAACAAAATTTAAAGATGAAAGTAAAGATGAAAGCTCTTTCGCTTTGCCATTTGAATCTATCTCTATGATTAAAGTCTGCATTTTTTAGTTTTTTGCGAAGTTAAGAATTTTACGAGGTTCAAATTAGCATCCTGCTCCATGTTGAACTAAACCTATCGAAGCCTTCCATACTATCCGTAACTTTATCCCTCACCAAAAACATAAAATATGGCAACGAATTGCGAAGCAATCATGAATACAAAATAAAAAAAATCGCTGGAAGAGCCGAGGTGGAATAAATACTTCAATGCCTGTCGTAAAGTTAAAGGATTATTGGCCTGCTGCAAACACGATTTTAAAAATTAATGACCCGTTGTGTAAATAAATAAAACCGATAGAACACAGGCTCCCTCCTCCACTCATGGATGAGGGCCGTCACTTCGTATCAAACCAAACCGGCGTGGCATCATCCGGCGTAGCATTGTAGTTTATAAAAAGCTCATCGCCCTTTTTTATATTTTTTACCGTGCGTATGGTCATGCGTTTTTTGCCAAATTCCATTTCATATTCGCAGTTGGCATCGTAGCTGTGATTGTATATGGAAACATAACCCAGCGCAACGGCGGCCTTCTTTTTATCGTCGCCCCATTCAAAAACATAATGATATAACAGGGTTTTTTCAATAGCCTTTCGCTCTTCAGGCGTTAACACAATTACCGGTGAAATTTCTATTACCGTTCCCTTTTTAATATTTTTTACGGCAAATACGCCGCGTCCCCGTTTATGGGATTTGTCAATAACTACAGACGTTATCATGAATCTTAAAAATTAAAGGCCACAATATAAACAATATAATATGCGGCTTCTGATTGCCATACATTTAATATTGAATTTTCTTTGCGGCAAAGTTTGTTTCCCTAATTTGCGCGTATGAGCTTTGAATTAGAACAGCCTTCTCTTTCAGAACAGTTTGAGCAACTGATGCAGGCAAACGACCTTCAGGCTATTCGCAGGTTTCTTGATGACCAAAACATAAGCGATGTTGCAGACCTTATTTATGAGAATCCTGATTATGAGGCGCAGATCATAGCCAATATGGCTATTAATCGTGCAGCGGCTGTGTTTAAGATACTTGACCTTGCCCGTCAAAAACAAATTGTGCATGAACTGCCTTCTTTTAAAACGGCTGAATTATTAAATGAGCTCCCTGCCGATGATCGTACCGATTTTTTGGAAGAACTGCCTAAAGAAGTTATTCGTGATTTAATAAAACTGCTCGATCCCGAAGAAAGAAAAGTAACCCTTTCCATGCTGGGTTACCCGGAAGACAGCGTGGGCCGTTTAATGACGCCCGGCTATATTTACGTATATCCCTTCAACACCATTGAACAGGTATTGAATATTATACGCAAGGTTGGTAAAAATTCAGAAACGATAGATGTTATTTATGTTATTAACCGCAAAGGTGAACTGATTGATGACCTCAGGATAAGGGATATTATTCTGGCTTTGCCTGATAAAAAGATTGAAGACCTGATGGACGAACGTGTAATTGCCCTGCACGTAAACGATGACCAGGAACATGCCAATGAAGTGTTTAAAATGAATAACCGTGTGGCCCTGCCGGTAACCGATAGCAACAACATTCTGCTGGGCATTGTAACCATTGACGATATGCTTTGGGTGGCCAACGAAGAGTTCAGCGAAGACATACAGAAAATAGGCGGCACCGAAGCGCTCGATGAGCCTTATCTCGATACGCCTTTATTCAAGCTTGTGCGTAAACGCGCCGGCTGGCTCATTGTGCTTTTCCTGGGTGAATTATTAACTGCAACGGCCATGGCGCATTTTAATGATGAAATAACAAAGGCCACGGTGCTTGCCATGTTCATACCCCTGATCATGAGCAGTGGCGGTAACAGCGGCTCGCAGGCATCAACGCTCATCATCCAGGCAATGGCCGTAGGCGATATTATATTGGCTGACTGGTGGCGTGTAATGCGCCGTGAAATATTAAGCGGGCTGCTGCTGGGCAGCATCCTGGGCTTAATAGGATTTATCCGGATCGGCATCTGGCATTTCCTGATGCAGCATGGCATTATTGAAGACCTTTATAAAGAGCACTGGCTGTTAATTGCCATAAGCGTTGGCATATCATTAATCGGCGTGGTGTTGTGGGGCACATTGAGCGGTTCCATGCTGCCGATAATCTTAAAAAAGTTTGGCGCTGACCCCGCCGTATCATCTGCACCGTTCGTGGCAACGCTGGTAGATGTTACAGGAATAGTAATTTATTTTTCTATTGCTTATTTGTTTTTGCAGGGAATATTGTTGTAAAAGAATTTTTAGGGTAATACGGAGACTGATCCCGTCTTAAAGAAGAACCACTGTGAAAACAGGTTGTGCCGGTTTAAGGGATTTATAATAACAGTTTCGCTGCCGGATGTAAATTATTCACTATGCCGTTGCTTAAAGTTGCTGCCGGATTACACGAATAGAAGCATGGTTTTGTTTAATGCGTTGTACGATTTTTATGCACAGATTGGTTGCTATAAACCGCCTGTCTTTCGGACTGTTTCAAACCCGGATCAAAGTGTTTACCTGTAGCTTAATACTGCTTTAAAAAAAAATAACCCGAATGTTTATTTAGGCGCTTTGCGGTAAAAATAAATCGCAACAAAGGTAAAGATGATATTGGGCAGCCATGCTGCAATAATGGGGGGCAGGTTTCCCTTGGTTGAAAATATGGTGGAGAATCTGTCCATTAAAATAAAGAGGGCGCCGGCCACAAAGCCGATGGCAATGTGTGCGCCGCTGCCGCCTCTTACCTTGCGGCTGGCAATTACGGCGCCTATAAGCGTAAGTATTAGTACAGCAACAGGGGTTGCCAGGCGGCGGTATTCTTCCACCTGCAGTGTATTTAAACCTTCTGAGCCCCGCATCTCCTGGTCTTTTATATACTGGCGCAACTGGGGAGAATTTAATTTGTCTTTTGCATATTCATCCCGGCTAAGGTCAAGGGGCTTGAATGATGGGTTAAGCATCCTGGAAGCCTCCGTTTTCACCGTTTCATTCATGCCTGAAAAAGAGCGTTCTATCGCAGTGGTCAGCTTCCACTTCTTTGCCGCTGTATCCCATTTTATTGACTGCGCGCGCAGGTTGTAAATAAGCTCATTGCCTTTTATGCGGTGCATGAAAAAAGGGCCGCCATATTTTGACGCCGTATCGTAATTGCGTATGCCGGCATAAGTAAATGAGTCAATGCGGAAATAAATGCTGCGCTGGCGTTTTTCTACCAGCGGATTGTAAGTGGAGTTTACATTAATGTATTTTTCTTCAAAGGCTGTTTTTTTTACATTGGCGGTTGGTATTACAAATGCCAGTGCAAACATTAACAGCAATGAAAGAAAAATGCCGCCTACCCAGTAAGGCAATAACATGCGGTTATAGGTAGTGCCGCTGGCGAGTATGGCTATGATTTCGCTGCGGCCCGCCATTTTAGAGGTGAAAAATATAACGGCTATCAATACAAACAAAGGGAACAGCAGTGCATCAATGAATGGGATAAAGCCCAGGTAATATTTTGTGAAGACCTGTGTGGCGGAAAGGCCGGCCTTTACAAAATCATCCGTTTTTTCACTTACATCTACTACAACGGCAATAACCGTAAATAAAAGGATACAAAAGAAAAAAGTGGTGAGGAATTTTTTGAGTATGTACCAGTCAAGTTTTTTCATTTGTATTAAAGGGAGGCAAAAATAATTATAGTTCAGGTGTTGATACGTTAATTAGTTGATAAGTAAGAAAGCCCGGAAGCCGGGAAGTCAGGAAGATGGGAAATGTGTGGCATTACAATCTTTGTTTTAGCTGGCCTGTCATGGAATTTTTCCACTGGTTAAAGTTTCCTTTTATTATTTCATTCCTGGCTTCATGTACAAGCCACAAATAAAAACAAAGATTCTGAAGGCTGGCAATGGTTAAGCCCAGTAATTCATTTGCTGCAAATAAATGCCTTACATAAGCTTTGGTGTAATAATGGCTTATTTCGTTTGGCAGGCCATCATCAAGGGGCGTAAAATCAGCAGCCCATTTTTTATTTTTTATATTGATGACGCCTTGGGTGGTAAACAGCATGCCGTTACGGCCATTGCGCGTGGGCATAACGCAGTCAAACATATCCACGCCGAGGCTGATGCATTCCAGGACGTTCCATGGCGTGCCAACGCCCATTAAATAACGCGGCTTATCTGCCGGTAAATGTTCGCAGCAAAGGGCTGTGATGTCATACATTACCGGCTCCGGCTCGCCCACGCTAAGGCCGCCTATAGCATTGCCCGGCGCCCCTTTCGAGGCAATATATTCACAGGAAGCTTTTCTTAAATCGTGAAACTGATTGCCCTGTACTATCGGAAAAAGGTTTTGTTCATAACCATATAATGGCCCGCTTGCATCAAGATGGCTGATGCACCTGTCGAGCCACCGTTGCGTAAGCAGAAGGCTGTTTTTGGCATAGTTATATTCGCTTTGGCCGGGCGGGCATTCATCAAAAGCCATAATAATATCAGCGCCAATATGGCGTTGTATATCCATTACCTTTTCAGGCGAAAATAAATGCCTGCTCCCATCAATATGGCTTTGAAATATAACCCCTTCTTCCCTGATCTTCCTGCTTTGAGCGAGCGAAAAAACCTGGTAGCCGCCACTGTCGGTGAGGATGGGTTTATCCCAGTGCATAAACCGGTGCAGCCCGGCTGCCTTATTGAGCACTTCTACGCCCGGCCGGAGATACAGATGGTATGTGTTGCCTAAAATTATTGAGGCTTTTACTTCCTGAGCCAGCTGCTGCTGTGTAACCGCTTTCACACTTCCAGCAGTGCCCACAGGCATAAAAACGGGTGTAGTAATTTCTCCGTGTGCTGTAATAATTTTTCCCGCTCTTGCTTTTGAACCGGTATCTGTGCCCTCCAGGCAGAAACTAAGTGACATAGCTGCAAATGTATAGTAATGAACTTGTTAATGCTTATGCCATGACCGGGCAGCAAAACGCTAAAAATCTTTTAACAATTAGCCTGTAATCTTTTGGCGCAGTTTTGTTTCCTATTGTATATAAAGCGATCTTTAACAGCATAAATAAACATGTATGAAAAAACTATTCAAAATAGGCTTGTTTGCAATTTTAGTTTGCACAGGAACGATACAGTTAAATGAAGCAAAATCCCAATCAGTGAGCGTAAGTTTTTCTGTTTTTTACAACTCACTGAAACCTTATGGCCAGTGGGTGGATAATTCAACATACGGACAGGTTTGGATAAGCAACGACAGGAATTTTGTTCCTTACTCTACCGGTGGGCATTGGGCTTATACGGATTATGGCTGGACATGGGTTTCGGATTATGACTGGGGCTGGGCGCCGTTCCATTACGGAAGATGGAATTACAGCTCAAGTTATGGAGGCTGGTTCTGGGTGCCTGGATATGAATGGGGGCCTGCATGGGTGGCCTGGAGAGGAAGTGGTGAGTATTATGGCTGGGCGCCGTTAACACCGGGCTTAAGCATAAGCTACAGCACAATCCCGGTAAGCTGGTGGATATTTGCACCGCACAGGTATATTACCAGCCCTTCTGTAAGCCGTTATTACGCTCCCCGCGCCCGTAATGTAACCATCATTAAAAATACTACGGTTGTAAACAATGTTACGGTGAAAAACAACGTGCATTATGTAGCAGGCCCTAAAAGAGAAGATGTGGAAAAGGTTAGCCATGTAAAAGTTACAACTTACACGGTTTCCAATTCTTCAAAGCCGGGTAAAACGGTGGTTAACAATAATACCGTGAATGTGTACAGGCCTGTAATTAATAATGATAAAAAAGTTACAATTAATGAAAACAGCAATAACAAAACAACGGTAACAAACAATAATAAAACCGCAAATAAGCAACCTAACCAGGCAAATAAACCTAATACGGTAAATAAGCCAAATACGGTTAACAGGCCTAATGCAGTAACTAAACAACCAGCGCAGCAGGATAAAAAACAATCTGTAAATAAAAACAACCAGCCTAAAAACCAGCAGACAGAAAAGACGCAGCAAAAGGTAAAACCGGGCAACGCTGCAAAGCAGCAAAAGCAAAACAATAATGATGCGGCTAAAAGAAAAACACAGCATGATGACAATAATAATAAAAGAAACTAAACAGGTGATATGATGAATGAAAAAGCCGGCTAAATTTTAGCCGGCTTTTTGCTGGGTAATTGCAGGTGTATAATCTGGCAATAGCTATTTTTCAAATAAATCAAGGTAGAATGACGGAAAATCCTAATCAAAATATGGTAAGAGAAAACCCGGAAAAGATAAAACTTACCATTAAAGGCTTATGGAAAGTTTTAAAAGATACAGGCAATGATTTTACTAACTGCCGTATAACCCGCATGAGTGCTGCGTTGGCTTATTATACCATTTTTTCCATAGCGCCCGTTCTTATTTTAATCATCAGCCTGTCTGCCATATTTTTTGGCAAAAGCGCCATTGAGGGATCCATCTACCATGAAATAAAATCATTCGTGGGGAATGATGCGGCATTGCAGATACAGGAGCTGATTAAAAAAGCCACCATAAAGCAAGGCAACCTGTTTGCATCTGCTGCAAGTATTGTTGCATTGATATTGGGCGCCACCAGTGTATTTGGCGAGATACAGGATTCAATTAATTTAATATGGGGTTTAAAAGCCAAGCCTAAAAGAGGCTGGATAAAAATTTTATTAAACAGGCTTTTAAGCTTTTCAATTATCGTAAGTGTGAGTTTCATCCTGCTGGTATCATTAATTGTAAATACCGTTTTAGATATTTTTTTAAAAACATTGATACTGCCCAATCTTGAAAAATTATTTCCTCATATCGGCCTTGAAACGAAACTGGCTTATGGCGTTAATCTTTTTGTTACATTTTTAATTATAACCTTATTGTTTTCGATCATATTCAAGGTTTTGCCCGATGCCAAAATAAAATGGCGCGATGTGTTTACAGGCGCCATTACCACAGCCTTACTTTTTATGCTGGGCAAATTTGCCATCAGCTTTTATCTTGGCACCAGGAATATTGGCAATACGTATGGGGCGGCAGGTTCCGTCATCCTTATTTTATTATGGGTGTATTATTCCGCAATCATTTTATACTTTGGTTCGGCGTTTACAAAGAATTATGCGCATTTTAAAGGCCGGCGCATTTATCCCAATGATTATGCTGTTTGGACGGAGACGGTACAAATAGAGAAGGAGGGTTCTTCTCATGATGTGGCGGCTGGGCATACATTGTGAAACGTGCATGCTGAGCGCATAAATATCGGTATGGAAAATTTATACCGGTTATGAAAAATTGATAGGCTGTGCTGGCCTTTCAGAAATAAACATCTTCAATTAAAAAATATTCTGCAGGTCTGCCATATTCTATTGTAATGGCAAGCACATCAAACTGCAGGTATTTCCATTGTGGATGCCGGTATTGATATTCTTCCGCCGCTATCTTCAGCATCTTCATTTTTTTATGGCTCATGCTTTCTTCCGGCTTGCCGTATCTGGATGTTGTTCTTGTTTTTATTTCAAAGAAATGAAGCCGGTTTTCTTTCGCGGCAATTATATCGACTTCTGCATAGCCAAAACGCCAGTTGCGTTCAATAATGGCATAACCTTTCTCAGAAAGAAAAATTGCGGCAAGGTCTTCTCCATTGTTTCCGGTAGTTTTGTTCCAGCCTGACATAATTAAAAGGGCAGATTATGCTACAAGATAAAATTTTTAAACTGAAAGGAAAAGTACAACATTATGACTGGGGCGGCACGGAATACATTCCGCACTGGCTGGGCATAGAGAATAAGGAAAATAAGCCGTTTGCAGAGTATTGGATGGGCGCCCATCCTTCGGCTTCATCCACAATTGAAGTAAATGGCAAAGAAGAAAACTTATATGATCTTATACAGCACGATGCAGCCGCATGCATAGGCGAAAAAGTGCATGCGGCTTTTGGCGAGCTTCCTTATCTTTTTAAAATACTCGATGTAAAAGATATGCTCAGCATACAGGTGCATCCTTCAAAAGAATCGGCGGCAAAAGGCTTTGCTGAAGAAGAAGCAAAAGGTGTGGCCATACATGCATCAAACCGTAATTATAAAGATAAAAACCATAAGCCCGAAGTAATGGTGGCTTTAAGCGAGTTCTGGCTGTTGCATGGTTTTTTAAATGAAGATAAATTGCTGAAGGTGCTGCAAACCGTGCCTGAATTTAAAGGGCTGGAAAGCATTGTGATGGATAAAGGTTACAAGGGCTTATATGAGCATGTAATGCTGATGCCGCAAAATGAAGCGGACGCACTGCTTGCGCCGCTTGTGCAAAGGGAAGCGGGCCGTAAAAAAAATAATGAATTAACAAAGGCCGATGCAGGCTGGTGGGTTGCAAAATTGTATGGGGAGGAACAAAGCTTAACCCACCTCGACCGCGGCCTGTTTTCCATTTACTTTTTCAATATTGTGAAGGCAAACCCGGGCGAAGCGGTTTTTCAGGGTGCCGGCCTGCCGCATGCTTACCTCGAAGGCCAGAATGTAGAGCTTATGGCCAACAGCGATAACGTGCTGCGCGGCGGCCTTACGCCAAAGCATATTGATGTGCCCGAATTAATAAAGCATATTATATTTGAAGGCATTGAGCCGAACGTGATGAATGGCATAGACCTTACAAGCGGCGAGAAAAATTATCCCTGCCCCGTTCCCGATTTTGGCATCAGCAAAATAGAATTACAGGCAGGCGAAACATATAAAACGGAAGCCGCCTCGCTTGAAATTATTGTTATAATTGAAGGCGCACTGACAGTGGAAGGCAGCAATAAACTTACCGCTGCAAGGGGAGAGGCCGTTGCCGTTTTAGCCGGAGAGGCCTACACCATTTCCACGCCGGGCAGGCTGGTTGCCTACAAGGCTTTTGTGCCTTGATTGATTTATGTATTTTTGCGTTTTTAATTAAATCGTATGAAGTTGTCAAAACAAACCATATTCTTCTTTCTTGTTTTGGTTGCTGTATCAACGTTTGTAAAGTTCATCTGCGCACCACAGATAAATCTCAGCGGGTTTACAGCCGTAATTGCAGTTTCTTTATTTTCCGGCTTAGCCATACAGGATAAAAAACTTGCATTCTTGCTGCCGCTTGTAACATTGTTCCTGAGCGATGTTTTGCTGCAAGGGTTATACGCGGCAAACATCTTCCCTTTTGCGGGTTTTTACAGCGGGCAGATAACCAATTATATTTTATTTACCGGCCTTACGCTTACCGGCATTGCATTCAAAAAATACAGAGCGGCAGGCGTTGTTTCAGCGGCAATTACCGGCCCCACTGTATTCTTCCTGCTTTCCAATTTCATTGTGTGGAAAACACAGGCAGGCATTTTGGGATATAACAAAGATGTGAGCGGCCTCTGGCAATCCTACGGTTTTGGTTTGCCGTTTTACCGTAACAGTTTAATATCAACTTTTATATTTTTACCGCTGTTTATAGCAGTGTATAATCGTATCAGGTACGGAAAATTAAGCCTTGCACAGTAAGATGTTTTGTGTTGTAATATTTTATAAAAGCCTTGCTTCTTTTTTATGCAGGGCTTTTTTACATGCATAAATAAGCTGGTGCATTGGGTTTATGCAAGACAGGCTGTACCATATAATTTAAAAATTTCGTGTATGCAAAAAGTTTCTAAGGCAGACGTATTGTTAATTGGCGCCGGCATTATGAGCGCAACACTTGGCATGTTGCTTAAGTTATTGGATAATTCGCTTCGTATAAAAATTGTGGAACGCCTTAACAGCGCCGCTGCCGAAAGTTCTGATGCCTGGAACAATGCCGGTACCGGCCATTCGGCTTTTTGCGAATTGAATTACACGCCCGAAAGAGCAGACGGCTCAATTGATATTTCCAAAGCCATTAAAATAGCTGAATCGTTTGAAGCCAGTAAACAGTTTTGGGCTTACCTGGTGGAGAACAATATTGTAAAAAAGCCTGAAGACTTTATACGCCCTATTCCTCATGTAAGTTTTGTTTGGGGCGATAATAACGTTAATTATTTAAGAAAGCGCTACATGGCCCTGCAGCAAAGCAGCTTATTTGAAGGCATGCAGTTTTCTGAAGATGATGCGGAAATAGCAAAATGGATACCGCTGGTAATGGAAAACAGGAAGATGCAGGATGAGCCTGTTGCCGCCACCAAAATGGATTTGGGCACCGATGTGAATTTTGGTGCGCTCACACGCCGCATATTTGATAAACTGTTGCATTATGATGATGTGCAGGTGCATTACGGCCAGGAGGTGGAGGATATAGAAAAACATCATAATTACTGGCGCGTAAAAATAAAAGATGAACAAAGCGGTGAAAGCAGCATCATCGTTACAAGGTTTGTATTTGTGGGGGCCGGTGGCGGCTCATTGCCTTTGCTGCTAAAATCGGGCATCCCCGAAGCGGAAGGCTATGGTGGTTTTCCGGTGAGCGGCCAGTGGCTGCGTTGCAAAAGCGAAACAGTTATTCCCCGGCACCACGCAAAAGTATATGGTCTTGCCAAAGTGGGCTCGCCCCCCATGTCTGTTCCGCATCTGGATACAAGATGGATAAAAGGAAAACAGGAACTGCTCTTTGGCCCTTTTGCAGGTTTCACCACAAAATTTTTACGGCATGGTTCTGCCATGGATCTTTTTAAATCGGTTAAAACAGATAATATACGGCCGATGGTTATTGCCGGCATGCACAATATGCCGCTTACGAAATATTTAATAGAACAGGTGATGCTCTCGCCTGAAGAAAGGCTTGAATCGCTGAAGGAATATTACCCGGGTGCGCGGCTTGATGACTGGGAGCTTGTGGTGGCCGGTTATCGCGTGCAGGTAATTAAGAAAGATGAAAAAGAAGGCGGCATACTGGAGTTTGGTACAGAAGTGGTGAATGCAGCCGATGGAAGCATTGCCGCATTATTGGGCGCTTCGCCCGGCGCATCAACAGCGGTTTCCATTATGCTTGAATTATTGGCGCGTTGCTTTCCCGAAAAACTAAAGCAGGATAGCTGGCAGCAAAAGCTGAAAGAAATGATTCCTTCTTATGGAAAATCCCTGAAAAACGACAGCGACCTGTTAAAGCGGGTAAGGGAGCATTCCACTGAAGTATTGGGATTGGCAGCGGTTTAGCAGTTCTGAGGTTTTGTTGCCCACTGTTACAACATTTTGGCAGAGGAACGATTATGCAGCATTATGTATGCTTATCCTGGTTTGATATTTTTCAGTATTACGCCTGTAAAAAAGAAGCCCAAAGCAGCAAATGAACAATCAATTCGCTTCTGCTTTGAGCCACGCCTTAAAAAGCAGGTAAATTCATATCCATCCTGCTGTTTAGCAGTCCGGATTATTCAACCTCAATCTGCCGGAACCAATTTTGCTACCCATCCACCGCCGTTATTCATATTTATTTTCAAAAGATCACTCCCGCTTACATCTTTCGTTTCAATTGTATAATCCGAACCATATTTATCCGCATTTAAGCCATCTGCCACAGCGGTGAGCTTGTATTTTTTATTGCCAATAAACGAGAGTGGTATTTCTATTTCCCTTTTACTCCAGTCTGTCATAGCGCCTATATACCAGTTTTCATCTTTCCGGCGCGCCACGATTGCATACTGGCCTATTTTGCCGTCTATGGCAATGGTTGTATCCCAAACGGTTGGCAATGATGTAATAAATTTTGTATAATCATCTTCTTTCAGGTAAGTGGAAGGATTGTCAACAAGCATCTGTATAGGCGCATCGTACAAAACATACATGGCGGCCTGGTGTGCGCGTGTGCCCTGGCTCATGGGCTGGGAGGATATATTCCTGAAATTACCAAAGGCCGCATTATTCAGCGCACCGGGCGTATAGTCCATTGGGCCGGCAACCATCCTTGTGAACATGATGGTTACATCATGGGATGGCGTGATATTAACGCTGCCCAGTTTATCGTGCTCAAGCCCTTTTACGCCTTCATAATTTACCACGTTGGGGTATTTTCGGTTCAGCCCCGAAGGCTTGTAGGCGCCATGAAAATCTATGAGCATATTGCGTTTGGCTGTTTCGGCGGCCACCTTTTCAAATACATTTACCATCGCCTGGTCTGCCCGGTTCATATAATCCATCTTCACGCCTTTTATGCCCCATATTTTAAACGTGTCAAGAATGCCTTCCATATCCGATGTAAGATCGGTCCACGACATCCACAGCATTACACCCACATTTTTTTGTTTGGCGTAATCGGCTATCTCCGGAATATTAACCTGCGGGTTATTGCGCCAGCCTGCATCTATCAGCATGTATGGCACATTGTATTTTGAAGCAAAATCAATATAGTATTTATAAGAGGCCGTGTTTATGCCGGCTTCAAAATTCACATTGTACAGGTTGCTGGCATGCCACCATTCCCAAACAACCTGGCCCGGCCTTATCCAGTCCGTTGGTATAACCGGCGGAGAAGAAAGCTTATACACCAATTCGTTTTCCAGTAATTTTTTATCATCATCACTAATCGCTATGGCACGCCAGGGATAGGTGCGCGTGCCCTTTGTTTTAGCTATATAATCTGCCGTTTCGGCTATGCCTGCCATGCCGCCCATGCCTGATTGCTGTTTCAGCACCACCGGCGGGAATACGGCTGTAAGGCTGTTGGAGCCTGTGCCTTTCACGAAAAGGTTGGGGTAGTCGTATAAATCCGCTTCCAGCAATACAAGCTTTACGCCATTGCCTGCCGACATATATACCGGCAATCCTACTGTGTCCGTTACAGCATTTAGCGTACTGTCTCTGAAAAGATATTCATAAGAAATGTTGAAAGGGTTGGATGCCGGCATTGTCATCCTTCTGGGCGGCGACTGCTTTTTGCTGCTGTCAGTACCGGAAGGCGGCGGGCCGCCAAATGCGCCCCTGCCCGTTTGAGGGTTTTTGCTGCCAAATCCCGGCTCTTTGGCGGTTTGCCCGCTGTTGCGGCCAAAGCCGAAAGGTTCATCATAAGGCCAGGCGGTTTCATAACCGGCTGCAAAATTAAATGCTGCAGTTTCATGCTTTACTGTCTGGCTGTCTTTAAACATGGTTTCAAACCGGTAAGCCACGCCATCGTTATAAGCGCGAAATGTTACATTGTAATCGCCTTTGAATTGTATTTGCAGTTGATTATACAGGTTGGGTATTATTTTATTTTTTACAGGAACGGGAGAGGTGATTGTTTCATTCACAGATGAATGTACAGCCTTCTTTACAGCAGCATGCACGCCCGGGGTTTTGCCCGAAGCGAGCTCAAGCGACAGGGCTGATGGCTGTAAAACCACATTGTTATTATACGCTACAGACCATTCGATGTTTGATCCCACATCAACCGTGATTTTCGTTTTGCTGTCTGGCGATGCAAGCGTGTACCGCTGTGCTTTTGCAATGATGGAAGTAAAAAAACAAATGCAGAAGAAGATGATGTTAGTTGATTTCATTATGCAAGCTTTTAGTGTTAACAATATTAATAACAGGATTATTTTTAATTAAGGAAGAAACGGCAAATGCTTAAAATGTTGCGACAAAATAAATTAATCATTCCGTGCCAATTATTATATGCGTAAAAAAGGATTAACCTGCCCAAACAACTCGTGAACCTGTAAACTCGTAAACCCCTAAGTAAACGACATTAATATTTTTATGTTCAATACCGAATGGTTAATGTGCAATGCCCGCAGGAGAAAAGAATACAAACAAAGCAATCATTAAACATAATAATACGGCCGTTGCTATATGCCTGTGCCTCCAGTATTCCAAACGGTTGTTTTGTAATGTAAGCCCATGCCCGGCAGCCTCTGCATGCGCTTTGCCAGGATATAGTTTGCTTACAATCATCATTATCAGTATGGTTAAAATAAAAAGTATAAAAAGCTTATGCAGATAATGGATGGGGATGTTTAAAACAAACTCCATTAATACATAAGCAACAGCGCAAAATACAAGCCCGGCCTTTGCAGCAAAAGCAGTAATCCATTTTGTGGCAAATCCTATAAACATGATGGTAAAAACGGGCACGCTGAAACAACCACTCACTTTCTGAATATATGTATAAAAACCCTCTTTCATAAAGAAAAGCAGCGGGGCTATAAACATGGCCAGCAGGCAGGCATATATCTCAAAACGTCTGGTTACGCTTTTTATGTTTGTTTCGGTATAATGAATTTTATTCCGCTCTTTGTACGGTACATATATGTTCAGGATGAACAAGGTGGCTGCACTGTTTAAAGTGGCCGAGAATGCCGTGATAACTGAACCAAACATTACAGCCCCGATAATGCCTGTTACAACAGGCGGGGTTACCAAACTTATCATTCTTGGAAAAACCTCTACCGAGTTTTCAATGCCCGGCATAAGATGAACGGCAAGCACGCCGGGCAATACAAACAGCATTGGGTTTAATAATTTACCCATACAGGCCACCGCTATTCCTTTCTGTATTTCAGCAAGGTTTTTGCCTGACAATGCCTGCTGCACAATGACCTGTTCCGTGCCCCAGTAAAACAGGTTAATGATAATCATACCGGTAAAAATGGTGGAGAAAGGCACCGCATCTTTTGATGCGCCAATGGAACTGAGGTGCTCTTTATGCAATAATGATAAGGTGTGTAAACCCTGCTGAAGACTGCCGTTGCCTAAATGTTTAAAAGCAAAAAAAAGAAACAGGAACCCTCCGGTAAAAAGCCCCAGGGCAAGCAGCATATCCAATGTAACAATGGCGTGCAGCCCTCCGCCGGCAGAATAAATGAGGCCGATAAAAGCGGTAAAAAATATAAGGATGCAGATTGTGTTGAAATGCCCTGCGTGAAGGGTGCCTGAAAAATTAAAAATGCCGTTCAGGGCCACGGCGCCTCCATATAATATAACAGGAAGTATGTTGCCTGTGTAGCTTACAAGAAACATGCAGGAGGCTATTTTTTTTGTAGATGCATCGTAACGCTGCTGCAAAAAGTCAGGCGTAGTCAGCATTTTCCCGCGCAGGTAAACAGGTATGATGAATTCCGATACAATCAGCATGGCAAAAACCGAGCTAACACCCCAGGCCATTACCGACATATTATTTATGTAAGCGCTTTGGCTGCCGCCAATAAACTCCGTGGCGCTTATATTGGTAAAATAGAGCGCACATCCTATTGAAAGAAAGCCAAGGCGTCTGCCGGCAAAAAAAAGATTAATAGCGGTTTTGTTTTTCTGCCTTTTTAACCAGGAGATTAAAATAACCGTTGCAATAAATCCCGCAAAACTTATTAAAGCAGCCGCACTCATAATTTAAAGCTTAAAGCGATTTTCTTTTTGCAAGCGTGGTGGGAATTATCTCATGTATGGGCTCCCGCATTAAAATAGCCTGTGCAGCTTTTTTGCCCATCAGCTTAAAATCGGTGGAGTAGGTGGTAATGCCGTCTGCTACGAGTTTTTTCACCGGTTCATCGTTATGCGACAAAATGCCTATATCCCTGCCAGGCTTAAGTTTGGCGGCTTTGCAATCGTTCAGTATTTCCCATAGCTCAGCGTTGTTTAAAGAAAAATACACTTTTCGGTTGCTTACCGAACCTGAAATATACCTGGGTTTTATACTCGCTTTTACGCCAAAGTCTTTTGCAAACTTTTTATACGATTTAATAATCTCTACAGGGTCAAGGGAATCTTTTGTATGAAAAAAGATGATCTCATCAAACTTCTTAATGTTATCGGCAAGTTCGGCAAAAGCCTTGTAAGAAGCTTTTTCAAATTCCTGGCATACATAGTTAAATTCACCGTCCAGCTGCTCAAACCTGTCGAACATAATAAGCCTGGCCCTCGGGATGCTGTTCAGCAATTCTCTGGTTTTGGGATGCGGTATGGGCGAGATGACATACATGGAGTATTTGCCTTTAACCATATTCATGATCGTCTCAAATATGTTTATGTTGCCATGGTGGAAAAAAATATCAATATGCACTTTTTGCCCTAATTCTGTTCTGAATGATTGATAAAACTGTTCCTGGAAAGAATCCATCAGGTACATCAGCAAGGCTACTTTTGCAATCTGGCCCGTATCGCCGTTTGTTACAAAATACCCCTTTCTTCCCTTTGATTCAACAATGCCCCGCCGTATAAGGTCTTTGTAGCCTTTAACCACGGTCTCCCTCGCAAAGCCCAGTTTGCCAATAACCTCGTTAATAGTGGGCAGGCGGCCGCCGGCGGTTACCATCTTTTCGTCTATGGCGTTTATAATCCCCTGCACCAGCTGGTCGTGTTTGGAATAAGCGGGTATAAGCTTCAGATCGTTTATCTTTTTTAATATTTCCTGCATGTATATGTTAGGTTGTTTCTGTTTTTCAGAAGTAAGAACAAATATAAGTTCGTTCTGGTCTATTTTAAAAAATAAAAAAATAAAAAAATATTTTTTTAAATAAAACAAATTTCTATTTTTGGAATAGAATAGAATAGACCTAAAACAATCAGCGATGCTTGCCAGCAGATGAGAAAATATGAAACAGTTGCTTGTACTACAGGGTGAAGCTTGCCGGGCATGCTCATGGTTGATTGCTTGTTAAATAAATAAAAAATAAAAAAATGAAAACAAAACGCTGCGGCTCCGGCTGCGTTATGGCTGCTATTGCCTTTGCCCTGCTGGTTGCACATTGTCCTGCTTCTTTAATGGCTCAATCCCGTACCGTGCATGGCATTGTAATGAATGAAAAGAATGAGCCACTGCCGAACGTTTCCATAACCATTAAAGGGGAAAGCCGCGGAACCCTGTCGGATATGCTTGGGAATTTTATTATTCATGTATCGCCCAAAAGCAATGTTTTGGTTTTTTCCCATGTAGGTTATTTTGTAAAAGAAGTTGATCTGAAAGCCGGCGCAGATAATATAAAGGTAGCGCTTGCCGCAGATGTTGCAGATAACCTGGGCGATGTAATTGTGGTAGGGTACGGCACCAGGAAAAGGGCGGAATTAACGGGTTCTGTAGCCAGCATATCAGGCAGTGAGCTGGCTAAATCGCCTGCAGCAGCCCTTTCAAACAGCCTGGGGGGCGCAGTTACCGGTTTAATCGTTAATACCACAAGCGGCGAGCCCGGCGCCGATCAGGCCTCCATATACATTCGCGGCATAGGCACGCTCGGCGATAATTCTCCTTTAATTGTAATTGACGGCGTGCCCGACAGGGAAGGCGGCCTCGACCGGATAAACCCCAATGATATAGCTTCCCTCACGGTTCTTAAAGATGCAAGCGCTGCCATATACGGGGCAAGGGCTGCAAACGGCGTAATATTAATTACTACAAAAAGAGGCAGCGCCGGCAAAACATCTCTAACATTCAATACGAATGAATCCATTACGCAGCCAACGCGTGTGCCGAAGATGCTGAACTCGTATCAATATGCCGTGGCAACAAATGAGTACTACGATTATATAGGCCAGCAGCATTATTTTTCTGATGAGGACATAGCAGCCTACAAAGACGGCTCAGACCCGCTGGGCCATCCTAATACCGACTGGTGGGCTGCAGTAATGCGGAACTGGACTTTTCAAACCAATAACAATATATCGCTGAGTGGCGGTTCTGATAAAGTGAATTATTTCATTTCAGGGCAATACCTGCGCCAGAACAGCATGTATAAAGGCGGTGCCGACTATTACGAAAATAAAAACGGAAGGGTAAATCTTGATATACAGGCAACCCGCAGTTTTAAAATAGGTGTGGATGCCTTGTACAGGCACGAATACAAACAGGGTAATTCCTATGGCACGGGCGGCATATTCCGGGAGCTGTGGCTTGCGTACCCGTATTTAACGGCCAGATATGCCGATGGTAAAGTGGGAGTTGGCATTTCCGGCACCCCGGATAATTCAATCATATATACGGTAAACGGCGCATTGGGCTATGTAAACAATGCGTATGATTATCTGCAAACAAAAACTTCCTTTAGCTGGGATTTATCATCGCTTGCAAAAGGGCTGAAGCTGGAGGGGTATATGGCGTATGACCTGTATAATTATAACAGCAAAACATTTAATGCTACCCCGCCTCCTGCCTACGCCTACGATAAAACGGGCGACTCCCTTACCATGATCAGTTCTACCAAAACACCCAATCTCAGCCTGGCAGAGGAAAAAGAGCCCAGCCAGCTGTATAATATTAAACTCTCCTACACTAAAAAGTTTGGATATCATTCTGTGGACGTTTTTGCTGCGTATGAACAAATGAGCGAGAAAACAACAACGCTCACGGCATACCGCACAGGCTTTATTGGAAATACAGTGCAGGAATTAGATGCCGGCAGCACCGATGGGGAAACCAACAGTTCCAGCACATATCAATTCTCCCGGCAGAATTACATAGGCAGGGTTTCATACGGCTACAGGGAGAAATATTTATTGGATATTAATCTCCGCTATGACGGTTCTTCCATCTTTGCGCCCGGCCACCGCTTTGGTTTCTTCCCCGGTTTGTCCGGCGCATGGCGGCTGTCTAAGGAAGACTTCTTTAAATCTTCTGTAATAACCGATCTTAAACTGCGCGCTTCCTACGGAACGCTGGGAAATGACCGGGTTGACGCTTACCAATATTTGCAGACCTATACGCTGGTGGCCGGGCAAAACGGCACTTACCTGGCCAACGGGTATTTTTATGGCGCTGATTATACGCAATATGCGGGCTTTGATCTTGGCCCCATTCCCAACCCAAACATTACGTGGGAAAGATCAAAGAATGCAAACCTGGGATTGGACATGCAGATTTTGCAACGGCTTACAATTAACCTGGACGTATTCAGGTCAATGCGGTCTGATATTTTAAGGGAGAATACGGCCGTGGTGCCTGATTATACCGGGCTGGATTTGCCGGATGTGAATTATGGAAAGGTGTTAAACAGGGGCATTGAATTTTCCTTTCAGTACCGCAAGCCTGTTAATAAAGCCTTCTCCTATTTCTGGTCAGGAAATTTTACGTATGCCGTTAATAAAGTAATTGATATAGCCGAAGCTGCATCCGTGCTTTCCTATCAAAAAAGCACGGGTTATCCTACCGCTTCTTACCTCTTATACCAGGCCGAAGGCATATATCAAACGCAGGAAGAAATTGACAAAACCGCCCATTACAGCGGGGCTGTGCCGGGAGATATCTGCTATAAAGATGTAAACAATGATGGCAGCATTGATGCACTGGATGAAGTGCGGATGACGGAATCTGCCATTCCCCAGATAATGTTTGGAACCAGCTTTGGCGCCACGTATAAAAATTTCGATCTCACGGTCTTTTTCAGCGGGCAGGCAAGGGCTAAAACTCTTTTAATGCCGGGCGGGCTGAACATGGCCGAAGAATTTTTTACAGGCCGGTGGCAAAAAGAGGGCGACAATAAATACCCAATCAGTTTTAACGGCCCTACCGGGGCTTCGTATGGTTCAAATACATGGTCGTCAACTTTCTGGCTCCGGAATAACGCTTTTCTCAGGCTAAAGAATATTCAGCTGGGTTATACGCTGCCCCAAAAAATATCGGAAAAAGCCAGGATACAAAACCTGAGAATAATTGTAAGCGCCAATAATGTATTCACCATAGATAATTACGGGCCGTCATTTGATCCGGAATCGGCCGCTTCCGGCAGCACCGGTACGGGATATCCCGTGCAAAGGGTTATCAACTTTGGATTAAACGTTTCTTTTTAAGCGAAATAAAATAATTAAAATGAAAAATATATTTCGGATAGTCGCCATAATTGGCTTAACTGCCTGCTTTTCTTCCTGCAAAAAGGTGTTGGATGTAACCCCCACAAGCTCGTATAATGATGAAACGGTGTGGGCCAGCGCCGACCTGGTTCAGGTATATGTGAATGAGATATACGCAGAAAGCGTATTTGCCTATAAAGATGCCGGTTTTGGCTGGGGCGCACAAACGGATGAATTGTTCAGCAATTTTGACTGGTGCAGCGAAAAGCAGTATGTGCAGGGAGATGCAACCGCCGACAATCAAACAAGCTCTTTTCCTTTAAATTACAGCAGCACGCTTAATTTCTGGACAACATTGTACAACACCATAAACAAGATCAACGTATTCTTTGAAAATATAGACAGGCTCAGTACAGAAGGCAATGAAGATTTTATACAAAATATAACCGGCCAGGTATATTTTCTGCGGGCATTGTGCTATTTCGAACTGCTGAAAAGGTTTGGCGGCGTTATATTGGTTGACAAGGCTTATACGATTGATGATACGGAGTTTAGTGAAACAAGGGCCACCTGGGACGAAACGGAAGCATTTATATTGAGCGATATTGAGCAGGCCGTCTCCATGCTGCCGGAAACGGTCTCCAGCGATGATTATGGCAAGGCAACCATTGGCGCCGCACTGGCCTTAAAGTCGAGGCTGTTATTGTATGCTGCAAGCCCTTATTTCAATACGGCAGGCGATGCCACCAAATGGCAGGATGCGGCCGATGCGGCCAAAGCCGTGATTGACCTCGGCCTTTATTCGCTGTATGGCAGTTCTGCCACGTATGGTACGATATTCACAGACTTTTTTAATTCAGAAGTGATCTTTGCCAGGGTATATGGCAATGTGTATGACGACAGGTATAATACGGTAAACAGGGATTTAAGCCCGAATGGATATGATAACGGAAACGGGTACAGCGCCTATGATCCGCTGCAGCAGATGGTAGATGCGTTTCAAATGGCTGATGGCACTGATTTTAGCTGGGATAATGCGGAAGAAGCGGCAAACCCTTACGAAAACAGGGATCCCCGCTTTTATGCAGACATCCTGTATAACGGCGCCTCTTTTCATGGGCGCGCAGCAGAGTTTTACGTGGGCGGATTGGATTCCAAACAAAGTGCTTACGCTTCATGGAACGCTTCCGAAACAGGATATACCATTTTAAAGATGGTTGATTCATCGTACGACTTTTCTTCTGTGCCGTATGCGCCTTCGCAATGGGTGGTATTCCGGCTTGCCGAAATATACCTGAACTATGCGGAAGCAGAAGCTAACCTGGGCAATACCACCGAAGCTTTGGAATATGTGAACCTGATCAGGCAAAGGGCCGGCATGCCGGATATTACGGCTTCGGGCACCACAGACCTTATTGAAAAAATACAGCAGGAGCGAAGAATAGAATTATGTTTTGAAGGGCACCGCTTTTTTGATTTAAGAAGATGGGGCATTGCAGATGAAGGAGCCGGCGATGCGCTGGGCATTACCATAACCCCAACCAACTCTTCTGATACCGCATTTACTTATGAGGTGAGCACAATAGAAGAAAGAACATGGGCTTCCAGCTTTTATTATTATCCCATTCCAAGAAGCGAGATACAGATAAACCCGAATATTGAGCAGAATCCCGGGTATAATTAATTTTTTAAGCTTTAAATAATACTATGACAAGAATTGTAATGTTGTTCCTGTTCACGTGCACAGTCAGTTGCGGGTTTAGCCAGCAAAACCGGTGGGCATTGGGCAGAGATGGTTCAATTGACTGGGTTGTAAAAACAAGAGACACGGCCCACGCAGACCATATTGAAATGAGTGGAAAGCAGTTGTCGGCCATCATTACGTATGGAATACAGGAAGGCCGGCGGTTATTGTTGAAAAAGAAGCTGATCTTTCCCATGCTGCGCACCATTCCCAATGATACGCGGGGAAGCCTTCAATGGAATGTTGATGAACAGGCCGGCGCATCCATAACCATTAACGATAAACCGGCAGAGGAAACCGTGCTGTCATTTAACCTTAATGGCATGCTGAATATCAATTCGGAGCTGGCGAAGGATGTTGTGCTTGTTCATCATGTATTTCCGTCAACCGACAAAGCCGCACTGGTGGACAAATGCCAGGTTATCAATAACAGTTCATCAACGGTTAAAATAAATATCCCGCAGTTGAACCTTTCAGACAGCACCAATCCCGGTAAAGGCGTTTACGGCAGCTATTTTTTAAATACAACGGTATATGACGGCGGCAGCTTCGAGCTGAAGCCCGGCGATGAGCTAAGCTATTCAGTCGTTTGGTCGGCGCGAAAATCCTGCGACCAGCCATATACGTATTCAGCCCTGTATGAATATGAAAAACGGAAAGCTTTTCTGTTCGATACAAATAATAACCTGGTGCTTGAAACGCCGGATGAGGTTGTAAACAGTATGTTCGGGTTTGCCAAAATAAGGGTTACGGAAAGCATATACGACACAAAGAACGGGCTGATGCATGGCCCCGGCGGCGGTTCTTATTATGCAGCCATCTGGGCAAATGACCAGGCGGAATATGCAAACCCTTTTTTCCCGTTTTTAGGCAATGCCGAAGGAAATGAATCTGCCATGAACAGCTTCCGCCTGTTTGCAAAATATATGAATAAAGATTATAAGCCTATACCCAGTTCCATTATTGCGGAAGGTGCCGGTTTCTGGGATGGGGCCGGTGACAGGGGCGACCAGGCTATGATTGCTTACGGCGCTTCCACATTTGCACTGGCTTATGCCGACAGGGATGAAGCCAAAAAATTATGGCCTTTAATTGAATGGTGCCTGGAGTTTTTAAGAAGAAAGAAAACAGCCGAAGGCGTTATACAATCTGACGCCGATGAACTGGAAGGCCGTTTCCCGGCAGGGAAAATTAATTTATCAACCAATACGCTGGCGTATGGCGCATTAACCAATGCCGCCAGCCTGGCGCTGGCGTTAAAAGATTCTTCCACATCATCATTCTTATTATCAGAAGCGGCAGCGCTGAAACAAAGTATTGAAAAATACTTTGGCAGTACCGTGCAGGGATATAAAACCTACCGGTATTATGATGGCAATGATAAGCTTCGCTCCTGGATAGGCCTGCCCCTGGCTATGGGTATTTTTGACCGGAAGGAAGAAACGTTAAAAGCTTTGTATTCACCCTATCTGTGGACTAAAAACGGCATGCTCACCGAAGCCGGATCGGCCACCTATTGGGACCGTGCGTTGTTATATGCCCTGCGCGGCACTTTTTATGCGGGTTATACAGACAGCACGGCAAAATACCTGGAGGAATATTCCCGCAAAAGGCTGCTGGGCGAGCATGTGCCTTATGCCATAGAAGCCTGGCCCGAAGGCAACCAGCAACACCTTGCTGCGGAAAGCGGCTTATACTGCCGCGCTATAACAGAAGGTTTATTCGGCATGCATGCAACGGGTTTTAACAGCTTTGAGATGCAGCCGCTGATGCCGGAAAACTGGACAAAGATGTCATTAAAGCACATCCGCGCCTTTCAGGGAAATTTCGATATTTATGTGGAACGAAAGGGAAAACAATACGAAGTGAAGGTGGCACAGGATGGGGGAGCGGTGCAAAAATTCACCTGGCCCGGTCTTAAGCCCATACAGGTTAATCTTAAATAACGCGGAAGCCTTGCGGCCTTAATAATGAGCCGGATAAATGCAGAAACTGTTTTTAACCATATAGAAATCAATAGCGTTTAGTTAAGGCTTGATTTTTAAAATATTCAATAGTCAATGCTCAATCAATGTCGTTTAGTTAAGGAACGTTTGTAAAGTCCCTCTCCTTTGGAGAACTTGTCCCGGCCATTCGGGAGGGATTTAGGGTGAGGTCAAACAAGGTTAAACTAAACGACATTGAATGCTCAATATTCATTTTACCAATGTTTACAATTTGAACATTCCTGCACAACTGTTAGGCTTGGTTATCTATGTGGTTTTACATTAAGGCATTGCACATTTTTATAAACATCGAATATAATTCTTCAGATATGAAAAAGATCCTTCTCATTGGTTTAGCTATCTATGCTGTCAGCCCTGTTTTTTCACAGCAAAACGATGTATCGTTTTCTTCATCCGATACAGCCTTGCAAACCGCTTTTTATCGTGCAAAAGAAATGGCGCTAAGCTATAAGGGCAGGCCGGACGACCCGGTGGGCGCATGGTATGAATCGGCGCTGCCGCCGCGCTCCGCATTTTGTATGCGGGATGTAGCCCACCAAAGCATACCCGCCGAAATACTGGGTTTAAGCGCTGCCAATAGAAATATGTTCACTGCTTTCATAAAAAACATATCTGCATCAAAAGACTGGTGTTCCTATTGGGAGATCAATAAGTATGGCAAGCCTGCTCCCGAAGACTACAGGAGCGACAGCGCTTTCTGGTATAACCTGAACGCAAATTTCGATATATTAACTGCCTGCTGGAAACTCTATTTGTGGACAGGCGACAAAGATTACATCAACAGCCCTGTATTTAAAAACTTCCACGATAAGTCGGCTAATGAATATATAGATAGCTGGGTGCTGCAGGCAGACTCGCTTTTAACCAGGCCGGCTCACCCTAATGCAGCGGCGTCATTCAATATACGGGATAACCTTCAGCGCTGCCGCGGCCTGCCCTCTTATTCTGAAGGCGTGCCTGGCCTGAAGCTGGGCATTGACCTGGTAGCGGCTTTGTACAGGGGGCTTTTATCGTATGCTGACATACTGGCCGCAAACGGAAATGCGGTTGGTGCAAACCTATACAGGGGAAGGGCCGTTGCTTACCAGCGCCATATTGATACATACTGGTGGGATGAAGCCTCAGGGGTGTACAATACGTATTACAGTGATAAAGACGTGTTTGGAAAAAATGAAGGGGAGACGTTCCTGCTGTGGTTTGATGCATTAAAGGATAGCGTTCGTAAAAAGAAAACAATAGAACATTTGTTAGGCAGGCAGTGGAATGTGGAGAACATGTCTTATTTCCCCTGTATTTTTTACAGGAATGGGTATTGGAACGAAGCGAAAGATTATATGCTGCTGCTTACCAATCCCGGCACAAAGCGCCGTGAATACCCCGAAGTTTCTTACGGCGTTATCCTTGGTTTTGTAAATGGCTTAATGGGCATTGAGCCCGATGCCCGCTATAACCGGGTAACTACTGTTTACCGGGATAATAACACAGCTACCTCGTCTGTAAAAAATGTTCCGGTATTGGGAAATTTAATTGATGTGCATCATGAACAGGGGAAAACAGCATTTGTAAACCATGGCAAGCAAACGGTTACATGGAGGGCTGCATTTTATGGTTTGCATAAACAGGTGGCTGTAAATGGAAAAAATAAAAAAGCTGCTGCAGATAAGGACAACAACGGGCAAACCATCTCTTATATAGATACGGTGGTAAAGCCCGGTGAGAAAATTATGGCAGAAGCCCGGTAACTGCAGGGTAAATGCATTAAAATTCTTAGAGGCTGCTATGTTTAAATTTTTTCGCACGAAGAACGCAGAACCAACAGAGCCGCATCTTTATTTTACTGACGATAGATAGTGAAGCTGGTGTTACGTTATCAGCAAAAAAACTGTGTCAGATAATTTAAACCTTAAAACATATCGGACAATAGAATAGAATTACAACATCATACAATCGGGCTTCAGCGTACAACCCTTTAAGTCTGCCCTCCTTTTTAAATGTAATATCCCTCTTGTACATTAGAGGTTAATTCAAAATAATTTCAGTTGGCCTTTAATAGTGCCCTTTTTTCTGTCAGCAGGTATTTCAAAATTGGAAAGACCCACGCCTAATAATCTTATTTTCTTTCCGGTTAAGTCGGTTTTATCCAATATGGTTTTTACTGTGTTGATAATACCTGTTTTATCATTGGTCAGTTCCGAAAGTGAATAACTGCGTGTTATTATGGTAAAGTCATGAAATTTGAACTTGACGGTAACTGTTCTTCCTTTCAGGCCCGTGCGTTGCAGGCGTATAGCAAGCCGTTCGGAAAGTATTTCCAGTTCATCAAGCATAGTTTCCTTACTGATTAAGTCTTCCTGGTAAGTATCTTCCACACTAACCGATTTGGTTTCCCTGCCGGGTTGTACCGGCCGGTCATCAATACCCCGCACAATCTGGTAATAAAACTTACCCGGCTTCCCGAAATGTTGTGTCATTTCTGCTTCAGACAATTTTCTCAAATCGGCTCCGGTATGCAATCCCATTGCCTTCATCTTCGCTGCCGTTACTTTGCCTACTCCATGAAATTTTTCAACAGCTAATTTTTCCATAAACGCCTCGATTTTCGACGGCCCGATGAAGGTCAATCCATTTGGTTTGCCCATATCAGAAGCAATTTTGGCCACAAATTTATTAACGGAGATACCGGCAGAAGCAGTAAGTTGCAATTCTTCTTTAATGGCCTGTTTAATAAACTTAGCTATTTCCATTGCAGAACCAATGGCCTGTTTATCTGTTGTTACATCTAAGTAGGCTTCGTCTAATGAAAGCGGCTCAATAACATCCGTATAACGATGGAATATTTCATGGATGTGTTTGGAAACAGCTTTATAGGCATCAAATCTTGGAAACACAAATATGGCGCCAGGGCATAAACGCTGCGCTGTTTTGGAAGGCATTGCAGAACGCACCCCGAACTTCCTGGCTTCATAGCTGGCCGTAGCTACTACACCGCCCCTTCCTTCGGGAGAACCACCTACGATCAGCGGCCTGCCGCGATATTCGGGGAAATCCCTTTGCTCAACGGAAGCATAAAAAGCATCCATATCAATGTGAATGATTTTGCGGTATGTTACTTCCCCGTTCATTCTTTTATTTTCCAGGGGCCTGAATTTCCCAATGCGCTACCGGGCCCTCTATTACGCTAAAGAATAATACAGGTTCTACAATTTTAAGCTGACGTAATTGTTCAAACCGGTTCCGGTCTCTTGTTTCCAGCTTCTTTAAGAGGTGTTTCATTTCATAATCCAGTTGTCCTCTTGTAACCGTCATCGTTACCGGGTGAAAAGCTTCATCAATTTTGCTTTTATCAAAATGGTAATTCCGGCAAACAGCCTCTTTATAAATTTCAGATAAATAATAATTGATGGCATGCAGGGGATATTTTATTTGTTTAAACCGAAAAAGCTGCGGATGGTTTTTATATCCCTTTGTTTTTCCTTCCAATACCTGTTTTGCCAGTAAGGTTTCCCTCCATACTGCCAAAAGCCCTTTAGTATCTAAATATTTCGGATGCAATGACCAGATTCTCATTCTTTCTGTTTATTCATCAAATTTAAAAATAAGATATTGGTTTATCTTTTCTTTCAAAGCTCCCTTGGCTTTATTTAAAGTTCCTGCCTTTTAGAAATAATTCTTCCCGTTATTTGCCTGCCTGTACTCCGGTATCATAGCTGAATTCTGTTGCCGTATCTGCTCTTTGTTTTGCATAGCCTGCCCTATGATGGGATTATTTTTTGCAGTAAAACTATCGGCAACGTTTTTTATATAAAAGATGTAGTAGGCAGGAGGAATACGTTGCAATGGTTAATGCATTGCATACTTGATATTTCTTTCGGTTGAATAAAGGTAAACGGTTGCTACAATATGCAGCTATATAATCTGCCGGAATATTATCCAAAAACTGCGGGCAGATAATTAATTATTCTGCTTCGTCATTTTTTCTGCATTCTCGGCCACCTGCAAAGCTTCGATGAACTGGTCAATATCACCATTCATTACCGCATCAAGATTATATGATGTTAAACCAATGCGATGATCTGTTACCCGGCCCTGCGGGTAGTTATAGGTGCGGATTTTTGCACTGCGGTCTCCTGTGCTTACCAGCGTTTTCCTGTGCCTGGAAATTTCTTCTTCCTGCTTGCGCACCTGCTCTTCATACAATTTGGTACGCAGCATCGTCATGGCTTTTTCACGGTTGCCTAACTGACTGCGTTCCGTTTGGCACACAACCACGGTACCGGTTGGAATATGGGTAAGCATCACTTTTGTTTCCACTTTATTTACATTCTGGCCGCCGGCGCCGCCGCTTCTGGCGGTTTCCATTTTCACATCGGCAGGATTTAATTCAAAATCCACTTCCTCCGCTTCCGGCATCACGGCTACTGTTGCTGCAGAAGTATGTACACGTCCCTGTGTTTCCGTATCGGGCACACGCTGTACACGGTGAACACCGCTCTCAAATTTCATGGTGCCATATACATCATCACCGGTAATTTCAACCATCACTTCTTTGTATCCGCCTACCGTGCCTTGACTCTCGCTTACAATGGCGGTTTTCCAGCCTTTTTTTGCAGCATAGCGCAGGTACATATCAAGCAAATCGCCGGCAAATAGGCTGGCCTCATCTCCTCCGGTGCCGGCGCGAATTTCAAGCACAGCATTTTTATCATCCTGCGGGTCTTTTGGTATTAAAAGTTGCGTGAGCTGTTTTTCAAGCACTTCCTTTTTTTCTTCCAGCTCAGGCAATTCCATTTTGGCCAGTTCCCGCATTTCTTCATCAGCGCTATTCAAACCTTCTTTGGCAAACTCGTAGTCTCCCAGCACTTTTTTATACGCTTCGTAAGGTTTTACAATTCTTTCCAGTTGGCTGTATTCCTTACTCAGCTTCTGAAATTCGGACTGCCTGCTTATAATTTCAGGATTGGTTAATGCAACACCTGTCTGGTCGAATTTTGCCTTTATTGCTTCTAACTGGTCTAACATGTTATAAGTTTCAACGTTCCCAAGTTTCAATGTTCACAGGTAGCCAAACATTTGAACCTGTAAGCATTTTTGACTGTCAAATTTTAAAAAGTGTGCAAAGTTATATGTTTTCAGCCGCTTAATTTTACAGCATGCGTTACAGGAAATTTAAAGCTGATTTTATTTTTGATGGAAAGAATATTTTGGGTGAAGACAAAGTGTTAATTACAAATGAAAACGGCGTAATTGAAACAATCGTTAACGAAGCAGAAGCGGGCGATGGTGTGCAGGCATTTAAAGGCTGGCTTTCTCCCGGTTTTATTAATTGCCATTGCCACCTTGAGCTGAGCCACATGAACAATGTGATTGAAAGCGGGACCGGCCTCGTTGACTTTTTAATTACCGTTGTTGGCAAACGTGGATTTGAAAAAGCAATAATAGCCGAAGCCATTAAGGCTGCCGATACAGAAATGTATGAAAATGGCATTGTTGCGGTTGGCGATATTTGCAATACCGCCGATACCATACCTGCAAAGCATGTAAGCAAGATTCGTTATTACAATTTTATTGAAGCCATTGGTTTTACTAATAATAATATTTCAATTGTATTTGAAAGGTTTATAAAATTATATAACAATTTTATTATAGAAGAATTAACTGATGCCTCCATTGTTCCGCATGCGCCCTACACCATAAGCAGCGCCATGTTTGAACTGATTAATAACGCCTCTGCCGGCAAAATCGTTTCCATACATAACCAGGAAACGGAAGCGGAAAATGAATTATACCGTACTAAAACAGGCGATTTCTTCAAACTGTACCAACAACTTAACATCAATACCGGCTTTTTTCAGCCTTACGGCAAAAGCAGCCTTCCATCTTATCTTACTTTATTAAGCAAGGCCAAAAACTTACTGCTTGTTCACAATACGTTTACCACGCAGGCCGATATTGATTTTGCGTTTCAACAAAGCAAGGCAAATCAACAGCAGGTTTTCTGGTGTTTTTGCCCAAATGCCAATTTATATATTGAAAATCAACTTCCTGATATTAAGTTATTTATAGATAATGACTGCAATATTGTTTTAGGAACGGACAGCTATTCCAGTAATTACAGCCTTAACCTTTTGGATGAAATGAGAACATTGCAAACACATTTCCCATTTCTTGAAACCGAACGCATGCTTCAATGGGCAACATACAATGGCGCGGCAGCTTTAGGAATCCAGGATAGATATGGAAGTTTTGAAAAAGGAAAGCAGCCTGGCATTCTCCTGATCACGAATTTCCGGGATAAAAAACTAATGCAAACCTCTGCTGCAACAAGAATTGTATAATTAATCCGGCATTTCCTGCAACACCGGGCAGGTGTTTCAGCTTTTTTGTTTGTAGTTATTTATTAGGCCGGATTGGTTTTACAGGTTTCATACCATAATAACATTACAGGCATAAGAAGCCCGGGTTAGCCCGGACTGTAATGATTTTTATTACTTTTTTTTCAAAGTGACAATCTATACATTTACAATCCTTGATTGATCACCATATTCACGATTGCATTTAAACAAAATTCTAACGTATGACTGCTTTTACAGGCGAACTTGTGGGAACGGCTTTAGTAATTATTCTTGGCGATGGTGTTGTTGCCAATGTTATTTTAAATAAAACCAATGGCTTTAACAGCGGCTGGCTGGTAATTACGATGGGTTGGGGCATGGCCGTTTTTACCGGTGTGTTTGTGAGCGCGGCATCCAGTGGCGCCCATTTAAACCCTGCCGTAACCATTGCATTGGCTGCAGCCGGAAAATTCAACTGGAGTTTAGTCCTGGCATACATTGCTGCACAAATGCTTGGCGCCATGATCGGCTCGCTGCTGGTTTGGGTGGCTTATAAGCAGCATTTTGATGCGACAGATAATACGGCTACCAAGCTGGCTGTATTTTGCACTTCTCCGTCAATACGTAATGTAAGGCATAATTTAGTTACGGAAATAATAGGCACATTTGCTTTTATACTGGCTGTTTTATTTATTGTTTCCCCCGCAGATAAATTAGGCTCTCTCGATGCTTTGCCCGTGGCCTTGCTTGTATTAGGCATTGGTTTAGGCATGGGCGGTCCCACGGGATATGCCATCAACCCTGCAAGAGATTTGGGCCCGCGCATTATGCATGCCGTTCTTCCTATAAAAAACAAAGGCATCAGCGACTGGAAATATAGCTGGATCCCTGTTGCCGGGCCAATTATTGGCGGTTTGCTGGCTGCGCTGGTATTTAAATTAATTGGTTGATATTTTGCCTTCTTTAACTAAGGAATTGTGCAACCTGATAATAACACGGCCTTTCCTTATGCCGGTAAAGGCTGATCGCATTTTGTAACATGGCGCGCGATTATAAATTCGGCGGGGGCTATGCCTTAACTTTCATCAAATCTGGCAAAACATCATTGCACCTTAAATATTAATTAACTCAGAATGAACAGAAGGAAGTTATTTATACAACCCGTTAAACAAAAACCTGAATGTGCCATAAGGCTGCGCCCTGAATGTTATTTCGGGCCCAAAAGCATACAATACGCCTTTGCCCACTGTAGCCTGAAATGCAGTAACGCCGCCATTTAGATAAGACTGGCCCCAGGCCCACCCGCTTCTCAGGCTTTGCTCACCTTCAAACCATGCCACCGGCTGTATGGTTTTATTGGCTATGCCTTCCGGAAGAATATGGAATACGGGGCTGGCATCAAAATAAACATCTGCCTGCGATGCCATGCCATACGCCGCTTTTTCGGTTGAATCTACTTTTACACGCAATATGCTTCCGGGAATATAAAATTTTTCACCTGGCAAAGTTTTTTCCACGCCGTTTACAATTTCGGTTAAGGCATTATGCACAGGCAATTTTAAATGGTAAGCCAATGCAGTACTGCTGCCGATGGTAATAATAGCGCCGCCGTCTTCCAGGAACTTTTTAAGCTGAGGAATGGAAGTATCTGCTGTTATCCGGCCAAGGCGGTTCCTGTATGCAGCCGGAATGGAATCCGGTTTGGGATCAGCCTCAAAAAAACGCCTGCCGGTATCGTTCGGGGCCGGTATGGCTCCGTCAACAAATACAATTACGTCATACCTGGATTTCAGGTTTCCGCTATCAATATTCTTTGCATAAATTATATCAGCATTAAAATGAAATTTTTCAAATATCCAGCGCGTCCATCCGCTGGGCATGGAGCCGCCATACCTGTCCCACAAAGCAATTCTTGCCGCACCGATTTTTGTAAGGCCTGAGGGTTTTTTGGAAAGTGCCACCACATTTATACCATACAGCGCTGCCGCACTGTCGAGTATTGTTTTTGCCTTTGATGAACCGGGAATATAAAACGAACCTTTGGCGAATGCATGATAAACAGAATCGCTTGTCCTGTAAACATCCACGCCAGCTTTCAATAAGTCATTTACCGCAATGAAAGAATTGTTGACGGCCGCATTTAATAAGTAACCGCCGGAGCCCGCCCTGGCTGCACTGCCTTTTGCCGACTGCAATTCGCCGTAGGGAATTCTCTCAAAAGGCCCGTCGAAGGCATCTAAAACCCGGTCAAACTGAATGCCCATCTGGTAGGCTAACGTCCAGCCTGCAGCGTCATAAGGAGCAATGGGCGGCCCGCCGGGGTACTCAAAATCATTAGGATGATCCTGCGGTTCAAACATATCCAGGATATGCGGCCTGAATGCCTGGCTGGTTTTTACGATATACGAACCTGCAGGATATTGTTTGCCATTTACCGTAAAATCAGCGGTTGCTTTTTCCACTTCAATCCCGCTGGTAATTAAAGTATTTATAAATCGCGCAGCCGTGGGGAAATCAGTTTGTCCTGATGAAATAATATAGCCCCTCGGGTCGCGGTAGGCCGGGTTTTTGTAAACAGAATCGTAGAGTTTTACAGGAATGTTCCGGCCTGGCCTCACACCGCCATAATTGTCGCCTGTATTGGCCTCCGGTTTTTTGCCCTGCTGGGATTGTTTGAATAAATTATTGATCTCTTCCGAGCGTTTCGGCAACAATGTCCAGTTATCTTTTTCACCTTTTTCAATGGAATGTCTCCCCATTTTATAAATATTGAACAACAGCTCATCCCTGTGCCTTGAAGCATATTCCAGCACACCATAGTTTAAAGAAACGGAATAGTCAATAGATTGCCTGAAATGCCAGGTTTGCGGCAATACGGGAAATGAGGTAGCGCTGCTGGGGATTAGCCTTTCCGGGACCACGGGAACCGGGGCCGGGTTAGGCCCTCCGATTATTTCCGTAAGCAAGCCGATCATGTTATGAAAATAGGTTGCCGTTCTAAGCCCGCCGTTGTACCAGGTGGAATAAACAGAGCCCGATCTTTCCGTATAGCCGGGCTTGCCTTCTGCATTCAGCCGGTTTACCATTGCGGCGCCCACAGCGTCGAGGCTTGTCATTACCAACGGGTCAAAAACATAATTAAACGGGTCGCGGAATG
Organism: Parafilimonas sp.; assembly: GCF_047606085.1. Taxonomy (GTDB): domain Bacteria; phylum Bacteroidota; class Bacteroidia; order Chitinophagales; family Chitinophagaceae; genus Parafilimonas. The sequence goes on from NZ_JASGEX010000137.1 coordinate 63,803, forward strand.
GCGGCCCTGCCACAACGGAGCCCGCCGGGCCTGCCTGATGATGATTATACATAATCTGCGGAAGCCATTCAATAAATAATTGCCGGCCCATATTCTGTGTTTCTTTCAGGTTGAACATATAAAAATCCCGGTTGTTATCGTGGCCGGCATATTTTTCATACAGTTCAGGCAGGTATTGATTGAGGCGCTTTTCAGCAACCGGCTCCCGCATATACCAGTTAGAAACAAGTTCCTGCCCATCAGGGTTTGCATGCGTTAATAAAACAATTACATCATTCAATATTTTTATTGTTTCAGCATCCTGCCTGCTGCTAAGCTGGTAAGCAGTTTCTATTAGCTGGTGGGCGCCCACCACTTCGGTAGCATGCAATCCGCCATCTATCCAAACCACGGCCTTGCCTTCGGCGGCCAGGGTCAGCGCCTGTGAATCGGTAAGATTTTCTGCATGCGCCAGCTGCTGTGCAATAGCTTTATAGCGATCCAGGTTTTTTAAATTTTCAGGAGAAGACACAATCAGCATCCATTGTGTGCGGCCTTGTTCGGTTTTGCCAATATCAACCAGTTTTACGCGGGGCGATGTGGCCGCAAGCTTTTTAAAATAAGCTTCTGTTTGTGTATAGTTGGCAAGCTGGTAATCATCGCCCATGTTAAACCCAAAATGTTCTTTTGGCGTGGGAATGTTTTGGGCTTTTACAGCAAAACAGGCAAAACAGCATACAAAAATCAGGGAAAAGAATTTTTTATTCATAAGCATTGGTTCAGGGCGAAAGATATTGAATAATAAAAAAGTAATCAAGAAAACAGGGGCTAATTAATAATTTACTTCTCTTTTGTTGAATTAGGCCATAAATCCTCCATTAAAAAAATGCTTTGCTTTTGTTTCGTCTATCGGTTGAAACTTGCCTCAACCATATTGGCTTCTTTTCTTTTTCTAATTTCAGGTTCAGCAGACTGTTTTGCACATTTTCCCATTATGTTTTCTCATTTTTCATATTACAGCCTGCCTTTTTATTGAAGTTGTTTAAACTTAATTAAAAATCAAAAAAGCCCCAGGAAATAAAGAATTTTGTTTTGCGAGCAAAAAACGAATAATTCTGGGACTAATAGACGAAGTTAAGATAGAACAATTGATATTGCCCCATTTGAGCAAAGGGAAAAGAG
>NZ_JASGEX010000138.1:0-36345 GCF_047606085.1 Parafilimonas sp.
CAACCTGTCCCGAACCAGCTTCGGGAGGGGAATGCCTGCCTGCCGGTGAGGCAGGTACATAGCGAGGTTCTCCCGAAGCAAGTTCGGGACAGGCATGAGACCATTGAAAAAACAAACTTGTACGAATAAAAAAGCCATTATAAAAATTATAACGGCTTTTTTATGTGCCCCAGGCGGGAATTGAACCCGCACTCGCGTTTGCGGCGAACAGGATTTTAAGTCCTGCGTGTCTACCAGTTCCACCACCAGGGCGAAAAAAAAAGTTACCAGCTATTGCTAACTAATAACTTTTTAAAAATGAGCGGAAGACCAGGCTCGAACTGGCCACCCCGACCTTGGCAAGGTCGTGCTCTACCAAATGAGCTACTTCCGCATTAATTGTAAGAACTTGTTTCCCTTTTTAACCTACTGATTTGATTGATTTTTTGGGACGGCAAAAATAGCAATCTGCCTGATACTGCAAAATATTTTTGCATTTTATTTATACTGGGGCGTATATAAAGTATTGGCTGGTACCTGCACATCAGGTTTGCCTTTATACCTGTAAGTATATAAATAATAACTCATGCCTGTAAAAAGGGCAATCAGGCAAAGCACCTGCAGGTAAAATAAGAAACGGGAAGAATTAACCCAGTTATAACCAAACTCTTTCTCTTTATATTCGGTAATTTCTGTTTCGTGTGACATGCTCTGATTTTAACCCTGCAAAAATAAGGACTGGGAATTAATATTATCCGCCCTTCTTAACAATTTCTGAAAAATGTTTTTTCTTTTTTATGAAATAAGCCCATATAAGCGATCCATTATAAACGCCCGGTATATCTTTTATTTTCTTTGAAGGAAGTTCCTGACATTTATTGCCATTCATCATCCATTTAATAACGTCTATGTGCGCCTGCAATACAGCTTTAAACGAAGCTATATCTTTCTGTAAAAGTGATTTAAATGCAAACAGCCAATCCAGCAAAATGCGCAAGGGCATTTTCCAAAATGTTTCGGGGAAAGGCAGGTTTTTAAGCGACATGATCAGGTTGTTCCGGAAATTAAGATAGGTTTTGCGATGGTTTGTTTTTGGAAGCGTGCCGCCACCCACATGATATACAACCGAGGAAGCGCAGCAATAAACCGAATAGCCTTTACGCTGCAATCGCCAGCAAAGGTCAATTTCTTCCATGTGCGCAAAAAAATACGCATCAAAACCACTCATTTCATGAAAGCATGCTGCCCTTATGCATAAAGCGGCGCCGGTAGCCCAAAATACTTTTTCATTGCTGTTGTACTGGCCGGTATCTTCTTCACAAACATCAAAAATTCTTCCCCGTGCAAATGCATAACCCATGGTATCTATCCATCCGCCGCAGGCGCCCGCATATTCAAAATATTTTTTATTATGATAAGAGAGAATCTTGGGCTGGCAGGCTGCTATGTTCTTATCCCGCTCCATCAGTTCAATCATATCTTCCATCCAGCCGGGCGTAACTTCCACGTCGGAATTTAAAAGGATATAATAATCTGATGCTACCTTTTTCAGCGCTTCATTATACCCGCCTGCAAAACCATAGTTTTTATCAAGCATAATAAGTTCTGCTGATGAAAAATTATTTTGCAGATAAACAATACTATCATCCGTGGAAGCATTATCCGCTACAATAATTCTTTTATCCGGATAAGTGGAAGCAAAAACCGAAGGCAGGAATTGTTCAAGAAAATTACGGCCGTTATAATTTAGTATCACTATTGCAACGCTGGGAAAATTCAAATGCGTTTTATTTCAAAAATAAAAGGAAAACATCCAATCAAACTGCTAAAGTTTATGCTAATAAAATTATGAGCATGTTAGTATTAAATGAACGTCATGTCGAGGTAACGAGACAACTCCCAAAATTTATGTTGCTAATAATTCAAGAGATTTCTCCTATCGTCGAAATGACGGTTCGGCCTTTCTCTATATAATATAATAGCACAACACGTTAAAGTTTAATCGGCATTATCTAAAACAAATTATAAACACATCAGTTAATTGAACCATCCGCTTGCAGATAATTACTTTTCTTTGCAGTTATGCTTTACTCAATGACCGGTTATGGCCGCGCAGAAAAAACAATTGCAGGCAGATCCTATTTAATTGAATTACGTTCTTTAAACGGCAAACAATACGATATACGGCTTACCATGCCCGCCCTGCTGAAGCCTTATGAAATTGAAATACGGAATATTTTAAATGAAGAATTGATGCGTGGCAGCATTGAATGCATCATTACCGTTTCACAGAACGGATCGGAAAAACCGGTTAGGCTGAACAAAGCCCTGATACGTGCTTATTACGAACCGGTATCAGAACTGTCTGCGGAGCTGGGATTGTCGCAGGAGAACGTATTAAGCACACTGCTGCGCATGCCCGATGTGGTAAGCGTTTCCAATGAGGTGATCCCTGAAACAGAATGGCATTTGTTTGAAGGGGTTTTGAAAGAGGTAACTACTGATTTGAACAACCACCGAAAGGAAGAAGGCAAAAGTATGGAAGACGACCTGCTGGCCAGAATTACCAATATTGAATTGCAGCAGGCTGCTGTGGCTGAACTTGAACCACTGCGCAGGATTAAAATAAAAGAAGGCCTGCAAAAAGTGCTGGAAGAACATATTGGCAAAGAAAATTATGATCCCAACCGGCTTGAGCAGGAATTGATTTATTACATTGAAAAGATTGATATAAGCGAGGAGCAAGTGCGTTTAAAAAACCACTGCGCTTATTTTAAAGAAGTGCTGAACGATAACGCTATTATAAAAGGGAAAAAATTATCGTTCATTTTACAGGAAATAGGAAGGGAGATAAACACAACGGGTTCCAAAGCTTATGATGCAGATGTGCAGAAATGTGTTGTATTAATGAAAGATGAGCTTGAAAAAGCAAAAGAGCAGATTTTAAATGTATTGTAAGTATATGAAGTACCTGAAGTTTCTAATTTTTATTGTTCCTGCTTTTTCACTCAGCGCCTGCAACACGATTGATGTATTTGAAAAAACGGCGCCCATTCCTTTACACGAATGGAGCAGCCATAACCCGCTCTCCTTTACGTTCCAGGCAAAAGACAGTATGGCTTATTACAATATTTATTTTGTTTTGCGGCATACAGAAGCCTATCATTTCAATAATATATGGATTGATTTTACCGCCACTTTTCCCGGAAAAAAACCGCAAACGCAACGGTTTAATTTACCACTTGCCAACGGCGAGGGCTGGATTGGCACTGCCATGGATGATATTGTTGAACAACGCGTATTATTGTTCAATAAGCCTTCCAAACTCGATTCCGGCGCTTATACCTTTATGGTGCGGCAGGTAATGCGCGAAGAACCGCTGGAGAATATTTTGAATGCGGGGGTGAGGGTGGAGAAAGTGGTGCGGTAATCTATCTTCACACAAATCATACACAGGATTTAAAATATGAACCGCTTTATCATATAACACCTTGGTATAATACTTGATTTCTTTAGCAATAAAAATTAAATGGCCATAGCTTTTCCGATTATAGATTGGGGAAACGGTACCAATATTTACGAAGTAAACATACGGCAATACACGCACGAAGGCACTTTTCAGGCATTCATAAAACATATTCCGCGCCTGAAAAACATGGGCATTGACATTTTGTGGCTGATGCCGGTTACACCCATCAGCGTGGAAAAAAGGCAGGGCACTTTTGGCAGCTATTATGCCGCCAGCTCTTATACCAATATTGACCCCGCTTATGGCACAGAAGATGATTTCAGGGAATTGATTTCCACAGCGCATTTTTTTGGGATGAAGGTGATTATTGACTGGGTGGCCAACCACACAGGCTATGATCATCAATGGACAAAAGAGCATTCAGACTGGTACAGGAAAGATGAACATGGAAATTTTACGGAGCTCTATGGCTGGGTTGATGTAATAGACCTGAACTATGAAATCCCTGCTTTGCGCGAAGGCATGATCGGCGCTATGAAGCACTGGATCAGAAATTTTGATATTGACGGTTTCCGTTGCGATATGGCGCGCACCGTGCCTGTTGATTTCTGGATTGAAGCGCGTGGCGAATGTGATGCGGTAAAGCCTTTGTTCTGGCTGGCTGAATGCGAAATCCTGCATTACCATGAATCATTCGACCTTACGTATGGATGGGAAGTAATGCGCGCTTTTGATAAATATTTTACAGGTAAAATAAAATTTGATGAAATAAAGCCCCTGCTGATTAATTATTCGCATTACCCGATTGGTTCAAGAAAGCTGTTATTTACATCTAATCATGATGAAAATACCTACCAGGGAACCGAATATGAAAAATATGGCGCCAGTGCAAAGGCAATGGCAGTGTTTAGCTGCACATGGCCGGGCATTCCATTAATTTATTCGGGGCAGGAAAAACCGAATTATAAGCGCCTGGAATTTTTTGAAAAGGATTTTATTGACTGGGAAGGGCCTGTGGAATTGCACGGCTTTTATAAAACATTGCTTACCATTCGGAAACGTAATAAAGCTTTGCAGGAAAGCGCTTCGGTTTTATTGTTAAATGCCAGTGAACCGGATGTATTGGCCTATTTATGCAGGCGGCGCAAAGACAGGGTACTCGTGCTAATGAATCTGGGAAAAGAAACATCCACATTTTTTATAGATCATCCTGCCCTGCCGGGAAGCTATATCAACCTTTTTTCAGGATCGGTGACAGACATAAAACGCAGAGAAACCTTTACATTTCAACCTGGCGAATATGTGGTATATCACATAACTTACAAATAATACCTGCCATCAGTGCAGGCAACCCGCCAAAACCGGCTAGCCTGGCTAACCGGTTTTGGCAAGCACTTATAACGTATAAATGCCTGTTTTGTTCCCCTTTATTCCTTTGTTTTATTTTGTTCTTCGTGAACCTCTTGCTTTTTGTTTTTTGTGCTTAATGCTGCCAGTTGCGTTTGAATATCTTCATCGTAAGGATGAGCAATCCTATGATTATCATCAGGTATTCCCAGGCCGCTTGTGGGCCAGCCTTTTGCCGCCAGGTCTCTTTCTTAGTCAGCATTAACAACAGCATATCCTTGCTGATTAATTTTATTATCCGGCATAATCCTAAATTTTTATGCCATAATTAAATGATTACAGAAATTTTAAGATTGCCTGAATCGAAGTTTTAAGATGAATTTTAGAGCTTCTCTTCAAATAATTGTATTTGTTTTTTGCCCGTTAAAAAATCCCCTGGGGTTTTAAAAACCCCGGGGATTGCAGATTTCTTAAAATTCAGGCAAAATTTTTCTTATTAGATTATTGCTGTTCCACTTCCTTTTCGCTCATCAGGTAAGCCTTTATAAAACCATCTAATTCACCGTCCATCACGGGTTGCACATTGCCCACTTCATAATCGGTGCGGTGATCTTTTATCATTTTATAGGGATGAAAAACATAGCTTCGTATCTGGCTGCCCCACTCAATTTTTTTCTTGCCGGCATTGGCTGCATTCTTTGCTTCTTCGCGTTTACGCAATTCTTCTTCATACAAACGGCTTTTCAGCATCTTTAATGCAAGCTCCCGGTTTTCGCCCTGCGTACGGCTTTGCTGGCATTCAACAATAATACCTGAAGGAATATGTTTTAGGCGAACGGCCGTTTCCACCTTGTTTACATTCTGCCCGCCCTTGCCGCCGCTGCGGTAAAATTCCCATTCCAGGTCGGCCGGGTTTACATTTATTTCAATGGTGTCATCAATCAACGGGTAAACAAATACGCTGGCGAAAGAAGTGTGCCGCCTTGCATTGCTGTCAAACGGTGAAATCCTCACCAAACGGTGCACGCCGCTTTCCGCTTTTAAAAATCCATAAGCAAAAGGCCCGTCAAATTGCAGGGTAGCCGTTTTAATGCCGGCGCCATCGCCTTCCTGAAAATCGAGCTCTGTAACTTTCCAGCCCTGCTTTTCGCCATACATGCGGTACATGCGCAACAGCATTTCTGCCCAATCCTGGCTTTCGGTGCCACCGGCGCCCGGATTTATCTGCAATACGGCGGGCAGTTCATCTTCCGGCTGGTTAAGCGTGCTTTTAAACTCCGCATCATCCAAAACTGTTACGGCGCTATCGTAAGCCTGCCTGGCTTCTTCTTCCGTAGCATCGCCTTCTTTCCAAAAATCAAACAATACGGTAAAATCTTCCACAGCCGTTTCTACCTGCTTATAGAGTTTCAGCCAATATTCGTTTGTTTTTATTTCTTTCATAATGCCGGTAGCGCGGTCGTTATCGTTCCAGAAGCCCGGCGAAAGCGAGAGCTGGCGGTCGTTCTCTATTTTTTGCATGCGGTTATCAACGTCAAAGAAACCTCCTTATCCCGGTTAAGCGGGACCGCAATTCCTGTAGTTTTTCCTGTGTCATAGGCTGCGAAGATAAGGAGCGGAAGTCAACCGTTCACCGCCGCCACCGTGCTGTGCGCTAATTGAATACTGCTTTTCTGTGCACTATGGTTTATGGACTATTGACTTCGTAATATTTTGTGTTTGGGGATTTACAAGAGAATATTATCAATCAGCCTTACGTCTTCAATAAAGGCGGCGGCAAGCACAATTATTTTTTTGCCGGTTTTAATAGTGCTTACGGGCAATAAAGTTTCCGCATCGCATATTTCTACATAATCAATTTTATCAAAGCCGCCCTGCCATATTTTTTCTTTTGCTTTCTCTTTCAGCCATTCAATATCGCCTTCGGCAATATGCTGTTTAATGTATTGTAAAGACTGATAAATAGCAGTTGCTTTAATTCGTGCATCTTCGCTTAAGCGCATGTTGCGGCTGCTCATGGCAAGGCCGTTTGCTTCCCGCGCTGTATCAACCGCCATTATGCCGGTGGAAGGATGAAAATCCTGCAGCATTTTTTTTACAACCAGGTATTGCTGGTAATCTTTTCTGCCCAAAAAAAGAATATCAGGATTTATAATGTTCAGTAACCGGTGCACCACATTGCATACGCCCTGAAAATGGCCTGGCCTGTATTTGCCTTCAAATATGTTTTCAAGATAACCCAATTCAAAATGCTGCAATTGCTCCGTGCCTTCCGGATAAATTTCGTTAACAGAAGGTAAAAACAGGATGCCGGTTTTATTTGTTTCAAGTAAAAAAATATCGTTCTCAATGGTAACAGGATACTTCTCAAAATCCTTTTCATCATTGAACTGGGTGGGATTCACAAAAATGCTGCACACAACCATATCGCAATGCTTCTTTGCTTCGGTTACCAAAGAAACATGGCCGGCATGCAAAGCGCCCATGGTAGGCACAAAGCCAATTTTCTGTTTATTGCTACGCAGTTTTTCAAGTTTGTTTTGCAGCGGGCGAACGGTTTTGAATAATATCATTGCAGGGATTTAACAGCGCTCAAATGCCTGTAAAACTTAAATTTCCAAAGCATTTCGTTAACTTTGCACTCTTATTTTTTTAGCATTAGGTAAAAACAGGTTTTTTAATGTCAACAAAGAAAAGAATTTTATTCATAGCTACAGAAATGTCTCCTTACCTGGAGCTTACAGAATTTGCTGAGATCGTTAATAAGCTTGCAATAAAATGTAATGAGAATGGGTATGAAGTGCGTTGTATCATGCCGCGTTTTGGCGTTATTAACGAAAGAAGGCACCGGCTGCATGAAGTGGTGAGGCTATCAGGCATAAATGTTTCTATTGATAACGACGATCATCCCCTGCAAATAAAAGTGGCCTCTTTGCCTAATGCACGCCTGCAGGTTTACTTTTTGGATAATGAGGACTTCTTCAGGCGCAAGTATATTTTTCATGATGAGAACGACCATTGGTTTGAAGACAACGACCTGCGCACCATATTCTTTTGTAAAGGTGCTTTGGAAACAGTAAAGAAATTTGGCTGGCCTCCTGATATTATTCATTGCAGCGGCTGGATGACGGGGCTTGTTCCCCTGTACCTGAAAACCGTGTATAAGCGCGAGCCTGTTTTCCTGCACAGCAAAGTGGTTTTCACCATCGGCCAGAATACGTTTAAAGAAAAGCTGGGCAGGCACTTCCTTGAAAAGGCCGTTATTCATGCCAACATTAAAGAAAAAGAGCTCGATCCTTATAAAGACAATAATAATACAGCTATGTTCAGGGGCGGCGCGCATTATGCCGATGCCATTACTTTTGGCGCAGAGAAAATAGATAAAAAACTCGTTGAAGAATTTGCTAAATCCCGTGGTAAAAAAATACTTCCCTACAACAAAGAATCCGATTTAACAGAGTATTTGGAATTGTATCATGAGCTTGCATCGAAGTAAAATTTCATGCATTACGCTGTCCTTGTGCCGTTTCCATCCATCACATTCGCTTAACTACGCTGCAACTGGCTGCATTACGTCAGTACCGGCAACAACCATAAAGGCAATATAAGATGTGGTGGCGCATAGCGTGCTCAACTGCCTGATAATTTTGCTGCAGAACACTATATTTGCAACTCTTAAAAAAAAATTATGCCTTATTTGTTTACGTCCGAAAGTGTTTCAGAAGGACATCCTGATAAAATTGCAGACCAGATATCTGATGCGTTGATTGATAATTTTCTTGCCTTTGATGAGAACAGCAAGGTTGCCTGTGAAACGCTGGTAACAACCGGACAGGTTATTTTGGCCGGCGAGGTAAAATCGAAGGCTTATCTTGACGTGCAGGAAATTGCCCGTAACGTTATCCGCAAAATTGGTTATACCAAAAGTGAATATATGTTTGAAGCACATTCCTGCGGTGTGCTCTCGGCAATACACGAGCAATCGCCTGATATTAACCAGGGCGTTGACAGGGCCAGTAAGGAAGACCAGGGCGCCGGCGACCAGGGAATGATGTTTGGTTATGCCATAAATGAAACAGAAGATTATATGCCTTTGGCATTAAATATTGCGCATAAACTTTTAATTGAACTGGCTGAACTGCGCCGTGAAAATAAAGATATTACCTATTTAAGGCCTGATGCAAAAAGCCAGGTTACGTTAGAATACTCTGATGATAACAAGCCGGTAAGGATTGATGCCATTGTAATATCAACCCAGCATGATGATTTTGATACAGAAGAAAACATGCTTAAGAAAATTAAGCAGGATATGCTGGAGATTCTTATACCAAGAATATTAAAGAAGAACCCTGCCTTCAAACCTTTATTTACAGATAATATTACCTATCACGTTAATCCAACCGGTAAGTTCGTAATCGGCGGCCCGCATGGTGATACAGGGTTAACAGGCAGAAAGATTATTGTTGATACGTATGGCGGCAAAGGCGCCCACGGGGGTGGTGCATTCAGCGGAAAAGACCCAAGCAAGGTTGACCGTTCTGCTGCTTATGCTACACGCCATATTGCAAAAAATCTTGTTGCAGCCGGTGTGTGCGATGAAGCGCTTGTACAGGTATCTTATGCTATTGGCGTTGCAAAGCCAACAAGCATTAATGTAAAAACATTCGGTACATCAAAAGTTAATTTAACTGATGGTGAAATAAGCAAAAAGGTGGAAAGCATTTTTGACCTTCGCCCGTACTTTATTGAACAGCGTTTAAAACTGCGTAATCCTATTTATAGCGAAACGGCAGCTTACGGTCACATGGGCCGCAAGAACGAAGTGGTTGAAAAAACATTCTCTTCACCTGAAGGCAAATCGGTTACCAAAACCGTTGAATTGTTTACCTGGGAAAAGCTGGACTATGTTGATAAAATAAAAGAAGCTTTTGGCTTATAATTCACTGAAATACATTCTTCGGATAACCAAAAGGCGGCAATTTGTAATTGCCGCCTTTTTTATGTGTGTCAGGCATGTTTAGTATCTATAGGATGTAAGTCCCGATTGAGCGTTGCAGTGCGTATCATTAGCCAGGAGCAAGGGTGCCCACTGCGAGGAGGAATCTGGCGGCAAACACTTGAGCCTGCGAACACCCGCCTGACCGGACGGGCAGGAGAACTGCATATAAGGCAGTTTTACATGGATAATGTTGCATAACAAACAAAAGTCCGACACTGCACAGAATGTAAACCTGTAAATGCAGAGGCTGCATGCGTGGAAAGAAATAAACTTACCCTGGAGAGGTCTGCCAATCAATTGTGGTTATAGAGCAGAAGTCAGCAGAGGCCATAGTAATCCGGAAACGAGCCGCACCCCAAAGAAAAGGGCACAGGCGAAAGGCTCACAGGAGGGCGTAGGACTGAATGTTAGCATGGCGAAGCAATCAGGAAATTTATAGTACAGGCGCGCAACAACCGAAACACATAAGCAAACTATCCTGGTGGGAGGATAAGCCGGAAGCTGAAAGTAAAACCTGAGAAGGAGTTGAGCCGGAATGTATAATTAATGTGCAATAACCAAAACATGATATGACAGACAATTATGATCCTTCTACAACTTATTCTTACGGGCATTAAATACCCCTATGTATTTAATTATTTTTATCCCAATACCTTAGAAAACCTATTTTACATTATAAAGGATAATCATTGCCAGATACATGTTAACGGAATTAATTTAATTGAAAGACAAAACTGAGTTTTTACATTTAAAGCAGCAGCAAATTCCCGAAATCCTGATGAAACGACTTCTTGAAAATAAATTAATCATATAGCTGCAAACAAGTTTGAAAGGTATTTTTAAGCGCTGTTCTTAAACTTAAAGGTTTCATAACTTCAATACCAGCTCCATAGCTAAGCAAAGTAGATTTCAGCTCATAATTTATAAACAGGGAAACACTTATTTCAATGCCCCCATTTTTATAATCTTTTGTTATGATTTGACCTTTATGTACAGGTTTGGTTTTAATGTATTCAACAAGTTCTTTTTTGACCTTGATAATAATATTTTGCGGTTCTTTTTGATCTTCCGGAAATGTTACGCCGATCAAATTATTGTAATAAGTTTCAGGATTAAATAAATCATTTTCCATAAACGGTTCGGAAGAATTCCTGGGTTTACCTTTTATCCTGTCAAGGCCAATATTCAGCAGTTTATTGCTTCCCGTTTCCCGGCCAATAAGATACCACCGGTTCCTGTATTCTTTAAGCATGTAGGGATGTATAACCCATTCCCTGGGCTCTTTTCCAAAGGGCTGGTAAGAAATTTTTAAAGTGCTTTTTTCATGAATGGCAGTAAATAGCTCATCAAAATATTCGCGGCCCTTAGCTTGCGTATGTTCTTCAAAAGCAATAATCGTTTTTTTATCTGCCACATTGGTATGAATTTTATTTTCCAGCCTGGTTATAATGTCTTCCAGTTCTGCGCTCAACCTGGTATCGGTAGCTTTCTTTAAAATGGCAACCGCCTTTTTCATTACTGCAATATCGTCATCGTCAACAGGTATATTTTTTAGTGAAAATTTTTCCGTGTAATAAACTTTGTTGTCCTTTTTCGTTGGCCTGTGCACAGGTGCACATTTTTTATTTTCCAGGTATGCAATGTCGTATTGGAGTGTCCGAAGTGAAATGCCAACTTCATCTTTCTCTCTAAGCTTTTTATTGAGCACAAAAAGAAATTCTTTATAATCCCGTTTTATATGGCTGTTTAAGAGTTCGTCAATTATTTCCAGCCTCAACGCTATATGCCTTCGTTCATGTGTGATTTTTTCCCTTACCATTGTCCTAACGTATTAGTATGCGTGCAATCAGGTTGCAGGCATAAATATAATATTTGCTAAAACTTAATTCTTTTTCAAATAAATGTTTTTTATACATTTACCAATACCAGTAACCTTTAATACAGAACTAACTTGAAGAAACTAAGAACATTGCTTGTAATTTTTGATAATCATATACCCGCAACAAAAATAACGGCTTTTAGGGGTGCCATTATTGAGAAGGCAGGGCGGGACAATATCCTGTTTCATAATCATTTGGGCAAGAAATCGTATGTGTACCGGTATCCGCTTATACAGTACAAATCAATTAAGCAAAAACCAGCCATTTTTTGTGTGGATGCAGGCGTAGATGAAATTCACAGGTTGTTTGAACAAAAAAGCTGGGATATACAAGTGAATGATGAAGCAGTTAAACTGGTAGTTGACCGGCTGGATTTAAAAAGTACAACGCTGAATGTGTGGGAAAAAATGTTTAATTATCAGATAAACCGGTGGCAGGCATTGAATGATAAAAACTACAAAACATTTCAATCAATTACATCTTTAAAGGAAAGGATCGCTTTCCTGGAACGTGTGCTTGCAGGCAATATACTGTCTTTTGCAAAAGGTATTGACTGGCATATTGAAAAAACAATCCGCATAGAAATAGATGAATTAAAGCAGGAAAATGTAACACGTATGAAAGACACAAAAGTATCTGCATACAATGTAAACTTCAGGTGCAATGTGTTTCTGCCTGATTATATAGGATTGGGCAAAGGGGCGAGCACTGGTTTTGGAGTGATTAAACAATTAAGAAAAAACAACAATGAAGAACAATAATTTAATATATGCCACAGCAGGCTTGCTGCATGATATTGGCAAATTTGCACAAAGGGCTGATGGATGGTATGAGAAATCAATGATGCTTTCCGAAGAATCAAAAAAGCTTGCCGGTATGCTTTGCAATACTTCACAGGCGGGCTATCCAACACATCTACATGTGTTATGGACAAATGAATTCATAAAAGTAAATGAATCAAAATTTGCCAATGCGGGCCTCAGTGGCAATATTGGGCAAAGTTCGCTCATTAACCTGGCAAGCTACCACCACAAGCCGGCTACAGCAGAACAAGCCATTATTACCCTGGCTGATCATTGGAGCAGTGGCTTGGACCGCAATACCGACAGAAGCCTTTTGCCTAACCCTGAGTATGGAAAAGATAAATTCAGGAGCACGCCCCTGGTATCTGTATTTGGCAAGCTTTCAACAGAAGTAATGCCTGGCGGCATTAAGGAGGAATTTGGCTATACGCTCCAAAAATTCAATACCGGCGAAACTATATTTCCTTTAAAAACTTCCCTCGTAAATAATAAACCCTATTACAAAAACCTGTGGGAAGAGTTTTTAAAAGAATTTAAAAATTTGCCTGATGCCAATGCTTCAAACTTTATTTTCTCTTTGCTACACCTGTTAAAAATTTACACATGGTATATACCGGCTTCAACAATGGATTATCCGGATAGCAGTTTGTTTGAGCACCTGAAAACTACTGGGGCTATCGCTCATTGCCTTGCAGCATACCGGGCTTTTAAACCAGAAGCATTTACCTTTTCCGGGAACAGGTTAAAACCCGAAAAGGATAATTATCCCCTTTTGCTTTTTTGCGGGGATATTTCGGGCATACAATCTTTCATATATAATGTTAGCAATAAAAGCGCAATGAAGGGCCTGAAAGGGCGTTCGTTTTATGTACAATTGCTTGCAGAAACCATGGCGGCCGAAGTAACAGAAGCCTGCAATGCCTCTGCCATAAATATAATTTATGCAGCAGGCGGCAAATTTTACGTGTTGCTGCCCAACACGCCGGAAATAATCAAGGAACTCGAATTATACAATTATAAACTGCAGCAAAAAATATGGGACAAGCATAAAGGCAGCCTGTCTGTAAATATGAGCTGGATTGCTTTCGGCATGCACCAGCAAAAAGGTTCTTACCTGAAAGCTTTCACAGCGGATAATAATGAGGGAATGCCTGTAGGCAAACTCTGGAAATTACTTGCAGAAAAAACATCCGAAAAAAAGAAATTTCAACATGTATTAACTGACCGTTTTAGTGAAATGTTTGAGCCAACAGGGGCAGGTGGTAATGTAAAAGTATGTGCCGTATCGGGAGAAGAGTTGCCGGATAATGCACAGCCCCTATCACAGGCAGATGAAGATGAAACGGAGATTAATTTGTACGTTTCGCAAGTAGTAAACGAGCAAATTGATTTAGGCAGGGATTTGTATGATGCAAAATACCTGGTTGAATTAATGCCCGGCCAAAAAGCGGATATTAAAATAGCATCCGGCACCGGCTGGAAATTAAATGACGATGGCTGTGAACACAATGTAAACAAATGGTTATTGGTAAACTGGCAACGGGATATAATACTCATTCCACCAGGCTCTACACATGATAAAAATGAAGGGTTAGGATTCAAGCTTTTTGGCGGTATAAGAATGGCTGCATCAAAGAATAAAATAAAAACACTGGAAGAGTTGTGTAATGAAGATAGGGATGAATTTGATAAAAGCGAAGATGAACCTGGCCGGGATTATTTAGGTGTGCTCAGGATGGATGTTGATAACCTTGGCAATCTTTTTATGAAAGGGTTTTCAAAAAAGAATAATGATGGTGAAATGGAGAACCATGCAAGTTTTTCTGCGTTGGCAACCCTGTCTGCTTTGCTCGACCAGTTTTTTAGCGGCTATCTAAACACAATAAGGGATAAGGAAGTTTATAAAAGCAATATAAACATTGTGTATGCCGGTGGCGATGATGTTTTTGCTGTTGGCAGATGGGATAAGCTAATTGATTTTGGTATTGAAATAAGAAAAGCTTTTCAGCAATTTGTTTGTGGCCGTACCGATATTTCTTTATCCGCCGGTTTAACCATTGTAAGGCCTAAATTCCCCATAGCCAAAGCCGCCGATATGAGTGGCGAAGCAGAAAGCAAAGCCAAAAATTATTCCTATAAAAAGGATGAAAAAAAATACTTAAAGAATGCCATTAACCTGTTTGGCATAAGCTTAAACTGGGAGCACGAGATGCCTTTTGTAATTGAATGTAAGAACGACCTTGTAAACTGGATTGCAAATGATAAGCTTATAAGTAAAGGTTTTTTGATGAAAATGTTTGATTACTACGAATTATTTAAACGCGGCAAACCCGGCTGGCAATGGCAAAGCGCCTACAATATTGCACGTATGGCAAAAGCAGATGATAACAAAGCAAAACGTGAATGCTACAACACCATAAAACAACTTTTATACACAAACAATTATAAAAACCAGCACACAGCAATCAGCTTTCATGCATTTATTGCGGCATGCCGTTGGGCTGAACTGGGAATTAAAAACTTAAAAAATGGCAACAATGAATGAAATAAAATATTGGCACAAAAAGAAAGACCCAAATTTAAATAAGGAATGGATTTCGAAAGGAATTACTTCCGATGCTATCAAATGGGCTGAGTTGTTTGGCCATTATCTGGCAGACGAATTTAAGCGTGATGAAACCGGCAAAGCGCAAACAAAAATGTTTAATGGTAAACTTCAGGAAATAAAAGCCACTTATCTAACCACAAGCCAACTCAGAAAATTTTTTGGAGAAGTAAGAAGAATTCAAAACATTGTAAAGACATCCGAAGACAATTCAATAAATACTACTGATATTTTGTTATTAAAGCCAAGACTTGCTTATCAGGTAGGGCGGGAAAAGGACAAAGAAGCTAAAATAAAAGACTTTTATACACAGATATCTATCGCTCTTGATACGATAGAAAATAAACAGCATTTTATGTCTTTCATAAGATTGTTGGAAGCAATTGTCGCTTATCATAAAGAAATAGAACCTAAAAAGAATTAATTATGTCAGAAAAAATAAAACTTCATAAAAAAATACTCATAGAAGGTACGCTTGAGTTAATCAGTGGTTTACGAATTGGAGCAAGTAAAGACAATGTTGAAATTGGTGGAGTTGATCTGCCGGTTATAAAGCGTAAAGATAATTTACAACCATACATTCCAGGAAGCAGCATTAAAGGAAAAATGAGATCGCTATTAGATATTGCTTATGGCGAAAGTGATACAATGTCAAATCCTGAGAGTTCTATTGGTAAGTTGTTTGGCGCAATTTCGAAAAATAAAAAATTAAATACTATTCCTTCAAGATTAATTGTCAGAGATGCTAATTTGAATCAAAGAACCATAGAGCAACTTAAAGATTCAGAATTTACAGACATGCCATTTACAGAAATTAAAGCTGAAAATTCAATTAACCGAATAGAAGGTACTGCAAAAGACCCACGTTTTATTGAACGAGTTCCGGCTGGAAGTTTTTTCGATATTCAGTTTGTAATAAACATAATTACAGTGAACGATGAAGATAAAAATGTTAAAGAGCAGGAACATCTAAAGCTCTTTTATGAAAGCATCAAACTCCTTGAAGACGATTATCTCGGCGGCAGCGGCAGCCGCGGTTACGGCCAGGTGAAATTTCATTTAAACCCTCCTATTCACAAACCTATAGAAGAATACCTGCATGCCTGAACTGGATATTATACAACTTAATTTTACCACGCCGCTGCATATAGGCAATGAGCGGGCCGACTATGCATCAGGCCACGCCATATTGCACAGCGATGCGTTTACTGCAGCCATATTTTTTGCCTGGGATCGTTTAGGTTTTCCTGAATGGATACCTACTGCAGAAAACCCGGATACCGGCTTTGCAATCTCCAGCCTCTTTCCCTATACAACAGTAAGTGGGCAGCCTGTTTATTTTTTGCCAAAGCCACTCATACTGATTAGGTCACTCAACGTACTTGATGACACATCTCTTCGTAAAAAGCTGAAAAAAGTTGCGTGGATAGACCGGGAATTATTTACTGCATACACGCAACGCAAACTATTGTCTGTGCCGGTGGAAGAAAACATTGTTGGTAATTTCCAGGCTTCCATTGCACTCAAACCACAAGGCGCATTTATGGAAAGCAATGTGGTGCCGCGTGCCGCAGTATCCAGGACTGGTGAAGAAGATACTGCCATATTTTACATTGAACGTTTTTACTTCAAACCTCATTCAGGATTATATTGCCTCGCATCATTTGCCAATAATGAAATACGGAAAAGGTTCCAGGCTGCCATAAGGTTTTTGGGCGATGAAGGCATAGGCACCGACCGTAATATTGGCAATGGGAAGTTTGAGCCCAAATTTGGTGATGTGTGGCCGCTGCCCGAAACAGGCAGTTTTTCTTACGGAATAAACTTAGGCCTGTTTTGCCCGGAAAGCAGCGAACAATTAACTGGAATGATAGCAGGCGAAGATGCCGGTTACGATTTTATTAAGCGTGGCGGCTGGCTAAGCGAACCCTACAATACCTGGCGCAAAAAAAATGTGTATATGTTTAAAGAAGGCTCCTGCTTTAAAATGGAAAACTGTGCCACGTTCAACGGTTTACCCGTTGGCGGCAAAATGTGGGATGTACGGCCAACCGAAACCATACCTGTTATTACACACCCGGTATGGCGCAACGGAAGAACAATTTTTATACCTGTGAAATAAATAACAATAATGAAATCTCCATATTCACCACATAGCTATAAAATTAAAATTCTGACACCAGTTTATATTGGTGGGGCAAAAGAAAATGATTATTACAGGGGGATTGACTATTTTTTTAATGATGATACAAATGAGTATTGGTTCGTTAACAAAAATGCATTCCTCAAAGGCTTAACTAATAACCAGGCCAATAGATATTCAAACAGTCTTTCTTCGGGTAATACAGATGATGCTGAAAGGTTTCTTTCAGAAATATGTGAAAGTAAAGGTTCGTTAATTCAAAAGAAGTGCTATTGCCCCTTTAAGTTACAAGACTCTATTCGCAAACATATTACTTCAGGTGCAGGCAGCGCCTATATTCCTGGCAGTTCATTAAAAGGCGCTTTGAGGAGTTGCCTGGGCAAACATTTAATGAAAAGATTGAATATTAGCTCTTTTAAAACAGAAGAGTTATTCGGATCAATCAATAATAATTTCATGAAATTGCTCCAGGTAACAGACATTGATTTTAAATCTGCCACAGATATTATCCCCTTCAAAGTTTTTTCTGGTGATGTTGCAGAGAATATAACTTTTGTCAATCGCAAGTTAGAATATGAAGGAACAGGTATGTGGAAAAGGCAGTCCAAAGGTGGGCATGTTGATGTTTTTGAAGAAACCGGTTTTGTAACACTTTTTGAAACTTTAAGGGCAAATTCCGAAAGCACAGTTAGGCTTAATTGTGCTGATGGGGTAACCAATATATGGGGATCAAAAAAACCTGTTAACTATAATTTATTCTCTGAAATTAACGGGTACCAATGGATGAAGATTGCCAGAGACCAAATGAACGAATATTTAGACCAGGAGATTATTTTTTTTAAGAAGTTTCCAAATAACGACTTCGTAGTTGCAAATGAGTTATTGGAAGAATTAAAAGAATTGAATAATTACGAAAACAGTGTTATCATTAAAATAGGCCAGGGGTCAGGCTTCCATGCCATAACCGGCAATTGGAAATACAAGGACCATACTCAAACAGGCCGGGCTATAGATAGGCATAATAATTTCATAAATGCCATAAATTATAAAACACGCAAGGTTGCATTCAAAGAATCTTCTTTAGATCCAGGACAACTGGATTTTATGTTCCCGGGATTTGTACAGTTAAGCTTTTAAATTTTTTTGCGCTCATGAAAAATACTTTAATTATAACCATAGGTACCCGCGATATTTATGTGGACGAAAAAGTTTTAAATGGATCATTTACAGTTGAGGTATTAAAAAACTGTCTGGACAAAAATAACCGCCCATTTGCAAGGTTGCTTGGAGAATTATTGCTTACAAAAATTAATAGTTTAAAGAAACAAATAACATTGCCAATTATTCAACCAGCTATTGACTATATAAAAAGACATAGTAGTAACATAAGCAAGGTGTGGTTAATAGTTACAGATCAGGAAAAAGGCGTTGGCGAAAGATTTTATTATAACGACTCAATCAACTATGGAAAAATTGTAAAGCAAATACTGGGAGATCAGTTGCAAAATCCTGACGGAACTAAGCCCTCTTTCTCGCTGATTTCTGTAAAAGAAAATATTACGTTTCTTGATAGTATGTACGATGAATTTTCTAAGAGTACCCTGATGAAAACGTTACAGGCAGAAATAGATGAAACAAATAAAGTTTTTCTTTTAAACCAGGGTGGTATAGACGCTGTTAATACAGCGCTTTTATTTCATACTATTAAAATTGCCCAGGGTAAAGTAGCCCACTTGTCTGTTGATGAAAAAAGTAATCAGTGTATTCATTTGAATTTTTCAGAAAAATTTATTGAAGAATCTGAAATTGAAAAAGCAAAAGCATTTATAAGAAACTATGATTACAGCGCTTTAAATGTTTTACCTCTTGTTACTGATGTAAAAAACATTGCAGCTTATGCACAAGCCCGGCTTCAGTTTGACTTTACAAAAGCAAATCAATATCTTGAAGTATTAGGCATTAAGCATAGGACATTTATGGTAAGCCAAAAGCAGGAGTTGCAAAAAATACAGCAAGGAGAGGGTGGTTTAATAAAAGAATTGTATTTCAATGCAAGGATAAAATGGTTACAGCATTCTTACGTTGACTTTTTACTTCGCTTTTTTAGAATTGTAGAATACACTGTCCAGTTTAAGGCATGCAGATATATTAATATCCAGTCTTTCAATAAAGATCGGTGGGGAAGCGATTTGGATATATATTTTGATAATGATGAAAACGGTAAGTTTCTGCAAGACAAATTAAACAATGAAATTGTGAATGGCAAACAACTTGATTATTATTACCCTTCAATATCTACTTACCTTGCCATTATTAAAAATTTTAATGACCCTGATTTTGATTTTTTGAAGAAACTTCAAACGCTCAGCAACTTGCGCAACAAATCAATTGGCGCCCATGATTTTCAACCTGTATCGTTCGATATAATCCGGGAAAAACTACTTGAAAACAGGCTAACAGTGGATGAAATGTTTAGTAAGCTCGACGTTTTTTTTAAACTTGATTTCGCTTTTCATAATCCATTTATAGCAATAAATAAAGAACTAACAAGCCTTCTTTAACCCCTCCCTGCAACCTAATTGCACCCTGCCCTTCAGCCTCTTGTTCATTTCAAAAAACTGTTTCAACTTTGTCTCATCAAAGCAACAGTAATCAATATCCTGAATAAAAATTTACAGCCAAAATTTACAATCATTCAATAAGAACGTAAAGCGCAATAGCCAGGCATCCTATTGAATAAATGGCTTTTGCAAACCACAGAAAACATGCACCATGTTTTTAAGCAGGCACCCTATTTTTTAACTTTTAAAATCTTGTACACTATGACCACTGCAGCCACAAACAATAACCACAACACTCTCGCAGCTTTTATAAGCAGCCTGCCGTTCAATCCCAATGCAGACCAGCTTAATGCACTTGATTTGCTGGTGCAGTTCCTTAGCCCGCAACATGCCGGTGAATGTTTTGTGCTTACAGGCAGCGCAGGCACAGGTAAAACTTCCATTATAAAAGCTGTAACAGATTATTTGCATAATCAGCAAACGCCATTCTTTCTCACAGCGCCTACAGGCAGGGCAGCAAGAATAATCGGCAAAAAAACAGGTAATGCAGCACGCACACTGCATAGCCTTGTGTTTGAACCCGAGTTGCAGGATGACGATGTAACCGTGCTGCTTAAACCGCGGCAAAATACGGAACAGCGTGAAGCCTTATATATTGTGGACGAATCTTCCATGATAAGCGGCATGGCTTCGGCAGGCGGCGATTTTATATGCACCACAAGCCTGCTGCAACAGTTTATTACTTATGTGCAGCAAGGCAATAAAAGCAGCCGCATTTTATTTATAGGCGATGTAAACCAGTTGCCGCCGGTGGGCATGGCTGAACCGCCTGCATTAAACACTCTTTACCTGCAGCAACGCTATCACCTCGCCTGCATGCACTATAACCTTGCACAGGTAATGCGCCAGGCCGAAGGCAGTTACCTGCTTGACAATGCTACTGCCATACGCGATGCCATTATGCAAAGCGCAGCATTGCCAACGATACATGTGAAAGTAATGCCTAAAATAGGCAACGCTTTAAACAGTTTTGTAAGGCATTTGAATGTAAGCGACCACCAAAGCGCGGTTATGATAGCGCAAAGCAATAAACAGGTAAATGCACTGAATGCAATGGTGCGGCGCAACAGGTTTGGATGGCAGGAACACCCATTATTGCTGCCCGGTGAATCACTGGTTTGCAATGAAAACACCATGCTGGATGGGCAGCCTGTTTTTAACGGCGACCCATTGGTATTGCTTAATACCTGGAAACCGGAAACTTTTGGCGGTTGCCATTTTATAAACGCAGAAGTGGAATTTGTGGATTGCATGGGCGAAGTGCTGCGCCGCAAAACAAAAATATTGCTGGAGTCGGTTGCGGGAGATGGTTTTATAACAATCGAAAAACGCAAAGGCATTATAGCCGAAGCCATGAAGCGGAATAAAAAATTCAGGGAGGGCAGGCGCCCCGCCGATGATGCATTTGTGAGTGCGCTTAAAGTGCGGTATGGCTATGCGCTTACCTGCCACAAAGCACAGGGTGGCGAATGGCGCAATGTATTCATCAACCCCTTGTTCAACAAAGAAAACCTTAAATGGGTTTATACGGCCGTAACCCGCGCCAGTGTTGATTTATACAGTTGGGCAGCATAAGCCGGTTGCAGGCAAAACCGCATGCAGGTAATAAATTATTCATGTAAAAAACCAAAAATTTTGTTATGAGCATCAATATTGTTATTCAAAATGCAGGCACAAAAATTTCGCAGTTCAATGGCATGCTGCATATTCAGCACAAAGACGGGGAAAATAAATTGCCTTTGCATAAAATAAACAGCCTTCAAATTCACAAAAGCTGTTTGCTTAGCAGCGATGCCCTGCTGCTTGCCCTTGAGCATGGTATTGATGTGTTATTCGTGGGCCGCAAAGGAGAGGTGCTGGGCCGCGTATGGAACAACCGTTTTGGCAGTATCAGCAATATCAGAAAAAACCAGTTGATTTTTTCTGAAGTAAAAGCAGGAATGGAATGGATAAAAATGCTGCTGGTTAAAAAAATACAGCATCAAAGTGCATTGCTCATAACACTAAGCCGGTACGACCGGTCAACAGATGATGCCATAGAATCGGCTATTGCCTACCTTGAAAAATACAGTATAAAATTCCGGGAATCTGATGCAGCCTCTATATCTGAAATTGCAGATACCTGGCGTGGATGGGAGGGCAATTGCAGCAAAAAATATTTTGCCTGCATCAATATGCACCTGCCAGATATGTACCGTTTTGAAAAACGCAGCCAGCACCCTGCACAGGATATATATAATGCTTTATTAAATTATGCCTATGGCATGTTATATGGCAAAGTGGAAGGTGCACTCATAAAAGCCGGCCTCGATCCTTTTATTGGTGTTATGCACCGTAATGAATATAATAAGCCTGTGCTTGCTTACGATGTAATTGAAGTGTTCAGGCACTGGGCAGATTATGTGGTTACAAACCTTTGCATGCAGCAGGTGTTTTTTACTGACATGTTTGACGTGGAAGGCGATGCCTGGTGGCTTAATACAGAAGGCAAGCGCATACTTATACAAGGCATGACGGACTATTTTGAAGAAGTGGTTGAACTGGATGGCAGCGAACGCAGCCGCGAAACACATATTTCTTTACTATGCCAGCAACTGGCACAGCAGCTTAAAAATTTTGCAGAAGGAAAAACATCCGGCAATTTAATTGCATAGTGTCCATTGATGTGCAAAACGGTTTGGGAAATACCTGATGTGCATCCTTAAAACTTTAAACTGTAAAACATTGTGAATACATAAGCACATAAACATTTGGGCTTGCAAAACATTCATCCTTAATCATAAAAAAAATTACCCAATGACAAACCTTATTCAGCTTTATCTTGGTAAAAATATATGCCAAAGCAATAACGATGTGCTGCAACCATGCAGTGTGGAAGAAATAACCTCGCTTATAAAACAACCAAACGGGGAACTGTATGACCTGGCAAAACAGTTGCACACCATTTTACGCATGGATAAAGCGGCTTACAACCGGCATAAACTGCGTCTCCCTTACATCTGCTGCTGCAGCTTTACCCATAATATACGCAACGGCAAAAATTTTATTTATACAGAAAGCTGCATCATAGATCTTGACGGCTTTGCTTCTGCTGAATACATCAGGAACGATGTGCTTCCCGCAGTTAAAGAAGACCCACATATTGTAATGGCTTTTATTTCCCCTTCGGGCAAAGGCCTTAAAATATTGTTTGGCTTTACCAACCCCTGTAGCAGCCTGAAAGAATACAGCCTGTTTTATAAAAACTTCGTAACACAGTGGGCGCAGCAATACGGGCTTGCAGGTTATGCCGATACCGTAACCTGCGATGCCGTAAGGGTTTGCTTTTTAAGCCACGACACACAAGTGTATGTGAACCCTTCAGCACAGCCCCTCAACTGGCAATCGTACCTGCCTGGTAGTACAAGTGCAGCCGGCGAAGGTGCAGTACATATAAATAATGATGCGCAGCCAGAAACGCCAGCAACACCCGCCAATATTCCTGGCAAGCCTGCGGCAATTGCTGAAGAAACATACCTTAATATAACCCGGCGCTTAAACCCAACAGCCCCCGTGCGCACACCGCGGAATGTTTTTGTGCCGCCAATATTGGAAGATATTGCCGTAAAAATACAGGCGCTGGCAGCGCTTAATGGCTATACGGTAAAAGATATTGCCGACATTAATTACGGCAAAAAAATAGCGCTTTCAAAGGGCTTTGCGTGGGGCGAAGTAAATGTGTATTATGGCAAGCATGGGTTTGTTATTGTAAAGTCGCCTAAAAGGGGCAGCGATGCGGCCATTGCCCTGGAAACAGAAGATTTAATAAAGGCCATACTGACACAGCCTGCAGAAATAAATTATATAAACCCCGATATGTAATGCGCATACAGTGATAAAAAAACTTTCTTATAATGATATACTGCTGCGGCTAAAAAAAGCCGGGATTAATAAAAACCGGCAGCTTGAAAGCTGCCAAATATTATCGGCAGATGAGCAACTGATGCCGTTGGATAAGCGGGTTGAAAAAATAATAGAAATATTTAAAAAGGCAGTTATGGTACCGGCACATCAAACACTGGGTTTTATTATGTACGATATTGAGGACAATAAGATAAGAAGGCATATTGCGAAATACCTTGAAAAGCTGGGGTATATGCGCATACAAAAAAGCATTTTCTTTGGAAACATATCGCGTAAAATACACCAGGATGTATATGATGCTTTAAAAGAGATAAATGAAATGTATGATAACAGCGACAGTATTGTATTTTTACCTGTAAGCAGTGATGATATAAGCAGGTTGAAACTGGTAGGCAGGAATATTGAATTTAATGTAATGCTGGAAACTAAAAATGTTTTATTTTTCTGATTGAACAGATGCTTAACTTTGCCGGCCGAAATTTTAAATAAAAACTTAATTACAATAACAATATATGAACTGTTTCGTTTCAAATTATATAAAAAACAAATTGAATATCAGCAGGTTCTTTGCATAACGACAAGCAATGCTTCTTCCATTACAACAAGGATTAAGACTTAGTGTATTAATGCTCGGATCTACGTGACCCGCAGCAAGCAATGCTTCTTCCATTACAACAAGGATTAAGACTGAAAAATGATCCCACAAAAAATTTAAGGTTCTAATTCAAGCAATGCTTCTTCCATTACAACAAGGATTAAGACGGAAACCTGTATATGGATCCGTTTCCTGTTGGAGCAAGCAATGCTTCTTCCATTACAACAAGGATTAAGACTGGGTCAGTTCCCACCTTATTGATTATGATACATAATAGCAAGCAATGCTTCTTCCATTACAACAAGGATTAAGACCTTATCCTCTAAATCGGATAAGAACTCTCTGAACTCGCAAGCAATGCTTCTTCCATTACAACAAGGATTAAGACCAGCATTTACTTCTGCCGTGGTCTGGCCATAGCACAAGCAATGCTTCTTCCATTACAACAAGGATTAAGACCTGAACTCGTCAGAGAGTAACGAATTTTTTTCTTTCAAGCAATGCTTCTTCCATTACAACAAGGATTAAGACCTCAATAAAAAAGTACATAAAGTGTTTTTTTTAAACAAGCAATGCTTCTTCCATTACAACAAGGATTAAGACCCTGCCGCTAAGTCGTCTATAGCGGCCTGATATAACAAGCAATGCTTCTTCCATTACAACAAGGATTAAGACTGATTGGACGTTGCCCAATCAATACCGAGAGATTCAAGCAATGCTTCTTCCATTACAACAAGGATTAAGACTTTTACAAAAGTTACTTCTTTTGTCTTAATTGCTTTTCAAGCAATGCTTCTTCCATTACAACAAGGATTAAGACATCTAAATGGGCCGGTTTACAAGTGTTTCCGGTAGCACAAGCAATGCTTCTTCCATTACAACAAGGATTAAGACCCAGCTCGACGTTCATTGTTCAACTTCATAATAATTTCAAGCAATGCTTCTTCCATTACAACAAGGATTAAGACTGTGCTGTCAACTTCATACCTGGCAATGTTTGTGCCACAAGCAATGCTTCTTCCATTACAACAAGGATTAAGACTAGTTTTTATCATGCTTTAAATATTTGATTTTTACAAGCAATGCTTCTTCCATTACAACAAGGATTAAGACAGACAAGGTGACCATGTTATTATTTGTGGAGACATTGCAAGCAATGCTTCTTCCATTACAACAAGGATTAAGACAGCTCAGCAAGGAATTCATAGTCATCTTTAGACAACAAGCAATGCTTCTTCCATTACAACAAGGATTAAGACGGTTGGTTGCCCAACCTTTGTGGTCAAGAATCATTTTTCAAGCAATGCTTCTTCCATTACAACAAGGATTAAGACTGCATCAATTTCGGCGCATTGAGCTGTCTCTGCATTTCAAGCAATGCTTCTTCCATTACAACAAGGATTAAGACTATAGTAGCTCCTCCCTCGATAGAGAACCAATATAAATCAAGCAATGCTTCTTCCATTACAACAAGGATTAAGACTTTACTAAATAGGTTGGTTGCCCAACCCTTGTGGCAAGCAATGCTTCTTCCATTACAACAAGGATTAAGACGCTACATATCTAACTCATTGATTATCAAATAAATCAAAGCAATGCTTCTTCCATTACAACAAGGATTAAGACGGCTGCCGCCGGGGTGATTAGTTAATCTCAGCACAACAAGCAATGCTTCTTCCATTACAACAAGGATTAAGACATTTTGCTTTTAAAACCAAGGGGTTGTCATTACTAAGCAAGCAATGCTTCTTCCATTACAACAAGGATTAAGACTCAGAGAGTAGTTTTTTCATTTTTTTCATTTTTTTCAAGCAATGCTTCTTCCATTACAACAAGGATTAAGACGTAACAAGTCTCATACACTCTTCGTCCGAGGCATCTCCCCAAGCAATGCTTCTTCCATTACAACAAGGATTAAGACCAGCATTCATGCGCTCAATAAAAAAGTACATAATTTCAAGCAATGCTTCTTCCATTACAACAAGGATTAAGACCAATAATGTCTTTGACTTTATGGATTTGGTGTAAAAACAAGCAATGCTTCTTCCATTACAACAAGGATTAAGACTTGGCGAAGCTGGCATATAAGGAATAAATATAAATTCAAGCAATGCTTCTTCCATTACAACAAGGATTAAGACCGTATGTGATGATGTTATCATCCCCATCCACAACCAAGCAATGCTTCTTCCATTACAACAAGGATTAAGACTGCTTCTTTTTAATTCAAATGTTTTCATAATAATTTCAAGCAATGCTTCTTCCATTACAACAAGGATTAAGACATTCTTAGTTTTCTTTTTTCAGTTACTTTATGATAGCAAGCAATGCTTCTTCCATTACAACAAGGATTAAGACTTAACTCAAACCTTTTCATAAAGTTTTTTTTTAAAACAAGCAATGCTTCTTCCATTACAACAAGGATTAAGACGTTGTTTTCATATTTTAATATTTTATACACCAACAAGCAATGCTTCTTCCATTACAACAAGGATTAAGACCGTCGCCGCAGCCGTAGCCGCAGCCGCAAGCAATGCTTCTTCCATTACAACAAGGATTAAGACTTGCGCCTTCATTTGCTGGTAATTCATGCCTCCCAGCCAAGCAATGCTTCTTCCATTACAACAAGGATTAAGACTTAGCATTACATTACCATGTCTTATGTTGTATAAATACAAGCAATGCTTCTTCCATTACAACAAGGATTAAGACACGGTTTTGTGCTACTGCGGCGGACGTTAATAATTCATCAAGCAATGCTTCTTCCATTACAACAAGGATTAAGACAAGAGTGGGTGTTACCCCACTCTTGAAATTAAGTTATCAAGCAATGCTTCTTCCATTACAACAAGGATTAAGACAGATTCAGTCTCAGCATAGTGCTGATCCTGAAGTTCCTCAAGCAATGCTTCTTCCATTACAACAAGGATTAAGACACGTAATCATACGTGCATACTCCATGTTCGTTATCAAGCAATGCTTCTTCCATTACAACAAGGATTAAGACAATTGTCGTTTTTGTATGAAGAACCAGCTTCGTTGTCAAGCAATGCTTCTTCCATTACAACAAGGATTAAGACCTAACAACGTGCAGTTCCTCCAACAATTTAGATTTCAAGCAATGCTTCTTCCATTACAACAAGGATTAAGACCGTAATCATACGTGCATATGCCATTTTCATTATAACAAGCAATGCTTCTTCCATTACAACAAGGATTAAGACCGTTGCATTCGCCACCTTTAATTCATATCCGAGTATCAAGCAATGCTTCTTCCATTACAACAAGGATTAAGACATTATTTAAGAAGTTCAGTATTTAATTCATATAAAGCAAGCAATGCTTCTTCCATTACAACAAGGATTAAGACTGGAGTACCATCTTCATTGAAGAGTTGTACCCAGGCACAAGCAATGCTTCTTCCATTACAACAAGGATTAAGACAGGTAAAATAATGTCTATTGCTGCTATGATAAAACAAGCAATGCTTCTTCCATTACAACAAGGATTAAGACAGCGTTTGTTGCATTAAACTTTGAAATCATTTTTTCAAGCAATGCTTCTTCCATTACAACAAGGATTAAGACGAGGACAGTATGACCTTGGTTTCAATCCAAGGTCTCAAGCAATGCTTCTTCCATTACAACAAGGATTAAGACAGCAACCACTACCATCACCCCCGATTTCAGTAATAAATCAAGCAATGCTTCTTCCATTACAACAAGGATTAAGACCTCTTGTAGGCAGGCACGGGCGTTATACCCGTTAAAAACAAGCAATGCTTCTTCCATTACAACAAGGATTAAGACCAGGTTTTAAACACCCAACCATCCACCACATATACGCAAGCAATGCTTCTTCCATTACAACAAGGATTAAGACCGCCTAACCTCTGACTTAAACGATGTGTTGCTTTCTCAAGCAATGCTTCTTCCATTACAACAAGGATTAAGACACATTCCAAACTATGTTTTCTGAAACGCCCACAACTTTCAAGCAATGCTTCTTCCATTACAACAAGGATTAAGACTCTATGTGAACGCACATCAGGTTATTTATAGAGTTCAAGTAATCAACCGTAACATCGGCAAAGCGAAAAAAATTGGACGTAGATTGCAGGTGTGATTTGTTTGTTGAGGGATGTATTGTTGTGGAGTTGAAAGCCGTTCAGGAAATGACAAATGTGTTTGAAGCGCAGCTTCTAACCTATATGAAACTATTGAAAGCCCGAAAGGCATTCTTATCAATTTCAATTGTCCAAACATTTTTTATGAAGGGCAAAAAACTTTTGTCAATGACCATTTTGGTCTGTTGCCGATCAATAAAAAACTATATTTCTGTGTGGTTTATATTATAAATGCGTTTACTTAGAGTTATAAATTAACGTTATGCAAAACAGGAGAACTTTTTTAAAACAAGGAATCAGGGCCATTGTTATGATTGGTGCAGGCAATGCACTGCAATCATTTACAGCATCCACATTCAGGCTGCCTGCCAAAGAGGAGGTGCTGCTCCGTTTTGCCATTGTTTCCGATGGCCATTATGGCCAGCCTTCTACGGAATATGAAGCATTACATAACCAAATGGTTAACTGGCTGAATGCCGAACAAAAGTCAAGGGGCATAGATTTCACATGTATAAATGGCGATTTGTTTCACAATGACAGCGCTATGATGCCATTGGTAAAGCAGCAATGGGATAAACTGCAAATGCCTTATCATGTATCGCATGGCAATCATGATATGACAGACGAAGAAAACTGGCAGCAAATGTTTACAACAAAATGGCATTACAGTTTTGAACAGAATGATGTGGCTTTTATTGTGCTGAACAGCGCCGATGAAACCGGTAAATACATTTGCCCCGATCTTGATTTTGCCAAAGAAGCATTGAATAAATACGCTGATAAAAAGCACCTGTTTGTATTCATGCATATAACGCCGTTTGGCTGGACGGGCGCCGGCCTGCCCTGTCCTGAACTGGTAGCCATGTTCAACCGGCAGCAAAATCTAAAAGCCGTTTTTCATGGCCATGATCATGATCAGGACGGGATGAAGGAAAATGAAGGCAGGCATTATTTTTTCGATTCGCATGTAGCCGGCAACTGGGGCACGGATTACCATGGTTACAGGGTAGTTGAAGTATTAAAGAATGGCAAGGTGCTTACCTACCAGATGAACCCGTCCGGCCGGCAACAGGTAAACAGTACTACAGTTGCCTGACCAGCTAAGACAGCCCTGTTCGTTGCTGCGCTTTTCCCACACTCTTTAATTAAGCCATTGAACCTGAGGCTTTCTGTCCTGCGTACCATTTCCGGAAAAAACTCAATATTCATCGTACAAATAATGCATGCGAACGCTGCATGGTATAATAATTTTCAGATGCCATTAACATCGTTACGCCATCATTAAAATTACCGTAGAAATTATCTCCCAAATACGCCTGCATTTGATACCCGATAAACTGTTTATACACTGTAATTATTCAATTGGCATGCAATTAGCAAAACACTCCTCTCTAAACAACATCTTATGGTTAAAAAAGTAATGAAACTGGGGGTGTTAACCAGTCTTGCTGCAATTTCTCTTACTGGATCAAAAGCACAAACCACAACCCCTGTTAACAATGGCGGGGTGTATATAAGAGGAGGCTACAACCTGTCAAATATTTCTACAAGTAATGATGGTTCTGTGAATGATTCGAGGGCTTTAAGTACTTTTCACGCAGGTGTAATTGCCGACTTGCCGGTAGCGCCTGTATTGTCTGTACAAACGGGGTTATTATTGAATGGGCAAGGTGCAAAAGCGAACTGGTATCTTGATAATGATGATAAATCTGACAACTATGTTAAATCGAGGTTCAACCCGCTTTATTTACAGTTGCCCGTAAATGCCGTGGTAAAGTTGCCTGTATCTGAATCAACAAAATTTATGTTTGGCGCAGGGCCATATATTCAAATGGGCATAGGCGGCAAATCAAAAATTGAAAGCTCATTTGCCGGTATTGAAACTTCCTCTTCAGAAAACATTAAATTTAATGATGACGACCCAACAACAGGCGACCAGGAAGGTGCAAGGTATGACAGGCTGAAAAGATTTGATGCCGGTATAAACGCACTGGCCGGTTTTGAAATTGACAGGTTTATGATAACAGCCAATTACGGTTTAGGTTTAACCAAGATCAATTCCACGCAAACGGATAATGATGAGAACGATAAGAATAAATTCCGGACATTCAGTGTTGGCGCAGGATTCAGGTTATAATAAAGGGCTAAATTATAGTGACTGTTTATTTTAAGATTTAGCAAAATGCCTGGTTTGATTACCGGGCATTTTTATAACTATTTGGTTAAGCATTTGCTTGTACTTTTAATAAAAACAACTTTAGTATGCAATCGTTTCCATTAACAGTAAGAAGGTCAATTGAGCTGATAGGCCTGGTGGTATTAGGGATGGTTATCGTATATGGCCAGCAAATAATAATGCCCCTGCTTATGGCTTTTTTCACGAGCATTGTTTTATTGCCGGTTTACCGTTTTCTTATACGCATAAAATTTCCCAGCGTTTTAGCCATATTTCTTGCGCTGCTGCTAATGGTTATTATAATAGCCGCGATCATGTTTTTTATTATGATGCAGACCAGGCCGGTGGTAAACGACTTTGCCACCATTAAACAAAACATCATAAAACACATTAATGAGCTTAGCCTATGGTTTAGCGAGCAAACCAATATTTCAGCGGAGCAGCAATCAAAATTTGTAAATGAGCAAAGCAGGAAAATACTGGATTCTGCAGGGCGGTATATTGGCGGGGCGGCAGGCTCTGTTGGATCTGTGATTGTATTTTTCGGCCTTTTGCCCATTTATACTTTCCTCATGTTATTGTATAAAGACATTCTTAAACAGTTTGTGTATTTATGGTTTCCGCTGCAGGAGCATGCCAAAATAAAAGATGTGCTGAAAGAAACAGAATCAATCATTAAAAGTTATATCGTGGGCCTGCTTATACAAATAACCTATATTACTGTTTTGCTTGGCGGCGGGTTATTGATCATGGGCATTCCCTATGCTTTGCTCATAGGTATAATATTCGCTATTCTCAATTTAATACCGTATATCGGCGCATTGTTTGGCAATATACTGGGTGTGCTGCTCACTTTAAGTTCTTCACCCGACCTAAGCGATGTGATCACCGTGCTTGTTACAATTGCTGTCGTTCAGTTTCTCGACAACAATATTCTCATGCCGCGTATAGTGGGTGGCAAGGTAAGGGTGAATGCTTTGGCAAGCCTTGCCGGTGTTTTTGTGGGCGGTGCGCTGGCAGGCATTTCAGGCATGTTTCTTTCATTGCCTTTACTGGCCGTTACCAAGGTTATATTTGATAGAACAGAACAGTTTAAACAGTGGGGCGTTTTATTTGGCGATCAATTACCACAAAAGAAAAATTTATTAAAAAGAAAACCGAAGCCAGGGATAAGATAATAGTTGATATTAATTTTTCTTCAGCCTTTTTTCAACAGTTGCCTTTCTTTTTTTCCATTCAGGAACGGGTGGGGGCTCATATAATTCTTCGCCTTTATTGTTCGTTAAGCCAAGGCTTTTATTTAAGCGCCGGCTTAATTTTTTTATGCTTGCCCCTGCAGTTTTTTGCGAAGATTGCAGCTTACGGTATTTTTCAAAATCTTTAAGAAGCTGTCTATAAATGATTTCAGGAATTTTGTATAGTAGCAAAAACAGCTATTTTTTATTGGCTTTGACATCAAATTCAGCGAAATCATCCAATTTTTTCTATTTAAAAATGGCAATGGTGATTGAAAATATTAAATCTAGACAGCTTCTTAGAAGTCTGTCCCGAACTTGATTCCAGGTCGCAACACTTGTACTCATAGCAGCATTGTTTCAAATCCACAATCGCAATTATTTGTTTAACGGTATCCCTGTTCAAAAAAATATTAATGATCTTTGAGCAAGATCATATCAGCATGAGAAAAACCAATGCGCTTTTATATTTCCTTGCACTGCTTAAAATAATTATTCCTTATTTATTACAACATCCTGTTTACGAACCGCACCGCGATGAATTTTTATATCTCGCCGAAGGGCATCATCCTGCTGTTGGTTTTATGGAAGTGCCGCCCATGCTCTCCATTTTTGCATGGCTTACAAACCTGTTTGGCGGCGGCATGTTTTGGGTGAAACTCTGGCCCTCATTATTTGGCGCTGCTACATTTATAGTGGCAGGTAAAATTATTCAATCGCTTGGCGGCAAATCGTTTGCATTAATGCTTTTATTCTTTTCTTTTTTATTCGGCGCTTATTTAAGAATGTTTTTCCTGTTTCAGCCAAATGCGCCCGAAATATTTTTCTGGACGATGATTGCCTTCAGCATCATCCGGTTCACCCAAACAAAAGAAAATAAATTCCTGTATGTATTCGGTGTCTGCGTCGCCCTGGGTATGCTGAGCAAATATTCTGTTGCATTTTATACTGTAAGCATGCTGCTTGCATTACTGTTTACAAAACACCGCACTGTTTTTTTGAATAAACATTTCTGGTATGCTTCACTGATTGGCTTTCTTATTTTTCTGCCCAACATTATCTGGCAATGGCAAAACCATTTCCCGGTTATATTTCACATGAGAGAGTTGCAGCAAACGCAACTGCAATACATAAACCCGGCAGGTTTTTTAACCGACCAGTTGCTGCTTATGTTCCCCTGCCTTTTTGTTTGGCTTACGGGATTTTTTAATGCACTCTCCTCAAAACAATACCGCTTTATTGGCCTTGCCTATTTGTTTGTAATTATTCTATTGTTGATGGGCCATGGCAAAAGTTATTATGCTGCCGGCGTTTATCCGCCTTTGTTTGCATTTGGCGCAACTGCACTTGAAAAATTTACTGCAGCAAAAAGAAAATATCTGCGTTATGTATTTGTAATTTTTGCAGTTGGTTTTGGTTTATTTGTTGTGCCCATTCTATTACCGGTATTGCCACCGCAACCGCTTGCAGATTTATATGTAAAAATGAACATTGCAAAAACCGGCGCTTTAAAATGGGAAGATTTAAAAAACCACCCTCTTCCACAGGATTTTGCTGATATGCTGGGCTGGGAAGAAATGGCGCAGAAAGTTGCCAAAGCTTATAATATGCTTGATGATTCAGCCAAAAAGAATGCATTTATATTTTGTGATAATTATGGCATGGCAGGCGCTGTAAATTATTATGCGAAAAAATATCATTTGCCCGAAGCGTACAGCGATAACGCAAGCTTTTTATACTGGATTCCTTCAGGAATTCATTTTAAAAATATTGTTTTGGTTACAGATGATCATCATGAAAAAGAACATGATTTTGCAAAAGATTTTCAATCAATAGAAATAACTGACAGCGTTTCAAACAAGTTTGCACGGGAACGCGGCGATTATATTTATTTGTTTAAAGGCGCTGATGAAAATTTTCAGAAATTTTTTAAAGAAAAAATTGCAAAAGACAAAGCGGAGTTCAAATATTGAGTGTTGAAACCCTGGCATCCGGCAAAGCTGTTTTGTACTTTACTTATCCAGCAGCGCTCCCACCCTTTCTCTCACCTTCTCTGCTGTGGGGAGCATGGCTTTTTCAAGATTGATATTGGGCGGCACTGCCGGCAAATCCAGTGCGCCCAACACTTCTACTGCCGCATCAAGATGCTTAATGCCTTGCGCAATGCCTGTGGTAGGTATGGCCTGCATGCCTGTTGCGCTGCTTTGGTGAATGATCTTAGGTTTATCGCCCGCATTGCTGCTGGCATGCGCATAATAAGAGCGGCCGCCGGAAAAGGGATCGCCGGCTTTGGCAAAAGTTGCAGCATTAATTCATAAGGAGAGAAACTTATAGAAAGCAATAAGCTGTCATCGCGCTAATAAGGGCTCACAAAATCGCAGGGCTGCAGCCCCGTTGCTATCTGGAGGGCTTCATGGCCTTTGGATGTGGAATGAACATATCTGCAAACCTGCCTGTTGGCCTCGTAAGTGTCTGCCATGCAGCGCGCAGCTGCCATCAGCCGGAAGGCTTTGGCAAGGATAGCATTATCAAGCATACGCAAATATCAAGCTACTGTTATGTTAATGATGAATTGTTGCATTTAAAATGAGTAGTACATGATTAGTTGGGATGGTGTTTCTGCAATTACGCACTATTTATACCGACAACTCACCCTTAACCTAACACTACTTGTTTAAATGTGATGAATAAACCGGTTTTAAACAAACTTTATATTGCCGATTAGTTTATTTCAAATTCAAACAGTTTTTCATCGCCCAGATAACCGGCAAGCACATCGCCTACCACACATTCACCCACGCCGGCAGGCGTGCCTGTATAAATCAGGTCGCCTATGTTCAGTGTAAAATATTGGGATATATCGGCAATAATGCGGTTGAAAGAAAACAGCATATCACTGCTGCTGCCCTGCTGAACAAGCACATTATTAATTTTTAAAGAAAATGCAAGAGGAGCATTCAACATATCAGGCGTTAGCCTTATTAACCTGCCTGTTACAGCAGACCCGTCCCAGGCTTTGGCTTTTTCCCAGGGCAAGCCTTTTTTCTTCAGTTCTGCCTGTATGTCCCTGGCTGTAAAATCTATGCCCACCGTAATATGATCGTAATATTTATGTGCCTGCGATTCGGGAATATACCTGCCGTTTTTTGAGATATATAAAACCAGCTCTGCCTCATAATGCAGCTCATTGGTAAACTCAGGATAATAAAACTGGGCGCCGGGCGCTAATAAAGCGCTTTTGGGCTTAAGAAAGATCACCGGTTCTGCAGGAACTTCGTTTTTCAATTCTTTGGCATGTTCTGTATAATTTCTTCCTACGCAAAAAATTTTCATTCGTGCATATTTGTTTTTTCAGATGTCTCATGGAACCTCGCTATGCACATTCCCCTCTGTGAGAAAAAATTATCATGCTCGGTTTCATTCGTACAAGTTTGTTTTTTCAATGGCCTCATAGAACCTCGCTATGTACATTCCCCTGTGTGAGAAAAATTATCATGCTCGGTTTCATACGTGCAAGATTAGTTAATAGGGAATTTGTGTTTCTTGCAATAGAGCATTTGCTGTTAAAAATAATAAAATTGGTTTACTATTCTTCAATATAAAACTTTTTCCCGTTTACCATATTCATGGTTTTTTCTATGCCGATGGCTGAAAAGTTTTCAATTACTTCTGTACAATATTCTATTTTCTTCCATACCAGCTTTAATTCTTCGGGAAACCATTTGGCCAATACAAAATCCACCTGCATGCCTTTGGGATAATTATTACCAATGCCAAAACGCAGCTTCGGGTATTTATCAGTTCCCAGCGTTAGCTGGATATCTTTTAAGCCATTATGGCCGGCATCGCTGCCACTGCTCCTTAGCCGCAGGCTGTTTATAGGTATGGCCAGGTCGTCAACAATAGTAAGCGTGTTTTCCAATGGGACATTTTCCGCATCCATCCAGTATTTAAAAGCTTTCCCGCTCAGGTTCATATAAGTGGTGGGCTTTATGCAGACAAATAATTTACCCTTCCATTTTACTTCCGCTTTTTCTGCCAGCCGCGCGGTTTGAAATATGCCGCTATGCTTCAGCGCGAATGCAGACACCACATCAAAACCAATGTTATGGCGCGTATGGCGGTATTCAATGCCGGGGTTACCCAGGCCAACAATCAAAAATTTTTGCATGATATATAATACCTTTTATACTCCTCGCTGGATAAAAATGTGCAATCATTGATTTGCCAAAGTACAAATCTATTCTTATTGCCAGCCTTACATCAAGTAAGGCAAGCATAAAACATAACCACTGGCACGTCATGCCCCCTACGCGTCGGTGGCATCTCATACTTAGCGTGCGCCAATATATATTTTAATATAGCCATCCTTGCTTATACAGCATGATTATGAGATTCCCGCCTTTCCGATAAACCGGAACAGGTCGCGGGAATGACGTGCAGGAATGTGAGATCATCTTACAA
>NZ_JASGEX010000139.1:0-3809 GCF_047606085.1 Parafilimonas sp.
ATATTCATTTTGCCCATGCGATAATTTGCGACCATCTATCTTTTGGCCTATAAGTACTTCTAAATTTTGCATACGCAAAAGTAGGAAAATAAAGCGAGAAATGTCGCCTATCCTGTGAAATGGTTTGTATAATATTCTTGAAGAGACGCAGAAAGGCACCCTCGATATAACAAAATGGCTTATATGGTTTTTAGAATGTTTAGAACATTCGTTGGATTCCACAGATGAATTACTGGCTGCTGTTTTCAGTAAAGTACAGTTTTGGGATAAACATAAGGCAACCGCCTTGAATGAACGCCAGAAACTACTTATAAATAAGCTGCTTGATGGGTTTACCGGAAAGCTAACTTCTTCCAAATGGGCTAGAATCGCCAAATGTTCACAAGACACCGCATTAAGGGATATTCAGGATTTACTTCAAAAAAGCATTCTTGAAAAAGAGGCTGCCGGCGGCAGAAGTACCAGCTATGTTTTGAAGTATAGCTGATAAGAATACCACTTATTCAATATAAAAATGTAATGCCGTTGAGTGCCATCTTAATCCTTGTTGTGATGGAAGAAGCGTTGCTTGAAAGAAATATCCGGATCTGATTGTTCGCCAAAGCCTCATTGAAATCCCCACATCCATTGGCCCCCATTAATTTCAGAAAATAAATTATAGTTAACAGGTTTTTCTGATGCCCATATATTGGTTATCCCCATCAGCCCAATTAAACCTAACTGTGCCCTTAAAGTTTCAAAAAGTGTTACAAAACCGGTTTCCTCAAAAACATCAGTATGTCCGCCTTTAGACTGCATTTTCCATATATGATTAATTTATGTTATTTCTGAAAACTCCAATTCAAGCAACTGGAGCTTGCTATTCCTGTAAATAAAATATCCTTCTTATCGAGCGGTGAATTCGTTGGTATGGTGGCCGACAATCCCGATCAGAAAATGGAGCTGAAAGCTTTTTGCGCAGAGATTCAAAACGATCACGAAACGCTTACTAAGGAACAGGCTTCTTTCAAAGACTTACCGGAAATCACTACTGTAAACCAAAATAGAATTTTAGAAAATTACCTATCCATTAAAAAGATGTCCAGGCCATCCTGCAGACAGAAATGGAAAGAATGTTGGATACACCGGAGTTAACAGATTTGATTATTAAGAAATAACAAAGATTAAATTCATTCGAAATCGCTTTTTTAGGAGCTTAATTCTTTGGTTATGTCTGATGAAAAATGTGTCTCATTTCGACATTAACTGTATCTAATGATTATGGCTTCAACGTAAAAACAAGTTAATGTCGAGAATTGTTGATAATTTCGACATTAAAATTGATTCATGTCGAAGACAACGACATATCTAAAACTCAATGATGGAAATTAAATAAAACTTCGACATACCACGGATTACAATAGGAACGCTCCTTTTAATGAGTTACCGGATTTACCTCCGGCAGATTTTCAGGAGTCCCAAGACATATTCAGGCATTTGGCAAAAGCATCAAGGTATATAGGAGAATTGAATGGACTTTGTGCTTCTTTGCCTAATCCCGAACTACTCATCAATACTATTGTCTTGCAAGAAAGTAAAGATAGTTCTGCTATAGAAAACATTGTAACAACACAGGATGAACTATACAAAGCCGCCGCCGAAGAGAGTACTGCCAGTCATGCTGCAAAAGAAGTGTTGAGTTACAGAGAAGCACTATATGCAGGTTTAGAAAAAATGCAGGCACAAAAAAATTTATTGCTGACCAATACAATGGTAGAAATTGTACAGATCATTAAGCAAAATAAAGCTGGTATCAGAAATACGCCTGGTACCGCACTAAAAAATGCGATCAATGGAGAAGTAATCTATACCCCGCCCTGTTGTGAAGAGGTGCTGAGAGAAAAATTAGCTTCATTAGAAAGATTTATCAATAACCCCGAGGCTTCACCACTTGATCCATTGATAAAAATGGCTTTTATCCATTATCAGTTTGAAGCCATTCATCCATTTGCAGATGGCAATGGCAAGACAGGTCGCATTGTAAACGCCCTGTATCTTGTACAACAGGAATTATTGACTCAACCGATTTTATATCTCAGCTCATACATCGTAAAATATAAAACAGAATACTATCAATTATTGCGTAACGTGACTGAAAAAAACAACTGGCATGATTGGATAATGTATATGCTGACTGCTCTTACCGAAACAGCACAATTAAGTACGAAGAAAATACGGAATATGCTTTCTCTAAAAGAGGAAATTGAAAAAAAAATGAAACAGGTATTAGGCTCTTCTTTTAGTTACGATCTGTTACAACTAATGTTTACATTGCCATATTTAAAGATTGAGCTTTTAGAAAAAAAAGAAATCGCACATCGTCAAACAGCATCTATATGGCTGAAAAAGCTGACAGAAGCAGACATTCTAAAACCTCAAAAAATAGGAAGAACAACTTACTTCGTCAATTATAAATTGATGGATGTTTTATCTGCTGATTAATGTACAAACTGACGATACAAAATGCCTTCAAATATTTACTTTAGCAATCTTCAACGCTTTATTATTCTTATATGCAGATTTAGTTGAACAATCTAACTCATTGGGACTCTCAAATGATGCTGTGGATTCGGAAAATTTATTTTGTGCATTCTTGAATCAGGCTTTCGGATGGAAACTTATTAATGCCAATGAACCCAGGCAGAATCAGGAATCTTTTGATCTTATTGACAAGCGACGGAATCTATTAGTTCAAGTAACTTCAAATAAAAATTACTCAGATAAGCTTCACAAAACCGTCGCAA
This sequence comes from Parafilimonas sp., assembly GCF_047606085.1. Lineage (GTDB taxonomy): Bacteria > Bacteroidota > Bacteroidia > Chitinophagales > Chitinophagaceae > Parafilimonas. The sequence continues at coordinate 2,784 of NZ_JASGEX010000139.1, forward strand.
CATTTAAAAATAGTAATAAAGGAAAGAAAAAGAAGCAACTTATTATTTTGTTCATTTCAAGAAAATGTCCTCCCAAAATACTTAAATAAATTGAAGAAGGTTACGTAGTATATGAAGGCTATGATATTCCAAAGCTTCTTAAAAAAATTTATTATGCGAACAAACTTCCTTCTGAGCTAAAGTTGGCTGCATGTATGAATTTTTAAGTGCCTCGCCAACATTTTTGCCGCACAATAAACATAACTACCGCGTTAATTTTCCTGATTCATAAATATGCCGAATACTTACCGCATCAAGCGCCTGCATGCAAATTCTCACATCCTGCATGCAGCCTTTACATGTTCTGTCCAACGGGAATTCCTCTTTGCTGCCAATCGTCCAACGGGCTGTTTGTTACCGCCAAAAAATTCTTCAAAATAAATTTTGTCAATTCAAATTAACAGTTCAATTTTATGTTAAGCTATTATGTGAAAATGCCGTTAGGAAAAGCCTGAACAGCACCCTTATTATTGCTTTAAGCCTGGAAATAAAAAATAGCCTGAACAAAATTTACAGAACATGAAACCATAGCATATAACAGTTGCTATTAACCTTGCGGAACTATGCGATTACCCTCGTATGCCATCCTCTGCGCATACCTGCTGCTGCATGCAGGTGCAATATGCGCCCAACCGCCGGACAGCACAGGCATAAACTCAATCACTGATGTTAATGCAAAGGTGCTCAGCGGGCTGGAGAAGCAGTACAGCGGTTTGCAATCCAAGATCAATAAACAGTCTTCCCGGCTGTTATCAAAGCTGCAGCGCCAGGAAGATAAGCTGTATAAGAAATTAAGCATACAGGACAGCCTTAAAGCAAAGGAACTGTTTACAGAAAACATACAGGATCGCTATAAAAACCTGCAAAGCAATCTCACCAAAACAACCGATAAATTAAAAAGCTTCCCGCTCAAAGAATACCTGCCCGGCATAGACAGCGTGCAGACCAGCCTTGGCTTCTTAACCAAAAACATCCATCTCCCAACCG
>NZ_JASGEX010000140.1:0-14134 GCF_047606085.1 Parafilimonas sp.
AAATATTTTCTCTTGGGCTAAAGCCCTTTATGGGCCTGCTTTTTACTAACCCCAGGCTTAAGCCCGGGGTTATATATCTGAAACCCTTGCACAATGGGCTTTAGCCCAAGTTATCCGGACAATAATGGTTAGTTTTATAACGTTTTCTTAGGTGCACTTTGGCTGATAAAGGGGTAATATTGTAGTATAACCTTGCATTATGAAAAGAATATTTATTACACTAACAATCGCGTGTTTTTCAGTCTTATGTTTTGCCCGGCCGGCCTCGGGCGCTGAGGTAATAATCAACGATTCCGTTGCTGCTGAAACAACTGCAACGGACAGAATTGCAAAACTTGAAAATGATGTAAAAGAATTGAAGGCCTCTAACGAACTTCTGCAAAAGCAAATGGCAGAATTGAAAAACCAGCTTCCCGTAAAAAAGAAAAAGCTTACGGTTGCCCGAACGGGCAGCAAACAGCCTGCTTGGATAGAAGAGTAGCTGGAAAGAAGAAAGCGGTTCCCAATAGCCGCTTTCTTCTTTTAGAACTTAATCAGCAGATAATGACATTATAATATCTTCAAACAAATATTTTCATGCTGTAATTGCATTGGCTTAACCAGATTTTTTTGCCCGGTTTTTTTCTTCAACTGTTGATAAATTAAATAGGCAGTTTTGATATGTAAATTGCATTGTGTTATTTTTACACTTCTATTGCGAATAAAAATTACTTGCCATGTCTTCAGCAGAGGTTATTTCCGGTGTAAAAAAACAAGCAGATACAAACTATGCCCTGGAGCAGGTTCAGCAACTGGTTGAAACCTATCCGCGCGTGCCTATAACGGTTGATTGTGTGATATTTGGTTTTGATAATAATGAATTGAAGGTGCTGCTTATAAGAAGCGATCTTAAAATGTTTGAAGGGAAATGGACGCTGCTTGGCGATTTTGCGCACGATGATGAAGAACTGGATGATGCTGCTTACCGGGTGTTGCGTGAAAGGACGGGTATGGAAGATGTTTATCTTGAACAGGTGCGAACATTCAGTAAGCCGCATCGCCACCCGGGTGGGCGCGTAATAACAGTAACTTATTGTTCTTTGCTGAATACCGAGCATCATGCACTTAGGATTCTTGACAATGAATTGCACTGGCATACTGTGAAAACAGCCTGCAATATGGCTTTCGATCATAAAGAAATACTGGATGTTTGTTATAAATGGCTGCAGAAGAGAATGCTGGAACACCCGCTGGGCCTGAATTTGCTGCCTGAAAAATTTTCTTTGCGCGAACTGCAGAATTTATATGAAGCTATTCTGGATATAAAACTCGACCGCCGCAACTTCCGCAAGAAATTTTTTTCAATGGATTTTTTAATTGATACCGGCGAATATGAAGATGATGTGCATCACCGCCCCGGCAGGCTATACCGTTTCGATTTTGATAAATACCAGCAAAATAAAAAGAAGTGGACGGGCATTGAGTTTTAGATAACCCCGTTGTATTTGCGGTTACGCCGCTAAATCTTTTTTATTTCTGCCTGAAGGGTTTAATTTTAAAAGTACCCAATAATCAATATCCAAATATCCAATAATAATCTTAACTGCCTGCTTCTGTCCACCGGTCACGATCATCGGGCGAAAATTTCCAGGGTGCAAAATTGTTTTCCATATTGCTGAACATGGCATTCCATTCCTGCGGCGCATTGCTTTCTTCCATCACCAAATATCTTCTTAACTGTATAATAATATCCAAAGGATTGATGCTTACCGGGCATTCTTCCACGCAGGCCTGGCAGGTAGTGCAGGCGCGTAATTCTTCCGTTGTTATATAGTCATGCAGCAACGATTTATTATCGTTCGCAAAAGTTTTGTTTTGATTGATGTTCCTGCCAATATCTTCTGCACGGTCGCGGGTTTTCATCATTATCAAACGCGGGCTTAATACCTTGCCTGTAATATTGGCCGGGCAGGCGGCTGTGCACCGGCCGCATTCGGTGCAACTATATGCATCCAGTAAATTTTTCCAGCTTAAATCAAAAATATCTTTTGACCCGAATTTTTTATGGTTTGGTGAAGCTGCTGCAGGCGCCAGCTCAGGCTGCATGGCGTATAAAACTTCCTGCTGAATGTCGGGCATATTTTCCATCTTTCCTTTTGGCGAAAGCCTGCCATAATAAGCATTGGGAAAAGCGAATAAAATATGTAAATGCTTGGAGTAGGGGAGATAGTTCAGAAATACAAATATGCCCACAATATGCAGCCACCAGCAGGTTCTTTCCAGCAGCATTAATGCATGATTGCTCATGCCTGCAAGCAGAGGCTGCAGGAATTGAGAGAGAGCAAAATTGCCCGTGCTATGTCCGGCATATTCACCATAATTACGTATTTGCAGGGTTGTATCGGCCGCATTCATCGTAAGAAAGAAACTCATCAATAATATCTCTGTGATAAGAATATAATTGGCATCGCTTTTCGGCCAGCCATTTAATTCTTTCATCCATAAACGCTTTACATGCAGTATATTTCTTCTTATTAAAAAGATAACGCAAACAGTAAATACGCCAACCGCTAAAAATTCAAATGCATTAATAAGCCAGGGATATAAATTGCCCAGCGGTTTTGCAAAAATCCGGTGTGTGCCGAAAATGCCGTCAATGATTATTTCAAGCACTTCAAGATTTATAATGATGAAGCCTGCATAAATAATGAAGTGCATTACCGCCACCAGCGGGTTGCGAAACATTTTCTTCTGCCCAAAAGCAAGCAGCAGCACATTTTTCCAGCGCTGCGGTTTATTATCGTTGATTGCTTCATCCCTGCCAAGCAAAATATTTCTTCTTACCTGGCTTATTTTTTTTACAAAGAGAACGATCGTAACGGCTGCAACCGCAATAAATATCAACTGTAAAACGATATGCATATATTTTAGGTATAACGAAGATAAAGTTCGCGCAAATGCTTCATTATAAAAACTCTTATCTTATTTTTATAGCATGCAAAACAAAACTATTTTAACCGCAGAAGTATCTGAAGAAAAGGTTCACCGCATGGCGCTGGAAGTAGCTGAAAATTTAAGTGAAGATAATGCGGAACTGGTTATAATAGGGATTGTAGGCGCCGGTAAATTTGGTATGGAAGGCACAGGTAGCCTGATTGCTGCCAAGGTGGCGGCACATTTAAAAAACTATGTGTCAACGCCGGTAAAAATAATCTCGTTGCATCTTGATAAACAAAAGCCTGCCGTTATTGCTTTAAGTGAAGAAATGAATTTTGATGACAAGAATGTTTTGCTGGTTGATGATGTAAGCAATAGCGGCAAAACGTTAATGTATGCATTGAAGCCTTTTATGCAATATCATCCCAAACGCATTCAAATACTGGTACTGGTGGAGCGCATGCATAAACAATTTCCCATAAAGCCCGATTATGTTGGTTATTCCATAGCCACTGCGCCGGACGATTATGTGCAGGTAGAAGAAGCGAATGGCAATATTGCTGCTTCCATCGCTTCAGGGGAATGATGCCGTGAAACGTGAATCGTCAATTGTGAAAGCCCGCAGCTTTTATCATCACATTTCAATGCCTATTTGCTTCATCAGCAGCGAAGCATTCATGCCGGTGCAAATGCCTTGTTTTAAAAAAATATCCGGATGTATAGTGAATGGTTAGGTTGTGAGATAGAGAATTGAATGTCAGGATTGAACATGTGCATGTGGTGGCAGGTATTCCACCGAATGTATCCTTGTCAACGCACATGGGAACAGTAAAGTGAAAAACAGCGATACGGATATTTAAGCGTTATCCGATGTTGAAGAAGCGGCCATATTGTGGGAATCATTTTTGGGGCAGGGGATATTTTGCAAATACCGTTGGGATCAATGAAGATCAAATCAGAAGATATGTAAGATATCAGGAAGAAGAACGTAAAAAGGAGAGCAACCAGCAGGGTTTTGACTTCGATCTTGGAACTTAGCCTTTGGCTTCATCCATAAATCCACCTGCTTTGCAGGTGGCAGTTTAATTTGCGAAATTGGGGGTAGCCGGCAAGTTTTTCTGTTTTATATTGGCCTTTTTATACAACAGATATATTGCATTCCTGGTGCAATACAAACCATTGTTATTAAAATACGTTATGTATGTTACAACAGGTTTATAAACTTATATTATTAAGCCCGTTTTTAATTTCAGCAGCCTGCAAGTCACAACAGTTAGGTGGAAAGCCTTTTTTACAAAATGCCATCAGCTATAATTTTAAGGATGCAGATGCACAGTATAAAGTAATGATGAAGAATCTTCCTGATGATAAATTTCCAAAAACATTTCAGAACGATACCCTGCGTACCAGCAATTCTGGCTGGTGGTGCAGCGGCTTTTACCCCGGCAGTTTGCTGTACATCTATGAACAAATAAAAGATGCGGCTTTATATGATGAAGCAAAGCGTATGTTAGGCCTGCTTGAAAAAGAGCAATTCAATACTGCCACACACGATCTCGGTTTTATGATGTATTGCAGCTTTGGCAATGCATTACGTTTAGACCCCAATAATGAAGCTTATAAACAAATACTGATTAACAGTGCAAAATCTTTGGCAAGCCGTTTCAATCCAAAAGTTGGATGCATTAAATCGTGGGATTCAAAACCATCAGATTTTTTGGTAATCATTGATAATATGATGAACCTTGAATTATTGTTCTGGGCAACGAAAGCAACCGGCGATTCATCATTTTATAAAATAGCGGTTACCCATGCCAATACAACTATGAAAAATCATTTTCGTAACGATTATAGTTCTTATCATGTTGTAAACTATGACCCCGAAACCGGCGCTGTGCAGCAAAAGAAAACAGCGCAGGGCGCAGCCGACAACTCTGCTTGGGCACGCGGGCAGGCATGGGGCTTATATGGTTATACCGTGATGTACAGGGAAACAAAAGATAAAAAATACCTTGAGCAGGCAAACCATATTGCACACTTTATTCTGGCCAATCCCAATCTTCCGTCCGATAAAATTCCTTACTGGGACTTTGATGCACCCGGCATTCCAAATGCGCCGCGGGATGCTTCTTCTGCTGCAATAATAGCCTCTGCCTTGCTTGAATTAAGCACTTGTTCAAAAGAGAATGCAGGCAACTATGTATCGGTTGCAAAAACAATTATTTCTAATTTATCTAAACCGGAATACAAAGCAGCTATTGGTACAAACGGCGGTTTTATTTTGAAGCATTCTGTGGGCAGCCTTCCTGCAAAATCAGAAGTTGATGTGCCGCTTACCTATGGTGATTATTATTTTTTGGAAGCGATGACAAGATATAAAGAGCTTGCGGTACAATAACTGGCCTTCATTTTTTAATGCGCCTGCCAGCGCCAGCGATAAGGTATAACCCGTGCAAAGACACTAAAATTTTTGTAACGCTGCATGCGTTTTTTGTTATTAAAAATAATCTGTTTTAAACTTAAAAAAATACCGGTCTTTTATTTCTGTAATTCCTTTCTGACTATTTTTATCCTGTTTAACATTTATTAAACTTAACGCCATTGCATTGCTTATGTATTGCGTTTGCCAGGTTGAATTCTATTATTAACTAATCAATTGTTTGCTATGAGAAGACTTCGTAACGAAGGCTGCCGCATTAAGCGATCTGCTTATGTAAAACGATATTGCCTGATTGTGTGCTTTGCTGCTGTATTTTCCATTCCATCATTTTGCCAGCAACTGGTAACCGGTAAGGTTATTGGGCAGGACAGTGCTGCTTTGGCGGGTGTGTCTGTTCGGATTATGGGCTCTAAAATTGGCACGCAAACTGACCACAATGGAAATTTCAGGATTGATGTTGCCTCCGGTTCCACACTTATTTTCAGTTATATCGGCTTTGTAACCCAGGAGATCAGCGTAGGCAGCCAGCATGATATCACAGTGGTGCTGCAATCAACCGCGCAAAACCTCAGCGATGTGGTGGTGGTGGGTTATGGAACCCAGAAAAAAACCTCGCTCACGGCATCTGTATCGGCTATTAAGGGCACAGAAATTCAGCGCCAGCCGGTAAGTGATATTTCCAATGCGCTTGGTGGCCGGGTTAGCGGTGTATTGTTTACGCAGGGCAGTGGCCAGGCCGGCAACGATGCCGCTACCATCATGATCAGGGGCATGGGAACAAATGGCAGCGCCTCGCCTCTTTTAATTGTAGATGGCGTGCCCAGAAATTACAGCCAGCTAAATCCCGATGATATTGAATCTATCTCTATCCTGAAAGATGCGGCTGCGGTGGCGCCCTATGGCATGGGCGGCGCTAACGGTGTAATACTGGTTACCACGAAGCGGGGTAAATCAGGCAAGCCTGTTCTTTCTTATGATGGTTATGTAGGTATTCAAAACCCTACGGTCATTACGCATTTCGTCAACTCTTATCAGTATGCCACATTAAAAAATGTGGCGGCAGTGAATGCCGGAGCTACCATTATGCCTTTTACTGACGATGACCTGCAGAAATATAAAGATGGCTCAGACCCCGATGGCCATCCGAATTTTGATGCGATTGCAGACATGATTCAGAAAAACTACCTGCAAACCGGCCATAATCTTTCCATAAGCGGCGGCTCAGATATTATAAAATATGCCGCCGGCTTAAGCTATTTTGCGCAGGATGGCATGTTCCCGGGCATAAAATACAAGCGTTACAATGTTTCCGGCAATATGGATATCCAGGCTACCAATACCACCCTGGTAAGCCTTTCGCTTAATGGCCGCGTAGAACAAAGAAATTTAAGCGGCGCCGGTTATAATACGCAATCGCTTTTTGAAAACCTCATCAATACCACCAGTGTTTCCACGCCTAAAATATACAGCAACGGCGATCATCCTTACCTCTATGCTTATTTTTACGATAACCCCAGCTACCAGACCATTACCGGCAATACCATGCTTACCCAGTTTTCCATTGAGCAAAAATTGCCCTTGAAAGGATTAAGCGTAAAAGTGGTGGGTGCTTACGATTATAACCCCAGTGATCCATACAATTCTGACAATGCGGGCATTACCAGCCTTATCCGTTCCTGGAGTGCACCATTCAGCTATTCCCAGTACGACACCGTTTCTAAAACTTACACGGTTATAGAGCCCACCACATCGCCTTCGTATTATGAAGAATATCATCAAACACAGGCATTTACTTACCAGGGCTATATCAACTATTCCGGCAGCTTCGGTAAAAACGCCATTACAGGCCTGGTAGTGGGAGAAGCCAGAAGCACCAAATCGCTTATGTTCAGCGCCGGCAGGATCAATTATAATTTATCTATCCCCGAACTATTTGCAGGCGGCACCGGCTCTACCGACATTTCCAATTCGGGCAGCTCATCCGGCTCAAAACAACGGTCGCTGGTGTACAGGCTCACCTATGGCTATGATAATAAATACCTGTTTGAGGCTACCGGCCGCTATGACGGCCATTATTATTTTGCGCCCGGCCATCGCTTTGGTTTCTTTCCTGCCTTTTCTGCGGCATGGAGAATTTCGCAGGAAAATTTTATGGCAGATGTTAAATGGCTGGATGAGTTGAAGATCAGGGGTTCCTGGGGCCAGTCCGGTAACCTGGCCGGATCGGCATTTCAATATTTATCCGGGTTTACATTATACGGCACGTCTGCCATACTGGATGAAACTCAAACACAGGGGCTGTATGAAAATACCGAGCCCAACCCTAATATTACCTGGGAAAAGGCCACCAAAACCGATATAGGCATTGAAGCCAGGTTTTTGAACAACGCAATCAGCCTGGAGGCCGACTATTTTCACGAAAGGCGGGGCAATATGCTTTTAACGCCCGATGTGGTAGTGCCGGCGGAATATGGTATCAGCCTTGCCGAAGAAAATGCCGGCATTATGGTGAACAACGGGTTTGAAATTTCCATTAATGGCAATTATTCTTTTTCTAAAGATCTGCGGATTGGGTTGTCGGCTAATTTCAGCTATGCCAGAAACAAGCTGGTGCAGATATTTGAAAACAGCTCTACTTATGATTATCCTAACCTGAGGCAAACAGGCCGGCCGCTGAATACGCCGTTTGGCTACAAGGCCATCGGGTATTTTACTGATGATAATTTTACAAGTGCCGGCGCCTTAAAAGATGGCATACCTACACAAACCTGGGCTACCGTGGCGCCGGGCGATATACGGTATGCCGACATAAGCGGGGCCGATGGAGTGCCCGATGGCACGATTAATTCTTATGATATGGTGCCGCTGGGGCCGCCGAATTACCCGGAGATCATCTACGGGTTTACACCCAGCATATCTTACAAAGGTTTTGAATTATCGCTTTTATTCCAGGGTGCAGGCCAGCGCTCATTGCAAATAACCAATACAGCCGCCTGGGCTTTTGACAACAATAAAAACGCACCGGTTACCGTGCTCAATTACTGGACGGAAGATAACCCGCATGCATCTTATCCAAGAATGACAACAACGCCTTCTGAAAACAATACCCAAACATCTTCCTTCTGGCAGCAGAACCTTTCTTACCTGCGCTTAAGAACAGGCGTATTGGGTTATACGCTGCCTCAAACATTTTCAGGCAAGCTGGGCATGAGCCTGATAAACGTATATGTGTCAGGACAAAATATACTTACCTGGACAACGGTTAAAAATTTCGATCCTGAAATAAGCAATGGAAGGGGCTGGTATTTCCCCACACAAAAAGTGATAACGTTTGGGCTTAAACTTCAATTCTAATTTTATTACAACATCAAGAAATGAAAATGAAAACTTCATATAACGGGAATGCCATCATTAAGCTGGCAGTATGCTGCGGCCTGCTGTTTTCTGCGTGCAGGAAAGACAGTTTTTTAAATGTGGACAATTTAAGTGCGGTAAGCAGCACTACGGCCTTTGCCACAGAAGATGCAGCCGATCTTGTTCTGAACGACGTGTATTATTACCTGCCGGATGAATACGACCTGGTTTTTGATCCTTTTGATAACTGGACAGACAATTCTATGACCGGTTTTAGCTGGAGCACCAGTGCCAATGCAGCCAGAACCAAGGCAACCATTACTTCAAATACCGTATTCTCTTATAACTGGGGCGGAGGGTATCAAAAATCATCATCCTGGCTTAACTGGGATTACCTGTACACGGCCATCCGTAAATGCAATGTTTTTATTGCCGGCCTGGATGCCTCGTCCCTTGATGACAGCTATAAGGAGCAGCGGCTGGGCGAAGCAAAAGTGCTGAGGGCCTATTTTTATCATATTGTATGGATGCTGTATGGCGGCGGCCCCATTATTACTGTGCCCGACAACAGGGCCGAAGACGGGGATTCTATCTATCATGCAAGGGCCACGTTTGATGAAAATTATGCTTTTCTGGAAGAGGAGCTTACAGAAGCCGCAGACCTGCTGCCTGATAATAGCGGCAACGATGGGGGAGGAAGGGTTACAAAAGGGGCTGCGCTCACACTAAGAGGATGGATCGAGCTGTTTTATGCCAGCCCTTTATATAATACATCAAACGATTTAACCAGGTGGGCCGCCGCCGCCGCTACCAATAAACTGGTAATGCAACTGGGCTACAGCCTTTATCCTACTTACGATGAATTGTTTTTAACCACCGGCGGCAACAGCAATAACAACGAAGGCATATTTTACAGGGAATATCTCGGCCTGAAGGCGGGGAGCACCATTACGAATTACCAGGGCCCTGCTTATGTGGGGCAACAGTGGCTGAGCTGGGGCGGTTCAACGCCTACGCAGGAACTGGTGGACGATTATGCCATGGCCAATGGAAAAGCCATAACAGATGCTGGTTCCGGTTACGATGCTCAAAACCCTTATGCCAGCAGGGAGCCCCGTTTCAGGCAGTCTATATTGTATAACGGGAATACATTTAACGGGGTGGAATATATATCTGCGGTAGGCTCTGGGTATAATGAAATTGATTTGTCTGATGCCACAGACCAAACCAATACGGGTTATGCCATGAAAAAATGCATTGATACCACCGTAAACATTTTTGACTGGGGAGGCCCCAGCAGCCAAACCTATTATTATTTCAGGTATGCCGAAGTGCTGCTGAATTATGCCGAAGCGGAGAATGAAGCCGAAGGCCCGGATGCATCGGTGTATGATGCATTGGACCAGGTGCGGACAAGGGCCGGCATTCCTACCTTTTCCGAAATATATCCCAATGTATCGCAGGATTCAATGCGCCAGCTGATACGCCGCGAAAGGAGGGTAGAGCTTGCCTTTGAAGGCAAACGCTATTTCGATTTGCTTCGCTGGAAGATTGCTGAAGATAACCTGAACCATGTAATGCATGGAACGAAGGTTACGCCCACTTCCAGCGGCTATACGTATGATGTGATTGAGGTAATCCCGTCCGGTTCGCCGCAATGGTCATTTGACGCTTCCAAAAACTATTTGCTGCCTATTCCATTGTCAATAATAGGCCAGAACCCGGAGCTGACACAAAACCCGAATTATTAGATAGCGCGAAAACATTCTATAAAAATTTTATCATCTTATCAACTTTACCAGCTACAGTTTTACCTGCAGCCGGTAAAGTTTTTCTATTTGTTCGCAACTGTATAAATTACGCTGCACATTATTGAAATTATTTATGAAGTACATGCTTTGTTTTCTTAAGAGTTTTTGTATGATGCTTTGCTTAAATACAGGTTACGCTCAAACTTCATTAACAAAAAACACTTCATTCAAACCCGGCGAAAACTGGTATGATGAAAGCGGGCATATCATCAATGCGCATGGCGGCGGGCTGTTTTTTTATAATGGCACGTATTATTGGTATGGTGAAATAAAAAAGGGCAAGACTTCACGGGTACCGGATGCCAGCTGGGAAAACTACCGCGTAGTGGCAGGCGGCGTTTCCTGTTATTCATCCAAAGATTTATTGAACTGGAAATATGAAGGCGTTGCCTTGCCTGCTGAAAAAACAGATTCAGCAAACGACCTGTACCAGGGCAATGTAATTGAAAGGCCAAAAGTTATTTACAATGCCCGCACGAAAAAGTTTGTGATGTGGCTGCACATTGATTCAAAAGATTATGCCGCTGCAAAATCGGGCGTTGCTGTAAGCGATAAACCACAGGGGCCATTCACTTACCTGCACAGCGAAAGGCCAAATGGCAATATGGCAAGGGATATGACCATTTACCAGGATGATGATGGCAGGGCATATCATTTTTATTCTTCAGAAGAAAATGCAACCATGCATATTTGCTTACTGAGTGATGATTATCTCTCGCACACAACAAACGATAAACGCATATTGATAAACCTCTCAAGAGAAGCGCCTGCTATTTTCAAATACAATAACAGGTACTATCTTATTACATCAGGTTGCACAGGCTGGGCGCCCAACGAAGCATCGTATGCCGTGGCCGATTCAATAATGGGTGACTGGACACAAAATGGTAACCCGTGCAAGGGCGCTGATGCCAATAAAACTTTTTATGCGCAAAGCACTTATGTGCTGCCTGTTGATGCAGCTAAAGGGAAATTTATTTTTATGGCTGATCGCTGGCATAAAACCAATCTTGAAGATTCAAGGTACATCTGGCTGCCTTTAACTATGAATAATAATGTGCCCGAAATAAGTTGGACTGATAGCTGGACGATAGATGAATTGAAAAAGTGATGCCGGAATGTATGGTTTGAGCAGTTTAATAACGAACCTGTTATGCTTTGATGTAGCGCATCATGTGAACATAAAAATATCGGTTAAAACCTGACAGGTTTTGCTCTTCCCAGGCGAAAATTCTAAACAATCAAACCTGTTAAGATTGGCTTGAATTACAGTAATAAAGATTAATGCTGTTGGCGCTATATCCATTTAGCTACAAACGCTAATCGGGCTTTATTAATTATACCCAATCAGGTATGTTTTAAGCAAGTTAAACTATATTTACACCCAATCAGGTATAAAATGACGTTAGGAAGTTTTGTGAAGAACAAAAGAAATGCTGTTAAACTTACGCAGTCTGAACTTGCACAAAAGGCCGGCGTTGGGTTAAGGTTTATGCGGGAATTGGAGCAGGGTAAACAAACATTAAGGCTTGATAAAGTAAACCAGGTATTGACTTTGTTTGGCTATGAATTAGGCCCTGTTCAGCAGCAAAGCAATAATCAACCTTAAAAGTTTCAGCATGCGTAAAGCCATTGTGAAAGTAAAGGACATAGTTGCCGGTTTAATCAGCCAGGATGAAGAAGGCTATCATTTTATATATGATACAGCTTACCTGCAATTGCCCGATGCCCGGCCTGTAAGTCTCACCATGCCGTTGCAAAACACAGCTTATACCAGCAAAGTATTGTTCCCTTTTTTTGATGGCCTGATACCGGAAGGATGGTTACTGGATATTGCCGAAAAAAACTGGAAGCTTAATCCACGCGACCGTATGGGTTTATTATTGGCTTGTTGTAAAGACTGCATCGGTGCCGTAAGCATACATGAAATAAAAACAGGTGCGGAATGAAAAGATGTTTGCATTGTTATTTGCCGCTTAGTCATACTTCTGTTGATTATCATCCGGCCTGTTCCAAAAAAATGTTTGGGCAGCCTGAACCTCCTGAACTTCCTTACGCAGAAAGTGATCTTGAACAATTAGCATTGCAGGTTATACAAAGCCGGGTGGCTGTAACAGGCGTGCAACCGAAATTATCACTTCATCTTCCTTCAGATAAAAAGAATAAAGACAGGCGTTTCACCATTGTGGGTTTGTGGGGCGGATATATACTAAAGCCGCCAACACCACATTACCCGCAGTTGCCTGAAGTGGAAGACCTGACTATGCATTTAGCTTTACTGGCTAAAATAAAAACGGTACGGCATTGCCTGATAAGAATGAAATCGGGCAGCCTGGCTTACATAACCAAAAGGGCGGATCGTACAAAAAAAGAAAAACTCGCGATGGAAGATATGTGCCAGCTTACGGAACGGCTTACGGAGGATAAATATCATGGCAGCTATGAACAAATAGCAAAAGCATTACAAAGATATTCCTCAACACCGGGACTGGATGTTGTAAACTTTTTCGAATTACTGGTTTTTTCATTTCTAACCGGCAATGCAGATATGCACCTGAAAAATTTCTCTTTGATCGAACATCCCGGTTTAGGAATGGTGTTATCACCTGCATACGATCTTGTGGCAACAAAACTGGTAAACCCCGCCGATGATGAAGACCTGGCGCTTACACTGAACGGTAAAAAGAAAAAAATACGAAAGGCTGATTTTGAAGCTGCATTTAATACAGCTAAAATAGATAATAAACAGCAGGAAAATATTTTTTCAAAGATGTTTAAAGCGAAGCAGAAGTGGATGAAGCAAATTGATGAAAGCTTTTTAAGCAAAGCATATAAAGCAGCATTCAAGCAACTCCTGGAAGATCGGTTTAAAAGGCTTGACTGATTGCATTGATTGGGTGGCTATATAGCTGCACGATAGATGAATTGAAAAATGATGCTGGAATGTATAGCTGAGCAGGTTTAATAAAATTTTTAACCGGTAAAATATAATTTCAGAACCATGCACAGGATAATTTGCACTGCGCTGTTGATGATAACAGGCTGCAGTATAAAAGCGCAGCAAGGTAACAACATGCGTGAAGGCTATACATTAGTTTGGGCGGATGAGTTTAATAAAGATGGCGCTCCGGATCCGGCCAACTGGAGCTATGAAAATGGTTTTGTGCGCAACGAAGAACATCAATGGTACCAGCCTGAAAATGCATATTGCAAAAACGGCCATCTCATACTTGAAGCAAAAAAAGAAAACAGGCCAAATCCAAATTATATAGAAGGAAGTAAAGACTGGCGCACTAACCGCAGGAACATTGAATACACGTCGGCCAGCATCATCACAAGGCATAAACAACAATGGTTATACGGCCGTTTTGAAATGCGCGGTAAAATAGATATTAGCAACGGTATGTGGCCGGCGTGGTGGATGCTTGGCGTATCAAAGCCCTGGCCTTCCAATGGCGAGATTGATATGATGGAATATTACCGCGACAGCCTTTTGGCCAACATTGCTATCGGTACATCAATACCGTATAAGGCGTATTGGTATAGCAGGAAGAAACCTGTTGATACTGTGTGGGCGTCACAGTTTCATGTATGGCGCATGGATTGGGATTCA
>NZ_JASGEX010000141.1:0-10217 GCF_047606085.1 Parafilimonas sp.
CGCCTTTACAGCAGGCTCTGAATATGTATTGCATACCAAGGCTGGCAGAAAATACAACCGTTGAAATTTCATCGCTCGGCCACGAAGCCGGCTTGATGGGCGCCGCCGCACTGGTAATGGAAAATTTAAGCAGGGAATTTATTTATAAAACCAGTAAAGCCAGATCCGGTGTTATTCCGGTGAATTAAAATATTGCAGGTTCCTGGTTTTACCTGAATAAATGCAGCATTGTTTGGCTTAAAAGCGTCTCTGTTAGAGTAACTGACTGCATATAAATGTCTTGTATTATTGATTTGTATAATTTAAAAAAAGAATCTTAATGAGAAAGTATCCTCCTCCACCATTGTTTGTATTATTATTTGTGTTGATCTTTTCATCAGTAAAAGTTTTTTCACAAACAAGATCTTTAACCGGGGTTGTAAAAGACTCGTCCAGTCAGCCCCTGGTTGCTGCTACGGTTACCGTAAAAGGAACCAAAACCTCCACGGTCACTGCTGCAGATGGAAGCTTTACCCTTACTGTGCCTTCGGGTAATATAACCCTTGAAGTGAATTATGTGGGATATAACCCGGTGTCTGTGCCCGTAGGCCCTGACCAGGCCGATGTAACCATTACCATGCAGGCAGGCGCCAATACCATAAGCGATGTGGTGGTTACCGCGCTGGGCATTAAGAAAGAAGAACGGAAACTGGGCTATGCCATAAGCACCGTTAACGGCAATTCGCTTAACAAAGCCCGCGAAACAAATGTGGCCTTGTCTTTAGCAGGCCAGGTAGCCGGCTTAGATGTGCATGGCACTAGTGGCGGCCCGGGCGGAACGGCGAGAATACTCCTGCGGGGCATGCCCAGCATGAATTCCGGCGGCTCGCCTTTATTTGTAATAAACGGCGTGCCGATGGATAATTCCAACAGGGGCAGCGCCGGCGAATGGGGCGGCGCCGACGCCGGCGATGGCATCAGCAATATAAACCCCGATGATATAGAAACCATGACCGTTTTAAAAGGCCAGGCTGCCTCTGCATTATACGGGGCCCGCGCTTCAAACGGCGTTATATTAATTACAACCAAATCCGGCAAAAAAGGCGCAGCTTCTGTGGAATACAATACAAATTTCCAGGCGGACGCACCCATGGATTTGACAGATTACCAATACGTATATGGGCAGGGAACCGGTGGCGATAAGCCCACAACAACCGCAGCCGCTTTAAGCACTACCCGGTTAAGCTGGGGCGCCTTGCTGGATGGATCTTCTGTTATTGGCTACGATGGCAATACCTATAGTTATTCTGCCGTATCCCACAAAACGAATATGAACAATTTTTATCGCACCGGCAGCACATTTACAAACACGGTAGCCGTAAGCGGCGGCGGCGATAATGGCACATACCGCATCTCCGCTTCCAACATGGATAATAAATCAATACTTCTAAACAGCGGCATCCAGCGAAAAACATTCAATTTAAACCTTAACCAGAATGTAACTAAAAAGCTGAATGTAAATGCTATACTGACTTATCTTGACCAGAGTGACCGGAACCGCCCTTATTTAAGCGACGGGCCGTTAAACCCCAACAACTTCTGGTTTCTTGCCAACAGCGTAAATGATAAAATTTTTAAACCGGGTTATGATTCAACGGGAGCGGAAATTGTTTTCTCGGATGATTCTTACGCAACCAATCCCTGGTTTGTGGTAAATAAGGTGATCAATAACCAGAGCAGAGACCGTATTATATCTTCACTGTCGGCAAAATACAATTTTACCGGCTGGTTGTATGCTATGGCAAGATTAGGTTACGATAATGAAAACGACCGTTATAAAACAGTTACCCCTTCCGGTACTGCTTATGCTTACAATACCGATGGCCAGTCCGGTTATTTGAACAATTTATCAAAAGCGCAAACCTCCGAAATTAATGTGGATGGTATAATCGGCGTTAATCATAACATTACTAAAGACATAAGCCTTAATGCAACGCTTGGCGCTAACCTGCGGAAAAATCGTTTTGAAACCGTAGGCGTAAGCGGCAGTTATTTTGTGATTGACGGCTTATATACCCCAACAAATGTTGTAAGCTATGCAAGGAGTTACGATTTTTCTGCCAAGGAAGTACATTCTGCTTATTACGCTGTTGACCTTGGCTATAAAAACTTCCTTACGCTTTCCACCACAGGCAGGTACGATGCGTTCTCCACATTGTACAATTCTTCTATTCCTTCAAACAAGAGAAATATATTCACGCCTTCTGTTACCGGAAGCTTCATTTTCTCGGAATTATTGCATAGCTCCGTATTAAATTTTGGCAAGCTGCGGTTGTCTTATGCGCAAACCAGCGGCGAGCCGTCTGACGCCTATCAAACAGCCGTTTACTATTATGTGAACAATACCATCAACGGTACGCCAAGCGGCGGCTTTAGTTCCAGCCTGCCCAACCTGTTCCTGAAACCTTTTGTAAAAACAGAATCAGAAATTGGCACAGAATTAAAATTTCTTCATAGCCGTTTAGGCCTGGATGTTTCTTATTATTTCCAAAAAACAAAGCATGAAATAATGGATGGAGACCTAAGCGCAGCCACAGGCTATACCAGCAGGGTAATAGCCAACGGGTCGGTGCAAAACAAGGGCCTTGAGGTGCAGGTAACAGGCACACCTGTACAGAATAGAAATTTTAACTGGGATGTTACCTTTAATCTGTCGAACGTTAAGAATAAAATTTTGAAAACCGATGCCGATAATAATGATGTAACATTAGGCACTTACCGCCCGCTTAATGCAAATACAGCTTTTGTTGTTGGCAAGTCCGGCCCGCAGATACTGGCGTACGATTACACCTACTATGATGACAAAAAAACGGAAATAGAAGTGGATGAAGATGGATTGCCCATACAGGGCTCCCTGACGCCAATGGGCAGCGTTCTGCCCACTTTATACGGCGGGCTAAATAACTCCTTCACTTATAAAAAGATCAACCTTTCCTTCCTGATTGACTATAATTATGGCAACTACATTTTATCCGCCTCTAAATACTACGCTATTTACCGCGGCCTGGATAAAATGACATTAAAGGGCAGGGAAAGCGGCATAACCACGGGCGTTTATACTGACGGTACTACCAATACGGTGGCTGCAGATGCGGAAGACTATTACCAGCGGCTGGCAACTGTTTCAAAGGTAAATGTGCTGGACGGCGATTACATTAAATTAAGGCAGGTAACGCTGGGTTACACTTTTGGAGGAGATAAGATGAAAATGCCTGTGTTCAGCGCCATACAGGTTTCGCTGGTTGCAAGAAACCTGGCTATTTTAATGAAGAAGAGCGGCGATATAGACCCGGAAGCAGGCTTTAATGCCAGCGTTTCGTATGCAGGCATTGAAGGCACCAGCTTGCCGTCAACAAGGACATTTGGCATTAATGTAAATTTCAAATTCAAAAATTAGAGCAGCAATGAAAAAACTATTAATATATATGGGTGCAGTTGTTTGCATTACTTCAGTGTCCTGCACCAAGAACTTCGATTCGATAAACACGGATCCCACGCAGGCGTCTTCAGAAGAGTTCGACGCCAATTTATTATTGCCCACCGCCGAAATAAATTATCTGAGCACCATACAGGGCTATAGCGGGGCCATATTATTCCAAAGCA
Source organism: Parafilimonas sp. (assembly GCF_047606085.1). Classification (GTDB taxonomy): domain Bacteria; phylum Bacteroidota; class Bacteroidia; order Chitinophagales; family Chitinophagaceae; genus Parafilimonas. The sequence continues at coordinate 3,643 of NZ_JASGEX010000141.1, forward strand.
TGTGGGCGCAGATTTTTGCTTCCGCAGCATATCCAAGTTATTACAGCAACGGGGATAAATATGTTGCCTCCACCAATATCCTTACGTATGACGCCAGTATCTGGGACAATGCTTATAGCGCTGCCAGCAAGGCTTATGAAATTCAAAACCTCGTAAAAGATGATGATGACCTGAGCAACCTTAGCGGCATAGCGTTTATAGTGCAGTTATTAAACCTTGAATTGATTACAGATGTGTATGGCGACTGCCCTTATTCTGAGGCATTGCAGGCTAAAACAGCCAATATCTCCAACCCGGTGTATGATGAGCAGTCAAGCATTTACCCTGCCATGCTAAGCAGCCTTGATTCGGTAATTGCCACATTAGACGCATCAAAAACGGCTCCTACAAACGATCTTATTTATGATGGCGACATTGACCAATGGAAAAAGTTTGGTTATTCGCTTATGCTGCGTATGGCTATGCGCTTAACAAAAGTGGATGCGTCAACCGCGCAGGAATATGCAGAATTAGCCTATTCCGGCGGCACGTTTGAAAGCGTTGACGACAATGCTTATATCGCATTTGATGAAACGGATGGGTATAATAATGCCAATATAAGCGCCCTTCAAACCACGGAAGACTACCAGGAAGTAAGATGGGGAAAATACCTGATAGACTGGCTGAAGTCAAATGACGACCCAAGGCTGAGCATTATTGCAGAAGTGCCCGAGGCAGGCTTAACTGCCGCCGCCGATCAGTCGCTTGCCGGCGATGATGACGCCGATGCGCAGGAAGGCATGCCAAACGGCTACGATCAAAACGGGGGCACTACTGATATAACAACCGCCACAGACTATCCCGGAGGTTCAGGCACAGGCGATGATTATAACCCGATTGGCTTATACTCCCGCCCTAAAACCGCGCTTTATCTCGATTTAAGCTCTCCCGGTTTCATACTTACGTATGCTGAAACAGAGCTGTTGCTGGCGGAAGCCGCCGTAAGAGGATGGAGCGTGGGCGATGCTTCCACGCATTATCACAACGGGGTATCCGCTGCGTTGCAAAGCTATGCCACCCTTAACAGCGATGAGGGCACTATTTCATCCGCAACGGCTGAAGCTTATGCAACCGCGTATCCTTTGGACGTAACGTCAACCGACGCGTCCCTCGAACAGATCAATACACAATTCTGGGTTACCACAGGCACGCTGTTTAATTTTATTGAAGCCTGGAATAACTGGAGAAGATCAGGCTATCCCGACTTAACGCCGGTTAGCTATTCCGGTAATTTTACCAGCGGCGCCATACCCAGAAGGGAAATCTACCCCGCATCAGAAGCTACAACCAATGGCACAAACTACAGCGCCGGCGTATCTTCTATGGGTGGCGATACCTGGGTAACCCGCATGTGGTGGGATGCAGAATAGGCATGCGTTTTTATAATAATTTTATTCTCAAAGGCTGCTTCCGGAAAGCAGCCTTTTTTATTTTTACCAATACTGTTGTTCTTTTGCCGCATCCGCGTATGTTCCAGATTAAGATAAAATTAATTATTGCCTTCCTCATTATTTATCTGGTAAGTCTTCGGCTTCAGTTATCAGCCCAGCAAAAATTATTTACACTGCTTGATTCAACCCAAACGGGTATAGGCTTCGCAAATAATATAACGGAATCAGAAACGCTTAATGTGCTGGCATTTGAATATTTTTTCAATGGCGGCGGCGTAGCCGTTGGCGATATCAACAATGATGGTTTACCCGATCTTTTTTTTACTGCCAATATGCAGCCCAATAAACTCTACCTGAACCTGGGCCACATGAAATTTAAAGACATTACGGAACAGGCAAACCCATTACTGGCCGGGCGGAAGGGCGGCTGGAAAACCGGCGCCACAATAGCCGATGTGAATGGCGATGGCCTGCCTGATATTTATGTATGCTATTCAGGCATAGTGAACGATGATGCAAGGCGCAACCAGCTCTTTATAAACAAAGGCTTTTCCCCATCTCCTGCCGGAGAGGGCCGGGGTGAGGTAAAGTTTGAAGAAGAAGCGAAACAATATGGCCTGGACGATAAAAGCTTCAGCACCCAGGCGGCATTTTTTGATTATGATAATGACGGCGATTTAGATATGTTCCTGCTAAACCACAGCAACAAAAAGATTGGCAACGATGAGCTGGCCAAATACCGGAACGACGTGGACAGCCTGGCCGGCAATAAATTATATGATAATGACGGGCACGGGCATTTTAAAGACGTATCGGCCAAAGCAGGCCTGCATCAAAACGCTTTAACTTTCGGGCTGGGCATTGCCATTGCCGATATAAATAACGACGGCTGGCAGGATGTATATGTAACCAACGATTACAACGAGCCTGATTATTTGTATATCAACAACCACAACGGCACATTTACCGATGACACAAAAAACCGTTTGCAGCACCTGGCGCAATTCTCAATGGGCGTGGACGTGGCGGATTATAACAACGATGGTTTGCCGGACATTATTAACCTGGATATGCTGCCGGAAGATAACAAGCGGCAGAAACAACTGCAGTTGCAGGAAAATTATGAGTCGCTCCAGCTGATGGTAAGCCAGGGCATTCAAAAACAGTACATGCGCAATGCCCTCCAGTTAAACAACGGCGACGGCACGTTTAGTGAAATTGCACAGTTTGCAGGCGTATCCAATACCGACTGGAGCTGGGCGCCTTTATTGGCAGATTTTGATAATGACGGCTATAAAGACCTTTTTGTTACAAACGGCTATTTGCGCGATTACACCAATAAAGATTTTTTGCACTATTGGGGCGATTATAAAGTAAAGAAAGCAATGGAGCGGCAGCCTGTTTTGCTGATGGACCTGGTAAAAGCCATGCCTGCCACCAGGCTGCCGAATTATATTTTCAGGAACAACCACGATATCAGTTTTACCAATGAAATGAACAACTGGGGGCTTGATGAAACTTCTATCTCAAGCGGCGCCGTATATGCCGATCTGGATAACGACGGCGATCTCGACCTGGTTGTAAATAATATCAACACGCCTGCATTTGTATATCAAAACATGGCCAGCGAAAACAATAAAGCCGGTTTCATTTCAATACAACTGAAAGGCGATAAGCAAAACAGTTCTGCCATTGGCGCCAAAGTGTATGTGTATGCCAACGGCAGCGAGCAATACCAGGAAGTAAACCCGTCACGCGGCTACCTGTCATGCCTGCCCGCTGTATTAACTTTTGGGTTAGGAACTGCGCCGGCCATTGATTCAATCCGCATCATTTTTCCCGGCGGGGAAACTGTATTGCTGCAACAACAACCGGTAAACCAACACCTGGTTATTGATGAAAAAGAAGCTGCAGAAAAATATATTCAGCCTTCAGGCAAGCCATTCAAAACCATCTTCACAAAAGATAGCAGCATTATAAAATATGCAAGAACGGAATTTGATGAAAATGATTTCAAACGCCAGCCGCTGATGCTGTTCATGTATTCTAAAACAGGGCCGGTTATGGCAAAAGCCGATGTGAATAAAGACAGCTTAGATGATGTTTTTATAAGCGGCGATGGCAATAACCCAGGTAAGATTTATGTGCAGCAACACGATGGCTCCTTCAGGCCGATTGCAGGTTTGAGCATTGGAGATGAAAACACTTCAGCTATTTCGGCGGCCGCATTTTTTGATGCCAACGGCGATGGTTTTCCTGATCTGTATATAGCCAAAGGCGGTTATTCGTTATTCGAGCCAAACACGCCGGCATTGCAGGATGAGTTGTATATAAATGATGGCAAAGGCAATTTTTCAAAACTGCAAAATGCTTTGCCCGATGTAAGCGCCGGCAGTAAAAGCTGTGTAAGGCCATGCGATTATGATAACGATGGCGATCTTGATTTGTTTGTGGGCGGAAGGGTTATTCCCGGGCAATACCCTGCAGCGCCTGAAAGTTTTTTATTGCAGAATAATGGCAAAGGTTATTTCACCAAAATCAAGGTAAGCTTTGCAAAGGCCGGCATGGTTACTGATGCGCAGTGGATTGATTTGAATAACGACGGCAGGAAAGACCTGATTATCTGCGGCGAGATGATGCCTGTAGAAGCTTACATAAATTCAGCCAATGATTTTACAGATGCAACGGCAACTTATTTCCCCGGCAGCAATAATGGCTTCTGGAACACGCTTGCTGTGGCTGATATAAACGGCGATGGCAAAGATGATATCATTGCCGGCAATCTTGGCCTCAATTCGCAAATACGGGCATCAGCCGATGAGCCTGCAAAAATGTATTATGCCGATTTTGACGGCGATGGTAATCCTGATCCCATATTCAATTTTTATATCCAGGGAAAAAGCTACCCCTTCGTAAGCCGCGATGAACTGAACAACCAGATCACCGCCATGCGTAAAAAGTTTACTACATACAGAGATTATGCAAGTGCAACTATCACTGATATTTTTTCTCCTGATGAAATATCAAAAGCAGATTCCCTTATGGTAAATGAACTGCATACCTGCACATTCATAAACACAGATGGAAAATTTATAAAAACAGCCCTGCCTTCGCAGGCGCAGTTTACTTATATATCAAAAATCATTGCTGATGATTTTGACAAAGACGGCAAAACAGACCTGCTGCTGCTGGGCAATCATTCAGACAACAGGCTGAAACTTGGCGCCGTTGATGCTTCCTATGGTACTTTATTAAAAGGAGATGGCAAAGGCAGCTTCACATATATTCCGCAAACCCGATCAGGCATGTGCATCAAAGGCGACGTAAAGTCCGCCCTGATGATGCATGTACAGCAATCCCGATACTTGTTTGCAGGCGCGGCCGGAAGCAGCTTGCAGGTATATAAGGTGAATGAATAGCCGGTCGCCCTTTTTCAATACCAGTTTAAAACTTACCGGGCCGGCAGTACGCTCAATAATTTCTTTAATTTACGCCCGGGTTATATAACGGCTGGGCTGCTATACTGTCCGGGAAGATATAATGTCCCTTTTTATCGGTTAGGGCTTTATCGGCATACGCGGGAATTTTATAGCCAACCAGTTGTTCCTGTTTCCTTAATTCAGCTATCATTTTTGTTTTTAATGCTTTAGCCGGCGGGCTGTTGTACAGGTTATGTTCTTCAAGGCTGTCTTTCGATAAATCAAAAAGTTCCGACCAGCCTTCTTCGCCGGGATATTTTACCAGTTTTGCCGTTTCCGTTCGCAACGCTACTATCGTGGGTGTATTATAATTATTTTCATAAAAATATTCATATAGGAAAGAAGCACGCCAGGGCACAGTTTTTCCTTCAGCCAGCGGCGCCCAGCTCTGCCCCTGGAATGTTGAGGGGGCTTTAATGCCGGCCAGGTCCAGTATGGTGGGCGCTATATCCAGGTTCAGCACAAATTTATCAACCACAGCTCCCTGCGGGAAACGCGCCGGGAACCTTACCAGCAAAGGCGTGCGCATAGACTCTTCATAAGCAGCGCGCTTATCGCCGAGGTTATGCTCGCCAAGAAAATAACCATTATCTGTAGAAAATATGACGACTGTGTTTTCAGACAAATGCGCTGAATCAAGGTAATCGAGTATGCGCCCCACATTTTCATCCACGCCCTTCAGCACCCGGAAATAATTGCGGATCATTTTGTCGTTTTTTTCTGTCCAGGACAGCCGGGCAAGGGAAGAATCAGCCGCTTTCCCGTTTTTATTGTTCTCTTTCCGGCCTGCATACACCTTTCCCTTGTAAGGAACATCATGCCCTTCGCTTCCGGAAGGTGTAAGCGCAACATCAGAAAATTCATTGGCCAGCCTTGCCGGAGGATCCCAGGGGCCATGGGAAGATTTAAACGCCAGCGCCAGCATAAAAGGGTGCGCTTCGTTTCGCCGGATAAATGCCAGCGCCGAATCGGTTGAAATATCATCTACCCAGCCTTTGGTTTGCACAATTGCCTCGCCGTTCAGCTGGAAAGGACAGTCCTGGTAGCGCCCCTGCCCAAAAAAGCTAAAGGAATAGTCGAAGCCCGGCCGTTTGCCTTCCTGGTTGCTCATGTGCCATTTGCCAACAAAACCTGTGGCGTAACCGGCTTTTTTCAATTCTGTGGCATAGGTAGGGCTGGTATTGGTAAACTCCGTATGATTATTTGCAATGCCGTTTTGATGATTGTACTGCGAAGTAAGAAAGGCAGCCCTGCTGGGAGAACAAAGTGAGTTGACAACAAAAGAATTTGAAAAACGTACGCCCTCTCTTCCTATGCGATCAATATTGGGCGTTTTAAACCATGGGAAACGGGCTTTGGCTGCCTGGGCTTCCTGAACAAGGCTCAATGCATCATAACGCTGGTCGTCTGTATAAATAAACAGGATATTCGGGCGGTTTTGCGAAACTGCCTGGCACTGCCCGTTCACTATTGAGAACGATAATGCTATAATTGTGAACAGTAATTTTCTGAATTGCATGGTTTTATTTTTATTGTTGTGTTGGCGGTCATTGTAACGGACGACACAGCACAGACAGTTTCAACCTTTTGACAAAATATACTTGTTGCCCCATTTTGACATTTCTTTAAATACAGGCGTAAGGCTTTTGCCTAATTTGGTAAGAGA